>JBJOKY010000271.1:0-6444 GCA_046045865.1 Pseudomonadota bacterium | reverse complement strand
GACGCCCTGCTCGCCGCCGGCCGTACCGTGCTCGGTTTCGTCGACGGCGACCCGGCCAAGTCCGGCACATGCGTGCTGGGACTGCCGGTGCTGGGCGATGACGCCGTGCTGGACGCCCACCGCGGCCGCGGCATCGAACTGGCGAACGGCATCGGCGGCCCGGGTACAGCCGCCAGCGTGGTGCAGGGTACGCTGCGCCGCCGCGTGCAGCATCGCCTGAGTGCCCTGGGCTGGACCTTCGCCGAGGTGCGTCACCCTGGCGCCATCGTTGCGGCTTCGGCCGAACTGGGCCCCAGCACCCAGGTGCTGGCCGGCGCCGTGGTGCAGCCTTGTGCCCAGGTCGGCGACGGTGCCATCGTCAACACGCGTGCCGTGGTCGAACACCACGCGCAGGTAGGTGCCTTCGCGCACATCGCACCTGGCGCCGTGCTTTGCGGTGAGGTTCAAGTGGGTGAAGAAACCCACGTCGGTGCTGGCGCCGTGGTGCGCCAGGGCATCCATCTGGCGGCGCGCGTGGTGGTGGCAGCGGGTGCTGCCGTCGCCAGCGACGTGAGCAGCGGCGTCGTCGCCGGCGTTCCCGCTCGCGCCCTGTGCGCCAGTTCGAAAGCAGCAACATGAAGAATTGGCCGGACGTGCTGGTCGGGCCGCAGGCCCAGGTGCGTGACGCCCTGGCGGTGATCGACCGCACCGGCAGTCAGATCGCCCTGGTGGTGGATCCGCAGCGCCGCTTGCTCGGCACGCTCAGCGACGGCGACATTCGCCGTGCGCTGCTCAAGGGCGTGGCGCTGGAGGCGCCGGTGGCGCAGGCCATGCACCGCAATCCCACCTGTGCCAGCGTCGGCGACGGCCGCGCCGCCATCCTCGCGGCGATGCGCCGCCGTGGCCTGCACCAGATGCCGGTGCTGGACGCCGAGCGGTGCGTGGTGGGGCTGGAACTGTTTGGCGACTTCTTCGACTCGCCGCGCCGACCCAACTGGGTGGTGATCATGGCAGGCGGCCTGGGCACGCGGTTGGGCGCGCTGACGCGTGACGTGCCCAAGCCCATGCTCACGGTGGGTTCGCGGCCCATCCTTGAAACCATCGTGCGGCTGATCGCCGAGCAGGGTTTCGAGCGCATCTACCTGGCGGTGAATTACAAGGCCGAGCAGATCGAGGCGCATTTCGGCGACGGTGCGGCCATGGGCATCGACATACGCTATCTGCGCGAACAGGAGCGCCTAGGTACCGCCGGCCCGCTGAGCCTGCTCCCCGAACCGCCCTCCGCGCCGGTGGTGGTGACCAACGCCGATCTGCTGACAAAGGAAGACTATGGCCGCATGGTGGACCACCACGTGGCGGCCCAGGCCCATGCCACCATGGGCGTGCGGCCCTTCGAGATGCAGGTGCCCTTCGGCGTGGTGCGAGAGCGCGACGGCCTCATCGAATCGATCGAGGAAAAGCCGACGCAGCGCTACATGGTCAGCGCCGGGATCTACGTGCTTTCTCCGCAGAGCCTGACCCATGTGCCGCACGGTCGCCCCTTCGACATGCCGGCCCTGTTCGACGCGCTCATCGCCGGTGGCCAGCGCGTGCGCAGCCACCACGTCAGCAGCTACTGGCTGGACATCGGCCGCATGCCCGACTTCGAGCGCGCCAACCTGGATTTCGAGGAGGTGTTCAAGTGATCGATGGACTCAGCGTGCTGGCGCTGATCACCGCGCGTGGCGGCTCCAAGGGCCTGCCTGGCAAGAATCTGCGCCCGGTGCAAGGTCGGCCGCTGATCGATTTCACCATCGCCGCTGCCCGTGCTGCCGCTTGCGTCGACCGCGTGGTGCTGTCCACCGACGACGACACGATCGCTCGGGTGGCTGAAGACTGCGGCTGCGAAGTGCCCTTCCGTCGCCCCGCCGCTCTGGCTGGCGACGAGGCCAAGTCGGTGGACGTGGTGATGCACGCACTGGACCGGCTGCCGCGGCACGATATCGTGGTGCTGCTGCAGCCAACCTCACCGGCGCGTGAAGCGGCTGACATCGATGCCGCTGTCCAGCGCATGCTGGCTGCGCAGGCACCGGCCTGCGTCTCGGTCAGCCTGGCAGCGGAGAGCCCCTACTGGATGTTCAGCCTGAGTGAACACGCCAGGCTGCGTCCCCTGCTGGACATGCCTGCTGCCACACGGCGCCAGGATCTGCCGCCGGTGTTCGTGCTCAACGGCGCCGTCTACGCTGCCGGAACCGATGCGCTGCGCCGCATGGGCAGCTTTCTAGGCCCCGAGACGGTGGCCCATGTCATGCCCCGTGAGCGGTCGATCGACATCGACACGCTCGAGGATTTCGAAACCTTTGCCAGGCAAATTTCCGGAGGATCCCGATGAATCTGTACCCCCGCCGCCGCGAGATCAACCTCTCCGACTTCCAGACCGACACTCCGGAATCCGCCAAGTACGGCCTGCCCATGCGTGTGGGCTTCTGCAAGCGCTGCATCATCTCCAACCAGCGGCCCAATTCGGCCGTGGAGTACGCACACACCAAGGACAGCAAGAAGCAGACGATCAATTTCGATGCCGAAGGCATCTGCGACGCCTGCCGCATGGCCGAGCAGAAGCACGGATCGATCGACTGGGCCGAGCGCGAGCGCCAATTGATCGACTTGTGCAATCGCCACCGCAGCAAGGATGGCAGTTATGACTGCATCGTTCCCGGCTCAGGCGGCAAGGACAGCTTCTATGCCGCCCACGTGCTCAAGTACAAGTACGGCATGCACCCGCTGACGGTGACCTGGGCGCCGCACATCTACACCGAGTGGGGCTGGAAGAACTTCCAGAGCTGGCTGCATGCCGGTTTCGACAACTTCCTCTGCACGCCCAACGGGCGTGTGCACAGACTCGTCACGCGTCTGGCGGTGGAAAACCTGTTCCACCCCTTCCAGCCGTTCATCTTCGGCCAGAAGGCACTGGCGCCGAAGATGGCCTTGCTGCACAAGATCCCGCTGGTTTTCTACGGCGAGAACGAGGCCGAGTACGGCAACCCCATCGCCGATACGCAGAGTGCCAAGCGCGACTGGAGTTACTTCACGTCGGACGACAAGTCCAAGATCTACCTGGGCGGCACCTCCCTGGCCGATCTGCAGGAGAAATTCGGCGTCGACAGCCACGAACTGCAACCGTACCTGCCACCCAACCCGGCGCAGATCGAGGAGCAGAAGGTCGAGGTCCACTACACCGGCTACTACCTGAAGTGGCACCCGCAGAGCTGCTACTACTACTCGGTGGAGCACGGCGGCTTCCAGGCCTCGCCGGAACGCACGCCGGGCACGTACAGCAAGTACAACAGCATCGACGACCGCATCGACGATTTCCATTACTACACGACCTTCACCAAGTTCGGCATCGGCCGAGCCACCTACGACGCGGCGCAGGAGATCCGCTCGGGCGACATCCTGCGTGAGGAAGGCGTGGCGCTGGCACGCCGCTTCGACGGCGAGTTCCCCGAACGCTTTGCCGAGGAAATCTTCCGCTACCTCAGCATCCCTGAGAAGGAGTTCCCGCAGGCCAGCAAGATGTTCGAGCAGCCCATCATGGACCGCGCCTACTTCGACAACCTGGCCGACTCCTTCCGCAGCCCGCACCTGTGGAAGTACGAGAACGGCCTGTGGAAGCTGCGCCACACGGTCTGGCAAGACGAGGAGCAGGTGTGACCGCCAACAACGTGCGCCTGATCGCGCGGCTCGACATCAAGGGCCCCAACCTCATCAAGGGGGTGCACCTGGAAGGGCTGCGCGTCATGGGCGACCCACAAGAGTACGCGCGCCGCTACTACGAGCAGGGCGCCGACGAACTCATCTACATCGACATCGTGGCCAGCCTCTACGGCCGCAGCAAGCTCACGGAGATCGTGCGCCGCGCCGCGCACGATGTCTTCGTGCCGATGACCGTGGGCGGTGGCATCCGCAACGTGGACGATGTCAGCGACCTGCTGCGCGCGGGCGCCGACAAGGTGGCCATCAACACCGCCGGCGTGCGCCGGCCGGAGCTCATCACCGAGGTCTCGCGCCGCTTCGGCTCGCAGGCCATGGTGTTGTCCATCGAGGCCAAGCAGCAGGCCCCCGGCAAGTGGGAGGTCTACACCGACTGCGGCCGCGAACGCAGTGGGGTGGATGCGGTGGAATGGGCGCGCCGCGGCGTGGAGATGGGTGCAGGAGAGATCCTGGTCACCTCCATCGACCGCGAAGGCACGCGCAAGGGCTTTGACATCGACCTGGTCCGCGCCGTGTCGGCAGCTGTCGAGGTACCCGTCATCGCCAGCGGCGGCTACGGCGAGCCTGCCCACCTGTCGCAGGTGGTGGGCGCCGGCGCCGACGCCGTGGCCTTTGCCGACGCCCTGCACTACAAACGCACCACCATGCCCGAGCTGCGCCAGACCGCGCGTTCCGCCGGCATCCCGGTGAGGGAACTCTGATGGCCAAGCGCATCATCGTCGTCGACTACGGTGTCGGCAACCTCTACAGCGTGCAGCGTGCGCTGGAAGTCAGCGGCGCAGAAGAGATCGTTCTCAGCGCCGACCCGCAGGTCATCAGCCAGGCCGACGGCCTGGTGCTGCCTGGCGTGGGCGCCTTTGCCGATGGCATGCGCGGCCTGCGCGAGCGTGGCCTGGTGGAGCCCATCAAGGCCTATGCGCAATCGGGCAAGCCGCTCCTGGGCATCTGCCTGGGCATGCAGATGCTGGCCACGGCCAGCGAGGAGTTCGGCCAGCATGAAGGCCTGGGCTTGATCCCGGGCGAGGTGGTGGCCATTCCGCACCGCTCCACCGACGACCAACCCCTCAAGGTGCCCTTCATTGGTTGGACCGCCATCGCCCCAGGCCACGCCACCGCCTGCGAAGGCAGCGTGCTGCAGTCGCATGCGGCCAGCGCCGCGGTCTATCTGGTGCACTCATTCCACGTGCGCCCTGCCGACCCCGAACACCTGCTTGCCACCTACGCCTTCGGCGGCCACTCCATCACGGCCGCCATCCGCCGCGACAACATCACCGGCTTCCAGTTCCACCCGGAAAAGAGCGGCCGCGTGGGGCTGGAGATCATGAGGCACTTCGTTGGGCGTGCGTGAGCGGCGTCAGGCGGTCGGTCGTCATCTATGCCTGCGCCTTTGCGGTCGCGGGCGCGACGCCGTTCCTGCTGCTGCCGGTGCTCACGCGGCACCTGTCGCCGGCGCAGTTCGGCGAGGTCACGTCCTTCCTGATGTTCACGGCGCTGCTAGGCAACTTCGCCAGCCTCAGCGCACACGGCTTCGTCTCGGTGCGCTACTTCAAGACGGAGCCTGCGGCTTTCGCGCCCCTGGTGGGCACGGCCCTGGGCGTGCTGGCGCTGTCGCACGCCTTGGCGCTGGCAACCACCGGGCTGCTGCACCCCTTGCTGGAACGTGTGCTGGACCTGCCGCTGGCCCCTTCGCTGCTGGCGGTGGTGGCGGCCTTCTTCATGAACCTGTGCCTGGTGTGGCTGGCGCTGTTCCAGTCCTCTGGACAGCCCGTGCGCTACCTGCAGGCCCGGCTCATCCAGGGCGTGCTGGAACTGGGCCTGGGCAGCGTGTTGGTGGTGTGGGTGTTGGCCGAGGCCTGGGCCCGCACCGGGTCCTACACCGCGGCGCTGGGAGCCAGTGCCGCCTTTGGTGCCTGGATGTGCCACCGGCGGGGCCTGTTCACCCTGCGTTTCGAACGCACGCAGCTGAAGGCCCTGCTGGCCTTTGGCCTGCCGCTGTTGCCGCACATCGTGGCGGGCACCACCATCGGCTACCTGGACCGGCTGGTGGTGTCGTCCTTGTTGGGGGCAGAGAGCCTGGGCTTCTACATGGTGGCCATGCAGATCGGCATGGCCATGGTGGCGCTTACGGAACCGCTCAACAAGGCGCTGGCGCCGTGGCTGTTCGAGCAACTGGCCAAGAACGACGAGGCCGTGCGCCGCATGATCGTGCGCCGTACCTACCTGCTCTTTGCCGCGCTGGCGCTGCTGGGTCTGGTGGTGGCCGCGGCCGCACACCTGCTGTTCGAGCAACTCATCAGCCCGCGCTACGCCCCGGCGCGGGCGCTGATCCCGTGGATGGTGGGCGGCTTCGTGCTGCAGGGCCTGTACACGTCGGTGGTGAACTACCTGTTCTATGCGGAACGCACCGGGCGGCTGTCGGTAGCCTCGGCCACAGCGGCGGTCATGGGCTGCTGCGTGTCCTGGTTCATGACCACGCACCACGGGCTGCAGGGCGCGGCCATGTCCTTTGCCTTCAACAGCGCCGTGCTGTTCCTGCTGGTCTGGGCCTTGGCTGCCAAGGCCGTGCCCATGCCCTGGTGGCCACGCGCACGATGATGTC
Source organism: Pseudomonadota bacterium (assembly GCA_046045865.1). Lineage (GTDB taxonomy): Bacteria > Pseudomonadota > Gammaproteobacteria > Burkholderiales > Burkholderiaceae_C > Sphaerotilus. The sequence goes on along the minus strand of JBJOKY010000271.1, from coordinate 113 downwards.
CGTGGACCTTGCACCATGAGCCCCATCGAAATTCCATTGCTGCGAGAGTCCGTAGCCTTCGCCCGGCGGCTGGTGCAGGCTGCTCAGGTCTTTGGCCAGCCGCGCTACCACTT
>JBJOKY010000270.1:0-6477 GCA_046045865.1 Pseudomonadota bacterium | reverse complement strand
TGTTCTGGCTGATCCCATCGCCCAAGGAGCCCCACAAGTGCGCAAGCACTGCCGCCGCCGCAGGATTGACCCGGACCTGAACCCGGTTCGCCTGGCCATGATGAGCAAGCCGACCGCGCCGGCTGACCTGGAAAGCCTGCGCACCATCGAGCTGATGAGCCTGGGCGCCCTGGCAGCCGGCCGGGCCAGCCCGCGCGACTTGCGCACGCTGCGCCGCATGGTGGCCATTGCCGCCGCCATGGGCCGCGCCGGCATCGGCCCCGAGGTGCTGCCGCTGGCGCAGGTCATCCAGTCGGGCGCCCTGGCTCCTGACGACCTGGTGCAGGCCCTGCGGGATCTGCTGGCGCTGTACGACCAGCAGCGCGAGGTGGCCAGCCGGGCGGACTACGAGCGCGCGATTTCAAAGGTGGTGGTGGGGTAGCGCATTGCTTTGTGTGGGTAATGAGTTGGGTATCTTGAATATCAATCTTGAATTATTTATATAAATCAACGATGTATTCATGTTATTCGATTCCCTTCACCCCCGGGCCGATCAGGTAGGCTCACGACAGATCAAGCCCCCGGGGAAAGCCCCTCTGCAGGGGCTTTTTTCATGGCCGCCTTTCATGGCCATGCCCTTGAGGTGCCGGCTCCTTGCTGCCGGGCCGCTCAGCCCTGCAGGCTGGCGGCGATGGTCGTCGCCAGAGGGGTGGTCGGGCGCCCGAGCAGGGTGGACAGCTGCTTGCCGGCATCGTGCAGGGCGCCCCTGGACGCGGCGGTGTCCGAGTCGGCCAGCAGCGCGGCGATGGGTGCCGGCAGGCCGAAGCCCAGCAGCGCGGCCTCGTACTCGGCCTGCGGCAGGTTCCTGTAGGCCACCGGCTTGCCGGACTGGCGTGCCACCTCGGCGGCGAACTCGGTCAGGGTGTAGGCCGTGTCGCCGGCCAGTTCGTAGACCTTGCCGGCCTGGTCGGCGCGTGTCAGCACCGCGGCGGCGGCGGCGGCATAGTCGGCCCGTGCGGCCGAGGCAATGAGGCCCTCGCCGGCACTGCCCAGCAGCACCCCGTGCGCCAGGGCGGCGGGCACCGAGGCGGCGTAGTTCTCGGTGTACCAGCCGTTGCGCAGCAGCACGTGGGGCAGGCCGCTGGCCTTCAGGTAGGCCTCGGTCTGGACGTGTTCCAGGGCCAGGCCGAGCGCCGAACCGCTCGCGTGCAGCACGCTGGTGTAGGCCAGCAGCCTGACTCCGGCGCGCACGGCCGCATCGATCACCGCGCGGTGCTGCGCGGCGCGCTGGCCGATCTCGCTCGACGAGATCAGCAGCACCTGATCGGCTCCGGCCAGGGCACCGGCCAGCGACTCGGGCTGGCTGTAGTCGGCCTGGCGCACCTGCACGCCGCGGGTGGCCAGGTCGGCGGCCCTGGCCGGGTTGCGCACCGCAGCGACGATGCTGGCGGGTGCCTGGCTGCGCAGCAGCTGGTCGATGACGAGGCGGCCGAGCTGGCCGGTGGCGCCTGTGATCACGGTGGTCATGGTGGTGTCCTGGGTGGTGGATGAGCAAGGCCGTCAGAATAGCCACAAGACTCACTTATAGTAAGTACGTACCCGGAGGTAAGCATGGAGAGCAGCAAGAGCGTCAGGACCACCGAGCAACCGGCGTCGCTGTCCGCGCGGGCGCGGCGCGGTGAACTGCTGTCGGCCCAATGCCCGTCGCGCGAGGTGCTGCAGCACGTCACCAGCCGCTGGGGCGTGCTGCTGCTGGTCGTGCTGATGGACGACGTGCACCGATTCAGCGAACTGCGCCGCAAGGTCGGCGGCGTGAGCGAGAAGATGTTGTCCCAGACGCTGAAATGGCTGGAAGCGGACGGTTTTGTCGACCGCAAGTCGTACGCCACGGTGCCGCCGCACGTGGAATACACACTCACGCCCCTGGGCCGGCAGGTGGGTGAACATGTGCGGTCGCTGGCAGACTGGATCGAGACCAGCCTGCCGGTCATCCTGGATGCGCGCGAGTCGCGCCTGGCCACGGCCGACCAGGGTGTGCGCCGCGTACTGCCGAAGTGATCGTGCAGGCGGCCGGCCAGCGGGCTGGCCGCGGCCTGCTTCAGCGCACCCAGCCGGGCAGGCGGTAGCCGGTTGCCAGCACCAGCAACCGCAGCCCGGCCGTGAGGCCGGCGGCAGCGGCCAGCACCAGCCAGTGCGACGCGTCCAGTCGCGTCGCCGCCACCGCGACCCAGCCACCGGCGAAGGCGCACAGGGCGTAGGGGCGGTGGTCGCGAAACAGTGACGGGATCTCGTTGCACACGATGTCGCGCAGCACGCCGCCGAAGGTGGCGGTGATCACGCCCATCAGCACGGCCACCAGGGCCGGCATCTGCTGCGCCAGGGCGATCTGCGTGCCGCTGGCGGTGAACAGGCCCAGGCCCAGCGCGTCGGGCCACTGCATGGCACGTTCGGTCAGCGCGAAGTGGCGCACCCGCAGCACCAGCATGCCGCCCAGGCACAGGGCGAACAGCAGCCACAGCCAGGCGCCGTGCTCGACCCAGAAGAAGGGCCGGCGATCCAGCAGCACGTCGCGCAGCGTGCCGCCGCCAAAGGCGGTCAGCCCGGCGACGACACACACGCCCACCGCGTCGAGCTCGCGCCGCGCCGCCTCGATCAGGCCCGAGAGCATGAAGGCGACGATGGCGGCGAACTCGGCCACCACCAGCACCTGGCCGAGCGCATGGCCGAGCTGCGGCGCGCTCAGCGCCTGGGCAACCAGGGTGGGGGTGGTGGCGGTCATGCGGCCAGCGGCGCAGCCGTCATGCCGACCACCAGGCGCTCGAAATCGGCCGCCGGCAGCGCCGCGCCGAAGCGGTGGCCCTGGAAGAACTGGCAGCCGGCGGCCTTCAGGAACTCGTGTTGCGCGGCGGTCTCGACGCCCTCGGCCACCACGTGCAGGCCGAGCTCGCGCCCCAGGCTGATGACGGCGCGCGCGATGGTGGCGGCGTTGGCATCGTCCGGCACGTCGTGCACGAAGGACTGGTCGATCTTGAGCTCGCGCAGCGGCATGCGCTTGAGGTAGGACAGCGATGAATAGCCGGTGCCGAAATCGTCCAGCGACAGCCTGATGCCGCGGGCCTGCAGCTGCGTCATCTTGTCGACCGTTTCCTTGACGTTGTCCACCAGCAGGCTTTCGGTGATCTCCAGGGTCAGGCGGGCCGCATCGGCGCCGGCGGTGTCCAGGGCGTCCAGGACCCGCGCGACGAAGTCGGCCTGCCTGAATTCGCGCGCGCTGACGTTGATGGCGATGCCCAGCCGGCCCAGCTCGGCGTGGCGGGCCCAGGCCGCCAGCTGCCGGCACGCCGCCTGCAGGACCTGCCGGCCCAGCTGCACGATCAGGCCGGTTTCCTCGGCCACACCGATGAAGGCGCCGGGCTGGACCAGGCCACGCTGCGGATGGTGCCAGCGTAGCAGCAGCTCGGCGCCCACCGGCTTGCCGTCCACCCCGACCTTGGGCTGGAAATGGGGCCGGAACTCGCCGCGCTGCAGGCCCAGGCGGATGCTGGCCTCGAGCGCCGCGCGGTCCAGCACGTGCGCCTGCATGGCCGGGTCGAAGAAGCGGTGGGTGTTGCGCCCGGCCTCCTTGGCCTGGTACAGCGCGATGTCGGCCTGCTTCATCAGCTCGTCGCTGCGGCAGTTCGCGTCGGCAAACAGCGTGATGCCCAGGCTGGCGCTGCACTGGTAGTCCAGCCCGCCCAGGTCCGCATAGCTGTCGCGCAGCGCGCGCAGGATCTTCAGCGCGATGTGCTCGGCCTGTGCGGCCTGGTCGACGGTCGAGGCGCCCAGGCCTTCCACCAGCACGACGAACTCGTCGCCGCCCAGGCGCGCCACGGTGTCGACCTCGCGCACGCAGGCCACCAGCCGGGCGGCCACCTGCCTGAGCAGCGAGTCGCCGACGTCGTGCCCGAGCGTGTCGTTCAGGGTCTTGAACTTGTCCAGGTCCAGGAGCATGAGGGCCGCGCCCTGCCTGCGGCGTGCGCAGCCGAGCAGGGCCTGCTGCAGCCGGTCGCCCAGCAGGCGGCGGTTGGGCAGGCCGGTCAGGGCGTCGTAGAAGGCCAGCTGCCGGATCTCCTCCTCGCGCGCCTTGCGCTGGGTGATGTCGGACAGCGTCGCGACATGGTGGGTGATCACCTGCTGCTCGTTGCGCACCCCGGTGATGGATACCCAGGCCGGGTAGCGTTCGCCCGACTTGCGCCGCAGGGCGACCTCGCCCTGCCAGGCGCCGTCCTGCCCGACGAGCCCCTGCATCTGCGCCAGCAGCGCGCAGCCCTGGGCGTCGGCGCAGAAGATGTCGGGCGGGTGGCCGATCAGCTCGCCGGGCTGGTAGCCGGTGGTGGCGCACAGCGCGTGGTTGACCTGCAGGATCACCAGCCGGGCGTCGGTGACGAACATGCCGTCCTGCGACTCGAACGCGGTGGCCGCGATGCGCAGCCGGGTGTCGGACTCCTGGCGGCGCTCCATGGTGTCGAGGAACGTGTTGAACCACTGCGTCAGGTCGCGGATGGACGCCAGCGACCGGGGCACGTGCATGCGCCAGCCCGGCACGATGCGGGCGAGCTGGAAGTTCCTGAAGCCGGCCGCGATGTCGCCGATGGGCGCGATCACCCGCACCGTCACCAGGCGCAGGAAGGCCAGCACCAGCACCAGCACGGCCGCCAGCATCAGCAGGGCGACACGCTGCAGCGGGGCCATCGGCGCCAGCAGGGTCTGCTTGGGGATGACGCTGGCGACGTACCAGTTCTTGTCGGCGATGTGCTCGTAGCTCAGCAGCATCTCCGTGCCGTCCAGCCACTGGGTGTGCGAGCCGCTGGCGCCCACCAGCAGCTGCGCGAACTCGGGCGAGGCGCGCTGGCCGATGCGGCGCTTGTCAGGGTGGTAGATCAGGCGGTGCTGGTCGTCGAGCACCAGCAGATAGGCACCTGCACCCAGGCTGACGCGACCCAGGTGGTCGTGCAGGTGGTCGGTCGAGTAGCTGACGAGCAGCATCGCGACCGGCTCGGCCTTGAGCCACGAGGAGCTCGCGCTCATGAGCAGCCTGGACGCGCTGAGCACCTTCTGCGTGCTCGAATACTTCTGCACGTTGTCCTCCACGCCGTGCCAGGTCACGACGCTGCCGGAGCGTATGGTGCGGTCCCACAGGCTGTCGCGCAGGCTGGCGCGCTCGTCCGGTTCGGCCAGGGTGTCGCCGACGTGGAAATGGTGGTCGCCGAGCGTGAAGATGTCGATCGACACCAGGCCGCCCAGGTTGCGGTAGTTGCTCAGCAGGTAGCCGATGCGCGCCTTGGTGGCCAGGATGTCGTAGCTGGTCTCCTGCGGCTGGGTGTTCAGGCGCGCCAGCGTGGCGCTGATCTCGTCCACCTGCGACAGGTTCGCCGCCAGCGACTCGATCTGGTCGAACTGCAGCAGCAGGTAGTCCTTCTGGTTGCGCAGCGTCTGCAGGCTGTTGCGCGCCGCCAGGTCCAGGATGGTCTGTTCCGCCGTGGTCGAGAACACCTGGTAGTAGACCAGCGCAGGCAGGGCGCTGATGAGCAGCAGGCTGCCTGCCAGCTGCACGGCAAAACTGCTCCGGCGCCATCGCCAGCTGCGCAGGGCGGCCAGCGCCCTGATCATTTGAGCATCTGCCCGGTGACCAGCCTGGCGTCGACCTCGTGCTCCAGTGCCACCGTTTCGTCACCGTCGATCAGCCGCCGGGCGGTCCGGATGCCCAGATAGCCCTGTTCGGCCGCCTGCTGGTCGACCGTGACGGTCATCTGCCCGGCGCGGATGGCCGTCCTGGCCTCGTCGAGCGCGTCGAAGCCGGCCACCAGCACGCCGGTGCGGCCGGTCTCCTGCAGGAACTTGATCGCGCCGATGGCCATCATGTCGTTGGCGCAGAACAGCACGCCGATATGGGGGTGGCGCTTGAACAGGGCGCCCGCCACGGCATAGGCCTCGTCGATCTTCCAGTTGGCCGATTCGGTGGCCACCAGGCTGATGTGCGCATGCTCGCGCAGGGCGCGTTCGGCGCCGCGGCGGCGCTGCTGGGCGTTGTCCGCCGTGCGTATGCCTTCGATGATGGCGGCCTGGGTGGGCTGCCTGACACGTGCAGCGAGGTGCTGCACGGCCAGGAAGGCACCACGTTCGTTGTCCACGCTGATGAAGGGCACCGGGCGCATGCCGGCGGCCGCCATGGCGGTGGCGTTGAGCCGGTTGTCGATGTTGACGATGTGGATGCCGGCGTCCTGCGCGCGCTTGAGCACGGGCACCAGCCGCGTCGAGTCGCCCGGGGCGATGACGATGGCGCGTGCTCCGGCCCGGATCTCGCTGTCCACCAGCTGGATCTGCTGGTCGATCGAGGTTTCCTGCGTGGCGGTCCTGACCTGCAGGTCCAGGCCGAATTCCCGCTGCCCACGGCGGGCGCCACGCTCCATCTCCACGAAGAACGGGTTGGTGAGCGTCTTCATGATCAGCGCCACGCGC
>JBJOKY010000042.1:0-17826 GCA_046045865.1 Pseudomonadota bacterium | reverse complement strand
GCCGCCGGGCGCTTCAGCTTCAACACCGGTGACGGGCGCTGTTCCGGCTGCGAAGGCCAGGGCATGCGCACGGTCGAGATGGCCTTCCTGCCCGACGTGAAAGTGCCCTGCGACCTGTGCCACGGCGCTCGTTTCAACCCCGAGACGCTGGCGGTGAGCTGGCGCGGCAAGAGCATCGGCGACGTGCTGCAGATGGAGGTGGACGAGGCGGTGGACTTCTTCGCCAGCATGCCCGGCATCGGCCACCCGATCCAGCTGATGCAGGACGTCGGCCTGGGCTACCTCACGCTCGGCCAGCCCAGCCCCACGCTGAGCGGTGGTGAGGCGCAGCGCATGAAGCTGGTCACCGAGCTGAGCAAGGTGCGCGACGACGTCACCAAGCGCGGCCAGAAGGTGCCGCACACCCTGTACGTGCTCGACGAACCGACCGTGGGCCTGCACATGGCCGACGTGGAGCAATTGATCAAGGTGCTGCACCGCCTGGTCGACGGCGGCCACAGCGTGGTGGTGATCGAGCACGACCTGGACGTGATCGCCGAGGCCGACTGGGTTGTCGACCTGGGGCCCGAGGGGGGCTCGGGCGGTGGGGGCATCGTGGCGGCCGGCACGCCCGAGCAGGTGGTGAAGAGCCGCAGCCACACCGGCGTGGCGCTCAAGCCGGTGTTGCGGCGCTGAAGAGCGTGCGAGCCTCGGGGAAGGCACGGCGACACCTGAGAACGGTCGCCCGATATTTCCACAAAATCATTATGGATTTTCCATCCGAATTGGCATCATATTCACACCGGCAACCCGCCCATCCTGCGCGGCGCAGTTCACGAACTTGCCACGAAAGCAGAAATATTGCCCTGAATTCATTGTGAAGATTCATTTCCGGCAATTGTCCAGCCCTCGAAAAAGGGGCGAATAACTCAAGCCATGGAGTGCCCATAAATTCACATGAAAATTATAAGCGGGCACTCGAAAATCCTCCCGGAGTCAGTAGGATGGTCCTCAGACCAAACAAGCATCAAGTTTGGCTCCATCAACGAACAGGAATCCACCCTTGGCCACGACCACCTCCCGCACCCTGCATACCCTGCGTGATCTCGACGGCTTCATCGCCTCCGCACTGGTCGACTCGACCAGCGGCATGATGTTCGAATCGATGACCACCGGCAGTTTCGACATCGAAGCCGCATCTGCCGCCAATACCCAGGTGGTACAGGCCAAGCTGAAGGCGATGAAGGCCGTCGGACTGGCCAACGAGAATATCGAGGACATCCTCATCAGCCTCAACAGCCAATATCACCTGATCCGTCCGCTGAGCATCAACCGCGAAGTCTTCATCTATATCGCGATCGACCGCCGCCACGGCAACCTGGCCATGGCCCGCATGGAACTGAAGAAACTCGACGCCACGATCAAGAAGATCTGAGTCCCTGGCGCCCGGATGGCCACTTCATGCCGGCCGGCAGACAAGCAGGCGGGTGGGCGGTGAAACAAGCCGCTCCGACCAGCCCAGGGTCGTCCGCGAATTAGCCGCACTTAAGATATTCAAGAACCTGGCAGTCATCAGCACCTGTGATCCAGCGCGGCCGGCGTCGATGACGACCGGCCGCGCCTGCTTGTGCTTCATGCTCGGCCACCTGCTGCCGCATACGAGCCACCCGCAGCACAGGCCAACCGGGTTGCGTCAGGAGCGCCCGCAGAACAATAGCCAGAAGATTTTTGTGGGTGATTCACGTCTTATGCGCAGCCAAAAAGCAACATTGCCCAGATACATTCATCACCGGCCATCCGGCTGAATATGCGGGTTATGTCACGAAATACACTGATGCCCCACCTGTCCTTGCGCTGCTACCGCTGTATGGACTTGATCCCTGATTGCAAACTCCTGCAGGCAGGCCGATTCCGGCATGGATGCCGGGGCTTGACGAAACTGGGCCGGGCAGGAATGCTCCGCGGCATCATGCAGTCCAGCCCGTTGATGGTCGTTTCCAGCCCGTTGCGCGAGCCGCCGCAAGCGGCCTTGCCTCCGCGGCCGCGCATGCATCCGCACGGACATCCGCATGCCCGCTGCCGCAACTGTCGCGCCGGCCTGCCCGATCGACATGAGCAGGAGGGTCCGGCACGTGGCTGAGCAAAGCCGTTTCTCGCTGCTGCGCTATTTCCTGGTCACCAGCCTGCTCGGCCTGATGGCCATCGTCGCCGTGCTGTTCTTCACCCTGCGCAACCAGCAGGAAGACGCCCTGATCGACCACGAGGGCAAGGACAACGCCAACGTCGCCCAGCTGTTCGCCAACGGCAGCTGGCAGCGCCACCGCAGCTACATCGAGAGCGTCGAGCTCAACGACCGTGCCAGCGTGCTGGCCCACCCCGATCTGCCCAGGTTGAGCCAGGAGATCAGTGCGCTGGTGCGTGGCATGAAGGTGGTGAAGGTCAAGATCTACAACCGGCGCGGCCTGACCATCTATTCGTCGGACGAGAGGCAGATCGGCGAGAGCAAGGCCGGCAACCAGGGTTTCCTGGCGGCACTGGACGGCAGGAGCGTCAGCCAGATCACGCACCGCGATACCTTCGACAGTTTCGACGGTGTCATTTCCGACCGCGACCTGCTGTCGTCCTACGTGCCCATCCGGCCGATCGGCACCCGGGACGTGGTGGCCGTGATGGAGATCTATTCCGACGTCACCGAGATGATGAAGGAAGACCAGCGCCAGGCCAATGAACTCGGGCTGATACTGTTCTGCGCGATGGGCGGCCTGTATCTCTTCCTGGGCCTGATCGTGCTGCGCGCGGCGCGCATCATGCGCGAACTGGAACGCGTGCAGCGCGAGCAGGACGCCCAGATCCGCCACATGGCCTTCCACGACGCGCTCACCGACCTGCCCAACCGGGCTGCCTTCGAAAAGGAACTCGACAGCCAGGTGACCACCGTGCGCGCGGGAATCACGGGCCTGATGGCGCTGGATCTGGACCGTTTCAAGTCGGTCAACGATACCCTGGGCCACCATGCCGGCGACCGCCTGCTCAAGCTCGTGGCGGAACGCCTGCGCAACTGCATGCGCGACATCGACGTGGTGTTCCGCGTCGGTGGCGACGAATTCATCGCCGTGCTGCACAACGCCGACCGGCAGATCGCCGAGCAGGTCGCCGCCCGCATGGTCGAGGCGCTGCAGCAGCCCTTCACCCTGGGCGACCGGGTGGTCAACATCGGCGTGAGCATAGGCATCGCCTTCAGCGACAACACCGGCGACCGCAACACCCTGCTGCGCAGCGCCGACCGCGCCATGTACCGCGCCAAGCAGGCCGGCCGTGGCCGTTACGCCTTCGCCGATTCGATGATGGGGGCCTGATACGAACCCCACGAAGTTCCTAGTGTCACGTCACCCCTGCCCTGACGGTCAGGGCGGTGCGATCCGACGGATCAAGAATGGGGATGGACAAGTACCTCGTCCCACCGGGTCTGCGCCAGGGCGGCGCTGGCGCCGAGGGCCAGGGCGGCGGCGCTGGCCAGCTTGAGCAGGAAGGCGGGCACGGCAACAGTCTTCACGATGCAGTTCCCAGGGGGCGGTGGACGAGGTGCCCAGCGGGTGGCCGGGCGGAGGACAGGCATCACGGGCAGGACAACTAGCAAGCATCTTGCCGGCGCGCCGCGAGCGCGCCGCTAGGTAGATGCCCGGGCGCCGCCCCGTGGCAGACTCGCCGGCCCATGAACGCCGCCGCCGCCCCTGCCCTGCCGCCGACCGACCGCCTGCGCCCGCTCGCCGAGCTGGCGCCCGGGCGCCTGGCCGGCCTGCGCGGCGTGCTGACCGACATCGACGACACGCTCACCCGCGACGGCGCGATCGAGCCCGAGGCCCTGGCCGCGCTGCACGCGCTGGCCGACGCCGGCCTGCCGGTCATCGCCATTACCGGCCGCCCGGCCGGCTGGAGCGACCCCATGGTGCGCGCCTGGCCGGTGAGGGCGGTGGTGGCCGAGAACGGCGCCGTCCTGCTGCGGCGCGGCCCGGGCGGGCCGCGCGACGCGCTGCGGCTGGATTTCACCGTCGACGCCGCCACCCGCGCGGCCAACCTGCGCCGGCTGCAGGCCTGCGCAGCCGATATCCTGGCGCACGTGCCCGGCGCCACCCTGGCCGAGGACAGCGCCGGGCGGCTGACCGACATCGCCGTCGACCACAGCGAGTTCCGCCACCTGGACGAGGCCGCCATCGCCGCCGTCGTCGCTCTCATGCACACGCACGGGCTGACGGCCACGGTCAGCTCCATCCACGTCAACGGCTGGATCGGCGCGCACAACAAGCTCAGCGCCGCACACTGGGCCGTGCCGGCCTGCCTGGGCGTGGCCTTCGTGCCGGCCGAGTGGGTCTATGTGGGCGACTCGACCAACGACCAGCTGATGTTCGGGCAGCTGCCGCTCACGGTCGGCGTGGCCAACGTGGCGCGCTTCGTGCCCGTGATGCAGGCCCTGCCGGGCTGGGTGACCACGGCCGACCGCGGCCGCGGCTTCGCCGAACTGGCTGGCGCACTGCTGCAGGCGCGCGCCAGCTGACAGGGGCGCCCGGGCCGGCCGGCCCCGCATGCACCGCTACGGTTCGGCGCGAAGTGGCCGATATAGCCGCGTAGCCGCCGCAGTTCCGGCGACTGCCCGGCGCTGCGCACGCCTACGCTCGGTGCGAACGGGCAGGCATCACGCCGGCCAGCCCCACCCACGTCCACAGGCATGTCCGCCCTCATACATCCACCGCTCGCCGGGCCGGCGTCGGCGTCGTCCAGCGCACACGCGCCTGCCGGCATCGACCTGGCCGCGCTGGCGCAGACCGGCCTGGCGGTGGTGCAGGACGACGTCATCGTCTACGCCAACCAGGCCCTGGCCAGGCTGCTGGGCTGGCCGCTGGCCGAGCTGCCGGGCCAGCACTACGCCGACCACCTGGTGCCCGAGGTGCGCGCACGCGCCCGCGAGGTGATGCGGCGCTGCCAGGCCGGCCGCCTGACCCGCCCCGGCCAGACCGTGTGCCTGCGCCGCGACGGCAGCCGCTTCGACGGCCAGCACCACGCCAGCCGCATCCTGCACGCGGGCCGCCCGGCCGTGCTGGTCGACCTGCTCGACATCAGCGCCGCCACCGCCGCCCTGCAGCGCGCCGAGTGGAACGCCACCATGCTGGCGCGCACCGAGGCGCTGTGCCGCACCGGCTCGCTGGAGCTGGACTGCGACAGCGGCGTGATCACGCCCTCCAGCGGCCTGCTCGGCCTGCTGGGGCTGGACGGCGACGCCACGGCGGGCGCCCCACCCATGCACATCGACACGCTGGACTGGGTGCCCGAGGACGAGCGCGCCTACGTCACGGTGATCTGGCGCAACGCCGAGCCCGACGAGCCCTTCGAGTTCCAGCACCGCGTGCAGCACCACGACGGCCACCGCCTGGTCGTGCTGCACCGCGGCGTGCTCAGCCGCAAGCAGCCGCACGGCGCCATGCGGCTGGTGGCCATGCTGCAGGACATCACCGCGCAGCGCGAGGCCGAGCAGCGCATCGACGAACTGTCCAGCCACGACGAGGTCAGCGGCCTGCCCAACCGCGCCGCGCTGCTCGACCAGATCGACTCGGCCATGCACGCCGCGCGCTGGACCGAGGGCGGCATGACGCTGCTGGCCATCGACGTGCCGCGCATCGCCGAGATCAAGTCGGGCATGGGTTTCGGCGCCGGCGACACCCTGGCCATGGCGCTGGCGGCGCGCCTGAAGGCGGCCTGCACCGAAGGCGAGATGGTCGCGCGCGTGGGCGAGACCGAGTTCGCCCTGGTCATCCACCACGGCACGGCCGACGCACCCGCCGACGCCGACGCCCGCGCCCTGGCCCTGATGCACCAGATGCAGGCCAGCGTGCACCTGGGCTCGACCGACGTGTTCTCGCAGTGCCAGATCGGCGTGGCGGCCTTCCCGGCCGATGCCGACAGCCCCGGCGGCCTGCTCGAGGCGGCCCAGGCCGCGCGCCTGGACATCCGCGCCAGCAGCGGCATCGCGCGCTACCGGCGCGAGGTCTCGGCGCGCGTGTGGCGCCAGATGCACGTCGAGTCGGCGCTGCGCCGCGCCCTGGCGGGCAACGAGCTGAGCCTGCACTACCAGCCCCAGGTCGACCTGGCGACCGGCGACATCCGCGGCGCCGAGGCGCTGCTGCGCTGGAACTCGGCCGAACTCGGCGCCGTCATGCCGGACGAGTTCATCCCCATCGCCGAACGCTCGGGCCTGATCGGCGCGATCGGCGACTGGGTGCTGCAGCGCGCCTGCGAACAGGCAGTGGCCTGGCAACGCGCCGGCCTGGCCGCGCTGCGCGTGAGCGTGAACCTGTCGCCCGCGCAGCTGCAGCGCCCCGACCTGGCCGCCCACGTGCAGGCGGTGCTGCACCAGACCGGCGCACGCGGCGAGCAGATGGGCGTGGAGCTCACCGAAGGCATGCTGATGACCGACGTGGACGGCGCCGCCGCGGTGCTGCGCGCCATCAAGGCGCTGGGCGTGGAGATCTCGCTGGACGACTTCGGCACCGGCTACTCCAGCCTGAACAGCCTGTCGCGCCTGCCCATCGACGTGGTCAAGATCGACCGCTCGCTGGTGCACGACGTCACCGCCGCGACGCAGCAGGTCTCGGTCACGCGCGCCATCATCAACATGGCACACGGCCTGCAGATGCACGTGCTGGCCGAGGGCGTGGAGACCGAGGGCCAGCTCAGCCTGCTGGCCTCGCACGGCTGCGACCAGATCCAGGGCTACTGGTTCAGCCGGCCGGTCACGCCCGAGGCCTTCGAGGCCATGCTGCGCGCCGGCAGGCGCCTGCCCGAGAAGTTCATCCGCCGCGCGCCGCGCCAGCGCACCCTGCTGCTGGTGGACGACGAGGACAACATCGTCGCCGCGCTCAAGCGGCTGCTGCGCCGCGAAGGCTACCTCATCGTGACGGCCAGCAGCGCGGCCGAGGGCCTGCAGCGGCTGACCGAGCACGAGGTCGACGTGATCGTGTCCGACCAGCGCATGCCCGGCATGACGGGGGTGGAGTTCCTGCACCGCGCCAAGGAGCTCTACCCGGGCACGGTGCGCATGGTGCTGTCGGGCTACACCGAGCTGCAGAGCATCATCGACGCGGTCAACGAGGGCGCGATCTACAAGTTCCTCACCAAGCCCTGGGACGACCAGCGCCTGCGCGCCCACATCGCCGAGGCCTTCAGGCAGAAGGAGCTGGCCGACGAGAACCGCCACCTGGCGCGCCAGGTCGAGACTGCCAACACCGACCTGGCCACGCTCAACGAGAGGCTGGAGCGCCTGCTCAGCCAGCAGCGCGAGCACACCGAGCTGCTCGCCGCCGGCGCCGACGGCCTGCGCGACCTGCTCGACGACCTGCCGCTGCCGCTGCTGGGCGTGGACCCCGAGGGTTTCGTCGCCTACGCCAACCGCGGCGCCGAGCGGCTGCTGTGCAGCAGCGGCTCGCCGCTCGGCCAGGCCCTGACCGACACCCTGCCCGCGCACGAGCTCCGCGGCGAGGACGGCAGCGCCGCGCTGCTGATCGCCGGCGAGCACTTCCGCCTCATGACCCAGGCGCTCGGCGACGCGCAGCACAGCCGCGGCCAGCTCGTGCTGCTGCTGCCCGGCGAGCGCGCGGGCCGGGCCGCCAGCCCTGCTGCCGCCCCACCCTCGACGTCACACCGTCCATCATGACCCGCACCAGCCTCTTCGCCAGTTTTTCCAGCGAGCCCGTGCCACCGCCCGCCCCCGCGCCCGAGCGCCGCAGCGGCTCGGTTGCCGCACCGGCCGGCGCACGCACGGCGCCGCCCGGCCAGCACGAGCGGCTGGCCCACCTGTTCCGGCTGTCGGTGCGCGCCGGGCAGGTCCATCCGCTGGCCTATCTGCTGCAGGCCTACCGGGACAGGGAAACGACATGAGCACCCGCCTCGCCCCGGGCGCGCCACCGCCCGGCAAGAGCGCCGCCCCGCGCGGCGGATCCGGGCTCGACGCGGCCCTGGTGGCCCGGCGTGTCAGCGCCCTGCCGGCCATGCCGCAGGCAGTGCTGGAGGCGCTGGCCATGCTGCGCTGCGACAAGTCCGGCGTGAACGAGTGCGCCGAACGCATCGCGGTCGATCCGGCGCTCACGGCACGCGCGCTGCGCCTGGCCAACTCGGCCTTCTACGGCGTCTCGGGCCGCGTGGCCACCCTGCGCGACGCCGTGCACCTGCTGGGCCGCCATACCCTGGGCACGCTGCTGACCGCCGCGGCCGTGATGGCGCAGTTCAAGGACGCCAGCCTGGCCCTGCGCCACCACGACATCTACTGGCGCCACGCGCTGGGCGTGGCGCTGGCGGCCCAGGCGCTGGCGCGCGAGCGCGGCATCGACGCCGAGATCGCCTTCACCACCGGGCTGCTGCACGACATTGGCCGGCTCGCCCTGGCCGCCTACTTTCCGGCCGAGCACCAGGACGTGCTGGCCTGCGCCCGCGAGCACGACATCGAGCTGGTCGATGCCGAGCGGGCCAGGCTGGGCCTGGACCACACCGAGATCGGCGCCATGGTGGCGCGCCACTGGCACTTTCCGGACCACGTGGTGCAGGCCATCGCCTGGCACCACCACCCGTCGCGGGCGCCGCGCACGGCCGGCGGCGTGCAGCTGCCCGACCTGGTGCACCTGGCCGACGCCATCACCCACGCGCTGGACCTGAACCAGCTGCCGCACGAGGTCGTGCCCACCATGGACAGCGCGGCCTGGGACCTGATGCGCCTGACACCCGACCATGCCGAACGCGTGTTCCGCTTCACCGAGGACGGCGTGGCGACGCTCGGCCAGGCCCTCGGTCTGTGAGGCAGGCCAGCCGGCCCCGCACCGCTCCCGCCGCACCAGACAGCACCCCATCCAGCACAGAAAGGCCCGGCACGATCATGTGTGCATGCCCCGTCATCACGCGCGGCGACAGCTGCGACACCTGTATCCACCGCAGGGAAAACCCGCCGGTCACACCGGACGGCGGCGACCTGCAGGCCATGGACCACAAGCTCAAGCTGGCCAAGGACCAGCTCATCCAGAGCGAGAAGCTGGCCTCGATCGGCCAGCTCGCCGCCGGGGTGGCGCACGAGATCAACAACCCGGTGGGCTACGTGTTCTCCAACTTCGGCACGCTGGAGAAATACCTGGCCGACCTGTTCCGCATGCTGGGCGCCTACGAGCAGGCCGAGGCCCAGCTCGCCGGCACGCCCGCGGCCGCACGCCTGGCCGCGCTGCGCGAGGAGATCGAGCTCGACTACCTCAAGGAGGACGTGCCCACGCTGATGGCCGAATCGCGCGAAGGCATCACCCGCGTGCGCAAGATCGTGCAGGACCTGAAGGACTTCTCGCACGTCGACGCGCGCCAGGAATGGGAGTGGGTCGACCTGCACAAGGGCATCGACTCGACCCTGAACATCGTCAACAACGAGATCAAGTACAAGGCCGACGTCGTCAAGGCCTACGGCAAGCTGCCGGAGGTGGAGTGCCTGGCCTCCGAGCTCAACCAGGTCTTCATGAACCTGCTCGTGAACGCGGCCCACGCCGTGACCAAGGAGCGCGGCACCATCACCATCCGCACCGGCATCGACGGCGACACCGTGTGGGTGGAGATCGCCGACGACGGCTGCGGCATCCCGCCCGACAGCCTGAACCGCATCTTCGACCCCTTCTACACCACCAAGCCGGTGGGCAAGGGCACGGGGCTGGGGCTGTCGCTGTCGTACGGCATCATGCAGAAGCACGGCGGCAAGCTCACCGTCACCAGCGTGGTGGGGCAGGGTTCGGTGTTCCGCGTCAGCCTGCCCGTCGCGCACCCGACCGGAGCCGGCGCATGAGCAGCCCCGCCACCCTCGACGCCCGCGCGCCCGATACCGCCGCACGCCCCGGCGCGCCGCCCCAGGACGGCGCGCCCTGGGCCACCGTGCTGTGCGTGGACGACGAGGCCAACATCCTCTCGGCGCTCAAGCGCATGCTGCGCGGCGGCGGCCACGTGGTGCTCACCGCCGGCAGCGGCGCCGAGGCGATCGCCCGGCTGGAGCAGATGCCGGTCGACCTGATCATCTCGGACATGCGCATGCCCGGCATGGACGGCGCCCGGCTGCTCGAGCAGGTGCACCTGCGCTGGCCGCACGTGGTGCGCATCCTGCTGACCGGCCACGCCGACATGGGCTCGACGGTGGCGGCGATCAACCGCGGCCAGATCTTCCGCTACGTGCACAAGCCCTGGGACGAGCACGAACTGCTCGCCGCCGTGAACGAAGGCCTGGACCGGCTGAAGCTGCAGCGCGAGAAGGATCACCTGGAAGCCCTGACGCAGGCGCAGAACGAGGAGCTCAGGAGCCTGAACAGCGAGCTCGAGACACGCGTGCAGGCCCGCACCGCCGAGCTGGCCGAGGCCAACAGGAAGCTGGAGAGCAGCTACCTCAAGTCCATCAAGGTGTTCTCCAACCTGCTGGAGCTGCGCGGCGCGTCCTTCGCCGGCCACGGCCGGCGGGTGGCCCAGATGGCGCGCGACATCGCCCGCAAGATGGGCCTGGCGCAGGACGAGGTGCTGCGCGTGTTCGTGGCCGGCATGCTGCACGACATCGGCCTGATCGGCGCCGGCGACCGCCTGCTGACCCGGCCGGTGGCGCGCTACAGCGAGGACGAGCTCGCCCTGTACCGCCAGCACCCGCTGCAGGCCGAGACCACGCTGATGGCGCTGGACGACATGCAGCCGCTCATGCCGCTCATCCGCGGCCACCACGAGCGCTACGACGGCAGCGGCTTTCCCGACCAGCTGGTGGGCCCGGACATCCCGCTGGGCGCACGCATCCTGGCCGTGGCCGACGCCTACGACGACCTGCAGCACGGTCATCTGGCCGAGGCCAGGCTGTCCGTGCCGGAGGCGCACACGCTGATGCGCGCTGCCCGCGGCACGCAGTTCGACCCCAAGGTGCTGGCGGTCTTCCTGCAGCTCACCGAGCCCGAGCGGCCCAGGCTCACCTCGCTGCCGCTGCATTCGCGCCAGCTCGAGCCGGGCATGGTGCTGGCGCTGGACCTGGTCTCGCCGCGCGGCCTGCTCATGCTCACCGCCGGCCACGTGCTGACCACCTCGCTGATCGCCCGCATCCGCGAATTCGAGCTGCGCGACGGCGGCAAGCTCGAGGTGCACGTCAAGCCGGCGCCAGAGACGCCCGCGAGCGGCTGAGCAGGGCGCCCGGGCGGCTCCGACGCCGGCCGCGGTTCAGCCCAAGCCCAGGAAGTGGTGCAGGCGGTCGAGCTCGGCGTCCAGCGCCGCGGCGTAGGCGGCGTCGGCGGGTGCTGCCTCGACATAACCCGGCTCGGCCAGCAGCCGCCCGGCCTGCACCTTGACGTTGGCCCAGCCGATGACCTGGTCGCGCCACAGCAGCGGCAGGGCGTAGTGGCCGCGCTGGCGCTGCGCGGCCGGCACATAGGCCTCGAAGCGGTAGGCCCAGCCCCAGAACAGCTCGAAGCGGCGGCGGTCCCAGACCACCGGGTCGAAGGGCGCGAGCAGGCAGACCCGCTCGGGGTCGTGGCGGCGGGCGCGGGCCGGATCCTCGTCCACCGGCCAGAACCAGCGCAGGCCGTCGACCTCGGCGCTCGGCCAGCGTGCCTGGGCGCGCTGCAGTGCGCTATCGCGCAGGTGGCGCCACTGCGGCACGCCGCCGCCCAGCAGCAGGCTGAGCAGCTGGCCCAGGCCGGGCGCGGGCAGCGGGGCATAGGTCTGCAGGACCAGGTCGAGCAGGGTGTCGAGCGCGGCCAGGGGGTCGACCGGCTCGCGCTCACCGGGCGCCGCCGCGCGCGCCGCGTACAGCCGCGTGCCGCCCTCGCGCCGCGCCACGCGCAGCAGGCCGCGGTAGTGCAGGCCGTCGAGCAGCTCGGTGCTGGCGCGCGTGCGCCCGCCGAACCAGTTGCCCACCGTGCCGTGGTCGAAATGCGCGTCGACCTCGCGCGGGTGAGCCACGCCGCACCGGCGCACGAAATCGGCTACCGCGCGGGCCTGCTGCCAGCGCGCCTCGTCCCACACATGGCGCGGCTCGCGCGGGTGCAGCAGGGCCTGCGCCGCGCGCGGCAGGAATCCGTAGTTGACCAGGAAGTCCTCCTCGACCGCCAGCTGCGGGTAGCGCCGTTCCAGGTCGCCGGCGACGTAGCCGCGCACCCGGTGGCGCAGCGTCAGGTCCTGCGCCTTGGCCGGCGCACGCAGCGGGTCGGCCTGGACAAAGCCCAGGCGCCGCAGCGCGGCCGGCAGGGTGGTGGGGGCGAAGAGGCTGCGCGCCAGGGCGTGGCGGCGCAGCTGGGGCAGGCGCAGGGGGATCGGCATCGCGGATAATATTGAGTAAATTTACTCAGGATGATATGAGCTATCAGCGCCCAGCCCATCTTCAACTGCAGGCCCGCCTGCAGGAGCAGCCTGGCCGACTGCAGATCGTGGCGGGGCCCCGCCAGGTCGGCAAGACCACGCTGGTGCGGCAGTTGATGGCGACACGTCCTGGTCTCTCGGGCCTGCTGGTGTCCACGGATGCCCCTGGAGATCTCGCGTCCGATGAATGGGCTCTACCGGAACCAACAGGCTCGAACGCCACGATGTTTGCCGCTGACCGGCCCGCCGATCGGGCCTGGCTGATCGAGCAGTGGCGGCGTGCCACCGCGGCGGCTCAGGCATGGCGGCAATCCTCGCACCCGGCGGCACAGGATCTGCCGTTCGTGCTGGCAATCGACGAGATCCAGAAGGTCCCGCAATGGTCGGAGACGATCAAGGGTCTGTGGGATCGGCAGATGGCCGGCGACCTGCCCATCCATCTGGTCCTGCTGGGCTCGGCGCCCCTGCTCATCCAGAAAGGGCTCACGGAAAGTCTGGCCGGGCGTTACGAACTGCTGCGCATGGGGCATTGGTCGTACAACGAGATGAACGTCGCCTTCAGCCTCAGCCTGGACGAGTTTGTCTATTTCGGTGGATTTCCCGGCAGCGTCGGCTATGTGCGCGAACAGCCGCGCTGGCGCGACTATGTGAACTGGAGCCTGATCCACCCGAACATCGAACGCGACATCCTGCAGATGACGCGCATCGACAAGCCGGCGCTGCTCAAGCAGTTGTTCGAGCTGGGTTGCGCCTATTCAGGGCAGATCCTGTCGCTGGACAAGATCCTGGGTCAGCTCAATGACGCCGGCAACGTGACCACGCTGTCGCGATACCTCGACCTGCTCGGTTATGCCGGCCTGCTGCGCGGGCTGCAGAAATACTCTGAACACACGTTGCGGCAACGCAAGTCACCGCCCAAGTTCCAGGTCCTCAACAACGCCTTGATGAGTGCGCCGGGCTCGCACAGCTTCGAGGAGGCACAGGCCGACCGCACCCACTGGGGACGCCTGGTGGAAAGTGCGGTCGGCGCCCACTTGTGCAACGAGTGCGGCACCGATACCCGCGTCCATTACTGGCGGGAAGGTGCGCTGGAGGTGGATTTCGTCATCGAGCATCGCGGTCGGCTGGCAGCCATCGAGGTCAAGAGCGGCAAGACGGCCGGGGCGAAACGTGGCCTGGACGAGTTTGCCGCGCGCCACCCCGGCTGCCGCACCTGGGTCATCGGCAGTGCGGCCTTGCCGCTGGGAGAGTTCCTGCGTTACCCCCCCGAGCATTGGGTGGCCTGAGGTCGGGTCATGGCTCGCAATGGCGAACACCTGATTCCCCGCCGTGCCACCCGCCTGGGTTCGGGCGGTCAGAGGGAAACCCGCTGGCTGTCGGAATGGCGCGAACTGGATGCCTATGTCCTGCTGGGTGATCCTGGAGCGGGCAAATCCACCGCCTTCCAGCAGCAGGCCCGAGCCGACGCGGACAACGCGTTCTGCCTCACTGCACGGGATCTGGTCGACATCTCGGTTGCACCGGAACATCGTCACAAGACGCTGTTCATCGACGCACTGGACGAGATGCGAGCCGGATCCTCCTCGCCGGGAGGTCCGCTGGGCGACATCCGGCGTGCGCTCCATCAGCTGGACCGGCCACGTTTTCGGCTGTCTTGCCGTGAGGCGGACTGGCTGAGCGCCGATCAGACCAGTTTGCAGGCCGTTGCTCGTGGTGGTGAAGTGGCCGTTCTGCACCTGGAACCGCTGAGCCAGGACGAGATTCGCACCCTGCTGCAGGCCTGGCCGGACCGGGTATCCGATCCGCAGCGGTTTCTCGATGATGCCGAGCGCATGCAGATGTCGCCCATGCTGGGCAACCCGCTGCTGCTGAATCTGCTGGTCGATGCCGTGCAGGGTGGTGCGCAATGGCCCGGCACCCGCACAGAGACGTATCAACTGGCCTGCCAGCATCTGGTGGCCGAGCATGACGAAAACCATCGGCATGTGCGGCGCCAGGCCCGGGCCGACAACCTGCCCGAGTTGCTTGCGCAGGCCGGCCGCTTGTGCACGCTGCTGCTGGCCAACAAGTCCGGATACTCCGATGAGGCGGTGCATGAATCGGACGACGCTGTGCGGGTCGACCTCCTGCCGCGCGAACTGGAGATCGGTCATGCGGGCGTCATCCTGGCCAGCAAGTTGTTCAGTACCGAAGGCCGGTTGAAGTCGCCACGCCACCGCACCTTGGCTGAATATCTGGCCGGGCGGGAACTGGCGCACTACGTGCGCAATGGCTTGCCGATCGGCCGTGTGCTGGCGCTCATGAGTGGACCGGACGGCGGCATCGTCGAACCCCTGCGCGGCCTGCACGCATGGCTGGCCGTGCACAGCCCGGCCGAGCGTCCCCAGTTGATCGACCGTGACCCCCTGGGCATCGTGCTCTATGGCGACGTGCGCAGTTTCTCGACCACCGACAAGCGCCATTTGCTGGATAGCTTGCAGCGCGAGGCCCAACGCTTCCAATGGTTCCGCAATGGCCATTGGGAATCCCACCCGTTTGGAGCGCTTGCAACCCGCGATATGCGAGCAGTGTTCGCGGAACTGCTGGCCGGTCCCGATCGGTCGCAGGCGCGGCAATCCCTGCTGGGCTGTGTGCTGGATGCCATCCGGCATGGCGAACCCATGCCGGAACTTGCCGCACACCTCGAAAACATCGTGCGGGACGCACAGTATCGCGACGATGTGCGTGGATCGGCCTTGCAGGCCTGGGCCGCCCAGCCAGGGGCGGACTGGCACCGCGCGCGTACCTGGCTGGATGAAATCCGGCGAGGGGAAATCGGCGATCCCGCCGATCAACTGCTCGGCAAGTTGCTGAAGTGGCTCTATCCCAAGCATCTCAGCCCGGCTGAAATATTCGACTACCACAAGAAGCCGCAGGATCCGGCGCTGCTGGGTTCATACGCATGGTTCTGGCGTCACGACCTTCTGGAACTCACTCCGGTCGATGGCTGGGCAGCCCTTGCATCTGCACTCGCCAGAAAATTAATCGAAAAGCCGATCGCCAGCATAGATTTCGGCTGGAGATCAACTGTCGGAACGGTGTTGCAGCGCGCCTTGCAACATGCCGGTGATGCGACCCCCATTCCCGAGATATATGCATGGCTTGGCATGGGGCTCGATGAGTATGACCATGACCGACTCAATGGCACCAACAAGAATGCGGTTCAAGCATGGCTGGGTGAGCGCCCCGAGACGCAAAAAGCCCTGCTGGTTCATGGTCTCGAACATCTGGAAGGAGACCCCGAACATCCACGTCTGCAGATCCATCGCGTCGAGAATCATCTATATCGCGCAAGACGGCCCAGGGACTGGTACCGCTGGCTCTTGGGTCTTGAGGCAGTGCCGAGGACCGAGATCATCGCGCGATATACATTGCAGGAAGCGGCACATCGCGCCATCAATCCAACCGATGAATTCGACATCAGCATGGAAGAAGTCGAAGCATGGCTTGACTTGCATGAGCAGCATTGGCCTCAAGCGCGACAGTGGCTGGAATCGATCTGGTGGTACTCGCTGGATGATTGGCGTGGCGAAGAAAAAGCACGACAACTGGAATATCAGTCAGCGTCGTCAAGGCGTCAGCAGGAACGACGCACCAGCATCGAACCACATCTCCCGGCACTGGAATCCGGCAACGCCCCACTGCACTTGTTGCACGGCCTCGCTGGTGCCTATCTGGATCTGATTGTCGATGTTTCAGGCGACACCCCCGAAAAACGCCTCCAGAACCTTCTCTCGGGAACAGCCGAGGAGGTCCTCTGGGCACTCTCGGGTCTCAAGGCAAGTCTGCAGCGGCAAGACCTGCCGGCGGTGGACGAGATCCTGAAACTCGGGCTTGAAGGTCGATATCACCTGATCCGGCCGGTTTGCCTGGTCGGCGCCGAACTGGCCGAGCAGGAAGATGCCACGGCACCAGCACGCTGGAGTGACGCCCTCGCCGAACGCCTGGTGGCATTTCGCCTGTCCGATGGCACGGGGGCGACGCCGCGCTGGTACATGACACTGAGCCAGCAGCGGCCGCAGTTGGTGGCGGAGATTTTCATCCGCCATGTCAAGGGCGAGTTGAAACGCCGGAAGGAACATATCTCCGGCCTTTCCGCCTTGTTCGAGGAGACACATGCCGCCGTCACCAAACTGGTCTTGCCGGATCTGCTGCAATGCATGTCTGCCCGAGTCAATGCGTCGCAGTTGCGGCTGCTCAACGACAGCTTGCTGGCGGCAGCATCCCGATGGCTGGACCCAGCCCTGCAGCGCGATATTTCGGCCGCACGGCTGGCGAAAAACCTGGACGCCGGTCAGCGCATTGCCTGGCTGGTGTTTGCACTGCGCTTCGACCCGGATCGCTGGGGACAGGAACTGGTGGAATTCGTGGGGGCGAGTCAGTCACGCGCGGTACATCTGGGCGCCGCCCTGTCGAGTCAGGGCCATGCGATAGGGTCGGCATCGCAAATACCGCCCGAGTTACTGGCGAGACTAGCCGAATTGATGGCACCACACGCGGCACCTGAACGGACGACAGGAGGTGAAGCCTACTGGGTGACGGATGGTGATCGTCGGCGCGATCTGGTCGGACAATTCCTGAACCAATTGCGAAACTCTCCCGCACCGGCAGCCCGATCGGAAATGCTGCGCCTGCGCAACTTGCCGGTCATGAAACACTGGGCCATTGCTCTGGATGCCGCGTTGTATGAACAGGCCCGGATTGCCCGGACGGCCTATTTCCAGCATGCCTCGATCGCACAGGTGGCGCAGACCCTGAGCAACACCACGCCGGCCAATGTGCTGGACCTGTCTGCCCTGATGCAGCTTCAGTTGCGTGATATTGAACAACGGCTGCGCCGGGACAATACCAACAGCCTGAACCTTTTCTGGGAAGGGAACAAGACCGGCCATCCGGTTCCCAAAGCCGAAAATGATTGTCGGGACGTGTTGCAGGACAAGCTGGCCGACCGCCTGCTGCAACTGTCCGTGCAGCTTGAAAAGGAGGGGCAGTTCGCGAATGACAAACGCGCCGACCTGAAAGCCATCGTGATGCAGGCAGGACGGCGGCTGGTCTTGCCGGTGGAAATCAAGAAGGACAACCACCCCAAGCTGTGGACGGCCTGGCATGAACAGCTTGACGGACAATACACCATCGACCCCGACGCACAAGGCGTGGGTATCTATCTGGTGCTCTGGTTCGATCACCAGACACGGCGTGCACCGGAAGGCGTCCATCCCACCAGTGCGCACCATCTGGAAGAACTGCTGAAGGCGCGTATTCCAGGCGATGACCAGGGACGACTGACGGTCATCGTGCTGGACCTGTCCAGACCGGCGACGGCAGGTGCGCCGTGAGCGTCCCGCCGCCCCACCTATTCCTTCGGCGATAGGCTCGCCAAGATGGTGTCCACCTCATTTTGGTGGACACCTATGGATCCCAATACTC
>JBJOKY010000269.1:0-6515 GCA_046045865.1 Pseudomonadota bacterium | reverse complement strand
ACCCGAGGCCTTGGCGCCGGTCGACGCCCTGGCCGAATGCCTCGTGCGCTCGATCGGTGAACTGGCGGCCGATGACGGGGCCATTCTTCGCGCCTGCGACCTCGAAGGCCTGACCCTGCGGCAGTTCGCCCAGGACCACGCACTGAGCCTGCCTGCCGCCAAGTCGCGCCTGCTGCGTGCGCGCCAACGCCTGCGCGACCGGCTCACGACCGTCTGCCAGGTGAGCTTCGATGTCGATGGCAGCGTGGCCGGTCATGTGCCACGCCCACCCATCGCTTGACCTCGGTGCCGTGCTCGATCCCGGCCGTGGCCCGGTCACACGCCCATGCCACGGCTCGGGTTTGCTGCCCTGATGGCCCGTCGGGCGGTATGTCAACATGCCAGGCATGAACCATGGCCTGCCGTCCTACCTGCCCGACATGCTGCTGAAGGAGGCGACCCGGGTCGACCTGACCCGCAACGAGCGGCTGTTCCAGCTCGGCAACCCGGTGGATCACGTCTACTTCGTGCTGCAGGGCGAGGTGCTGGCGGTGCGTTACCTGAGCGATGGCTCCGAGGCCGTGATGCAGCGTGCACGCGACGGGGAGTTCTTTGCCCAATCGGCCATGCTGGTGGCCACCTACAGCTGTGATGCACGCGCCGCCGTGCCGACGCAGGTCATGCGTCTGCCTGTTCGCGAACTGCGCGCAGCACTGCTGGCCGACGGCGCGTTTGCCCTGGCCTATGCGGGGCAACTGGCCGCCGACCTGCGTCGCCAGTGCACACGGGTCGAGCGCCTGCGCATCAAGCGGGCCAAGGACCGGGTGAGGCACTACCTGGCGTGTGAAGGCCCGCTGAGGAGTGGCGGCGCCAAGCTGCAGGATTGGGCCCGCGAACTGGGCCTGGAGCCTGAGACCCTCTACCGCACGCTGGCCGATCTGGAGTCGTGTGGCGAGATCCGGCGTGAGGATGGCAGCGTGTTGCCCGTCCAGAGCACCACCGGATCGACCCCTTGTGCGGGTTGACCCTGATCCACAACCTGATCCAGGTCATGCGATCTTTGCCCTGAAGGCGCCTAGATTGCACTGCACGCCCATCCAGTTCCACCCACAGAGACACCTTCAGATGAAGTCGACTTTCATGCATCGAGCCGCAGCGCTTGTGTTGGCGTCGTTGGTCCAGGCGCCTGCCTGGGCACAGGATGCCGACCCCAGTGTGCAGGCCTACCGGGACGCGCTCGCCGACAAGGACGGCAATCCCGGCCTGCTCGTCATCGACCGCGGAGAGAGGCTGTATAAGGCCGCTGCCGGCCCCAAGAACGTGTCGCTCGAACGCTGCGACTTCGGCCTGGGGCCGGGTGTGCTCAAGGGCGCCTATGCCCAGTTGCCGCGCTGGTTTGCCGACACCAAGCGTGTGCAGGATCTCGAGTCGCGCCTGGTGACCTGCATGGTCACGCTGCAGGGCCGCGACGAGAAGCAGGTGAAGACCCTGCCTTTCGCCAACGAGACCAGGAACGAGAACAACAAGGAGCTTGAGGCCATCGCCGCGTACGTGGCGGTGCAGTCCGACGGCTTCAG
Source organism: Pseudomonadota bacterium (assembly GCA_046045865.1). Classification (GTDB taxonomy): domain Bacteria; phylum Pseudomonadota; class Gammaproteobacteria; order Burkholderiales; family Burkholderiaceae_C; genus Sphaerotilus. The sequence continues at coordinate 4,959 of JBJOKY010000269.1, read as the reverse complement.
GCTTGCCCCGCCGATGATCCACCCCAAGGAGGTGGAGTCGGTGAAGGTGGGCGAAGCGCTGTACTGGCGGCAGTACGGTCCGATGGACTTCTCGTGTGCCACCTGCCACTCCGAGGATGGCAAGCGCATCCGCCTGCAGGCCCTGTTCAACGGGCTCAACAAGAGACATGCCGACAACGTCGTGAGTTCGTGGCCCACGTACCGCGTCTCGCACAATGCCGTGCGCACCATGCAGCACCGCATGTGGGACTGCCACTGGCAGATGCGCCTGCCCGACATCGACTACGGCTCGCCGGCCGCGGTGGCGCTGATCTCGTACCTGACCAGGCAAGCCGAAGGCGCCAAGCTGGACCTGCCTGGCATGCGTCGCTGATCCGCCCGTTGCGCACAACCATCATGAAGACATCGATCATGCGTATCCGCACCTTAGGCGCCATTGGCCTGGCCTGCTCGGGCCTGCTGGCCGGCTGCGCCTCCACGTCCTCGGCACCCGACACCAGCGCGCTGGTGGATCAGTATGTGGCCGAGAGTTTCCTGCCCGGCACGGGGCAGGATCTGTCCCGCCTCAAGCAGGACCAGACCCAGAAGGACTGCACCACCTCGCGTACCCGCCCCAGCGACGCGCTGGACAGGACGATCACCGATCGTGAGACGAAGAACATTGTCTACCCCGCCAGCGGCAAGCTGAGGGGCGACTGGAAGGCCGGCGCCAAGATCTTCAACGACGGGTTTGCCTACCGGGTCGGCAGTTTCATCCCCAGCAACCCCAAGGCGGTCCGCGGTGGCAACTGCTATGCCTGCCACCAGGGCGAGAAGAAGGAGGTGGCCTTCGGCAACCTCGGCACCAGCCTGCAGGGTTACGGCAAGCTGCGGGGTCAGAGTGAGCCGGTGGTCAAGTACACCTACGACAAGATCTTCAATGCCAAGGCCTTCAACGCCTGCTCGAACATGCCGCGCCTGGGCCACAACGGCATCCTTTCGCCAGAACAGGTGGCGGATCTGACGGCCTATCTCATCGACCCGGCGTCGCCGATCAACCAGTGAAGACCAACAACACCATGACCACTCGACGCGAGTCCCTGAACTGCGGATTGCGCCTGGCCGCATTGATGGCTTCGGCGGGCCTGCTGTCCGCGCCTGCCCATGCCGCCTGGAGCAAGGAGGCCTTCGACACCAAGAGCCTGGCCGACACGGTCAAGGCCCTGGGCGGCGGTGCGCCCGTGCAGAGTGCCGACATCACACTCACGGGGCCTGACATTGCCGAGAACGGCGCGGTGGTGCCGGTGGGAGCGTCCACCTCGCTGCCTGGGGTGAGGCGGCTCGCCCTGCTGGTCGAGAAGAACCCGAATGCGCTGGCGGCGGCCTTTGATGTCAGCGAGGCCGTGGAGGCGAATGTCGCCGTGCGCGTGAAGATGGGGCAGTCTTCCAATGTGATCGCCGTGGCCATGATGACCGACGGCCGGGTGCTTTACGCCCAGAAGGAAATCAAGGTCACCCTCGGCGGGTGTGGAGGCTGACATGGCAGATCCGATGCGTATTCGCGCCCAGGCCAACGGCGACAAGACCACGGTGCGTGTGCTGATGAGCCACGAAATGGAAACCGGCCAGCGCAAGGACTCCGCCGGCAAGGTGATCCCGGCGTGGTTCATTCAGGAGGTCAGCGCCGCGCACAACGGCAAGACCGTCATGACGGCCCAGTGGGGGCCGGCCGTGTCGAAAAACCCCTTTCTTCAGTTCACCGTGAAGGGCGCCAAGGCCGGTGACAAGATCGCCATCACCTGGACCGACAACCGCGGTGACAAACGCACCGACGAGGCGACGGTCAGTTGAGCCGGCGGTGATGACCATGCCCTTGCCGACGCGGCGACAGGCGCTTGTGCGGGCTGCCTGCGGACTGGGTTCGGCCTTTGCAGCCACGGCCGTGGCCCAGTCGCCACCCGCCAGCGAAGCGGGTGCCAGCGCGCCGGCCAAGGTGGGTGCCCGGCTGGATGTGCCGGACGTGCCCATGCTCGATGGCAGCACGTACAGGTCTGCTTCCGCCGATGGCCAGGTGCTGGTGCTGTACTGGTGGGCAAGCTGGTGCCCCTTCTGCGCCGTCCAGAGTCCTCTGATGGAAAAGCTCTGGCTGGCACAGCGCGTGCGCGGCTTGCGCATGCTCGGGCTGTCGATCGACAAGAAGCCCGAGGACGCTGTGGCTTACCTGGCCAAGCGGGGCTATACCTTCCCCTCGGGCTGGGTCTCGCCGGCCGTGGCCAGGCAGCTGCCCAAGCCCAAGGGCCTGCCGGTGACCTATGTGCGCGGGCGTGATGGCCGTGTGCTGATGGCCGAAGCTGGCCAGCTTTTCCCGGAAGACATCGAGCAGATCGCCCGTTACGTCTGAGCACACGCCACTGCAGAGGTCACGCCGATGCAGGACTGGTGACACGCGCCTTGCGCGGTGGTACCGGGTTCTCCCTGGCATTACACCTGAGCACGATCATGTGCCCTCCGTCGCTGCACTCCCTAAGCTGTTTGGACCGCGCCCGTGGGCGCATTCAGCGGCGAGCATGGAGGGTAGGAGCGATGTTCAAGCAGTGGATGGCATGGATGTTCCTGGGGTTGGCGGCGACCGGTACCCTTGCCGCGCCCGAGCCGACCGACGATCCGATCTACTGCGGCAATTGTCACCAGCGCATCTTCAGGGAATATGCAGGCTCGGTGATGGGGTCCGACCTGCAGAACCCCATCGTCTATCAGTTCTTCACCGGCACCAATGCCAAGGGCGAGCAGGACGGCCTGGGCTACCAGGGCGTCTTCCCCGGCCAGCCCGGCGACTGTGCCCAATGCCATGTGCCCAAGCTGGTGCTGAAGGAGCATCAGGCCGGGCGCGAGGTCGATCTGGGCAAGGCGATCGTCGACAAGGCCGACCACGGCATCAGCTGCAGCTACTGCCATAGCGTGCAGCAGGTTGCTGTGAAGAAGGACGGCGACCGCTACAAGACCGGGCCGGTCAACACCGTCACGCTGGACGCCGGCGGTGCCATGCACGGCCCGCGGGCCGGCGTGACGTCGCCCGCGCATCCCATCAAGGCCGATCCCTTCATCCGCACCGCCGAGTTTTGCTCGCAGTGCCACCTCAACCAGGAGGAAGGCCATGCCAAGACGCGCAACGCAGGCAAGGGCGTGCTGGCCATTTCCACCTACGAAGACTGGAAGACCCTTTATGACAGCGGGGCGATCAAGCAGACCTGCGTGGACTGCCACATGCCGGCATTGCCTGGCAGGCAGGAAGTGGCGCTGCAGTCCCCCAAGCGCGCGGGGACGAGATCGCACAGCTTCGTGGGTGCCCATGACCCCGAAACGTTGAAGAGTGCGGTCTCGCTCGATATGCGCACCCGGGTTGAGGGCGACACCCTTGTGGTGACGACCGTGGCGGAAAACGTCGGCGCCGGGCACAACGTGCCCGGCTCGGGACCCATCCGCTCGGTGATGCTGAAGGTCGAGGCGTGGGGGCCTGACGGCAAGGCGCTGGAGTACGTCGGCGGCAGGGAAGGCCTGTTGCATCCCTTGGCCGGCATGGGCCATCCCAAGACGGGCGAGCGTGGCCCGCAGCACTGGGGTGGCATGCCCGGACGTCTGTATGCCAAGCCGCTGCAGACGCCGGCCGACCCCGCCACCGGGCAGCGGCGTCTGGGCGTGGGCGGCTTTGCTGCCGAAAGCATCGCCTTCGACACCACGCTGCGCTTTCGCAAGCCCGACACGGTCGACTACCGATTCCGCATGCCCGGCGGCTCGACCACGGTCCAGGTGCAGGCGCGCTTGGTCTATCGCTGGGCTTTCATCGGCCTGGCCGATGCCAAGGGCTGGAAGGTGGACGACCGCCTGATGCGGGTGGCGCGGGCAGAGGTGAAGCGGTAGCCTGCGGCCGCGCGCAGGGCAGAGCGGTTCGGTCGCAACCATTTGTTACAAATTCATCTGCATCCTTTTCGAACCCGTCTCGTCTCCACCAGCAGAGGTGACGAGATGACTGAACTGACCCTGACCCGCCGTACCCTGGCCCTGCCGAAGGGGTACCCGCGCCTGTTCCTGTTGATGGCGGGGGTGGTGTGGTGGTTGCTGTACCAATCCCTGCAGCCCACGTCCGAAGCCCTGGTCGCGGCCCTGCCCATGGACCGCGCCAGCCACCTGGGCGGTGCACTGCAGTTCTTCCTCTACGACACGCCCAAGGTGCTGCTGCTGCTCACGGCGGTGGTGTTCGTGATGGGCATGGTCAACTCCTACTTCACGCCTGAACGCACCCGTGCGCTGCTGGCAGGGCGCACCGAGGGTGTGGCCAACGTGATGGCAGCCAGCCTGGGCATCGTCACACCGTTCTGCTCGTGTTCGGCCGTGCCGCTGTTCATCGGTTTCGTGCAGGCCGGTGTGCCGCTGGGGGTGACGTTCTCGTTCCTGATCTCGGCACCCATGGTCAACGAGGTGGCGCTGGCGCTGCTGTTCGGGCTGTTCGGCTGGAAGATCGCCGCGCTCTACCTGGCCTTGGGGCTGACGATCGCCATCGTCGCGGGCTGGGTCATCGGCCGCCTGAAGATGGAAGCCCACCTGGAAGACTGGGTGCGTGACATGCCCAAGGTGGCGGCCGCTGTCGGTGATGGCGGCTTGAGCCTGTCCGAACGCATCGAGGCCGGCTTCGCCAGCGTGCGCGAGATCGTCGGCAAGGTCTGGCCCTACATCCTGGCCGGCATCGGCATCGGCGCCGCAATCCATGGCTGGGTGCCGCAGGACTTCATGGCCACGCTCATGGGAAGGGAGGCACCTTGGTGGTCGGTGCCGCTGGCCGTGCTGATCGGCGTGCCGATGTACACCAATGCCGCCGGCGTGATTCCCATCGTGCAGGCCCTGCTGGCCAAGGGCGCGGCGCTGGGCACGGTGCTGGCCTTCATGATGAGCGTGATCGCGCTCTCGCTGCCCGAGATGATCATC
>JBJOKY010000041.1:0-17900 GCA_046045865.1 Pseudomonadota bacterium | reverse complement strand
CCAGGCGCACGCGCTTGCCGGCCTCGACCGAGCGCACCATGGCGTCGGAATCGGTGGTCTGCACGCCGATCACCCTGATCTCCGGCCGTACCGCCTTGAGGTAGGCCGCCACGCCCGAGATCAGGCCGCCACCGCCGATGGCGACGAAGACCGCGTCGATGCGGCCCTGGTGCTGGCGCAGGATCTCCATCGCCACCGTACCCTGGCCGGCGATCACGTCCGGATCGTCGAAGGGGTGGACGAAGGTCAGGCCCTGCTCGGCGCCGAGCTTCACGGCGTGGTCGTAGGCGTCCGAGTAGCTCTCGCCGACGAGCACCACGTCGCCGCCCAGGGCCTTGACGGCCGAGATCTTGACCTGCGGCGTGGTGGTCGGCATGACGATGACGGCGCGGCAGCCCAGCCGCTGGGCGCCCAGCGCCACGCCCTGCGCATGGTTGCCGGCCGAGGCGCAGATGACGCCGCGCGCCAGTTGCTCGGCACCGAGGTGCGCCATCTTGTTGTAGGCGCCGCGCAGCTTGAAGCTGAACACGGCCTGGGTGTCCTCGCGCTTGAGCAGCACCTGGTTGCCGATGCGGCCGGACAGGGTGCGTGCCTCGTCCAGCGCGGTTTCCCGCGCGACGTCATAGACCTTGGCGTTGAGGATGCGCTGCAGGTAGCCGCTCAGCAGCTTGGCCCGCGCTGCGCCGGCGGCGTGGTGTGCGGATCTGGAGGCCGGTGCGCGGGCGGTCGCGCGGGAGGAGCGGGATGCAGGCATGGGCGGTCGACGCGGCAAGGCGGCTGTAGGGTGCACGGAGGTCGGCACGGGGCGCGCGATGTTATTGCAGCGTCTGCCCGCGCCTGTCCGGCTGTGTGGCGGGCAAAAAAGAAGCCCGGGACTTGCATCCCGGGCTTGAATCCACCTTTAAGGAGGGTGGAGGAGACAACTTGCGAGAGCGCTTGCGCTCAACCTGGGGATGATTCTAGGTGGGCTCATGTTGCACTGCAACCAGACCGCCGCGCCGGGCGCGGCACGTGTGGCCACATGCCGGCGGCAGGGCGGCAAAATGCCGCGCATGGCGTCGGACCTGTCCGGCATCAAGACAGCGTGGCCGGCTGCAAATCAGCGCAATCCTGGCTGTGGATGCCTCTTTTGCATGTGTCAGGCGGCGTTATCGGCGCAAGCTGCCACCGCGACCTCATGCTGCGCCACCGCCCGGGGTTCTGCCCTGGGCCGACCATCCCCCTCCATCGCAAGAACACTTAAGCGAAGCACAACATGGAATGCACCATCCACTGGCTGCCCGGCTCGGGCATGGCATTTGCCGCTGAAACCGGCAGCGGCCACCTCATCACCATGGACGGCGCGCCCGAGGGCGGCGGCCGCAACCTGGCGCCGCGGCCCATGGAGACGCTGCTGGCCGGCGCGGGCGCGTGCACGGCCTACGACGTGGTGCTCATCCTGCAGCGTGGTCGCCATGTCGTGACCGGCTGCAAGCTGGAGGTCAAGGCCGAACGCGCCACGACCGACCCCAAGGTCTTCACGCAGATCGAACTGGTGTTCAAGCTCAGCGGGCGCGAGCTGCCCGAGGCCGCCGTGCAGCGTGCGGTGCAGCTGTCCATGGAGAAGTACTGCTCGGCCACTGCCATGCTGGGCCGCACGGCACAGATCACGCACCGGGTGGAGATCGCCGCGGGCTGACGCCGGCCGCCGCCGCGGCCTCAGATGCGGTGCGCCGTGGTCGTCATGACCTTGGCGGCCAGCTTCATCAGGCCGCGCAGCGGCAGCGGCGGGCGCCGCCCGCCCAGGTTCTCGGCGTTCACGGCGTGGCGCACCTCGTCCTCGCGCATCTGGGTGACGATGGCGCGCGAGGCACCGTCGTGCGACGGCAGCCGGTCGAGGTGGCCGTTCAGGTGCTGCTCGACCTGGCGCTCGGTCTCGATCACGAAACCCAGGCTGGCGCGGTCGCCACCCAGTCGCCCGGCCACCAGGCCGATGCCGAACGCACCGGCGTACCACAGCGGATTGAGCAACGAGGGACGACTTCCCAGTTCCTTCATGCGCTGCTCGGTCCAGGCCAGGTGATCGGTCTCCTCGTCGGCCGCGGTCTTGAAATGGTCGCGCAGATGCGGATCGCGCGTGGCCAGCGCCTGGGCGTGGTACAGCGCCTGGGCACATACCTCGCCGACATGGTTGACGCGCATCAGCGCGCCAGCCAGGCGCTTGTCGCGCTCGTCGAGTTCGACGGGCGCGGGTGCCGCGCCACCGGTATCGATCTGCTCGGCGGCCGGCCGCGGACACGGGCGTGACGCCTGATGCTTGCCCCAGACCGTGCGCAGGCCCTGTTCCATTGCGCTGAGCAGCAGATCGACCTGGTTCAACGCTGGCCCGCCATGACGTGCGCCGGGCCCGGTGGCAGGTGATGTGTCGTGCGTGGACGATGACGTGCTGCTGGCAGTGTGGCTCATGGTCAGGCGCGCTCCTGTGCGTGTGTGCTGATGGATGGGGTGTGTTGCACCGGCCGGGCCGGTGCGCCACGTCGGTGCTCTGCATCACCCCCTCTATATATATGAGGAGGGCGATGAGGCTGGCATCGATGGCATGTCGCGGCGCGACACGCACCGCGTGGCCCGGATGCGCCGAGCTTACGCCGTGCAGTGGCCGGGGCCCATGAGGCGCGTCATGCTGCCCGGATCATCCACGAGTGGCTCACATGGCGAGCCACTCGTGAAGGGAGGTGCGAAAAGGGAGTGTTTTCCATGTGGCGTGCGACCGACCGGCGTGTGCTTGCGACATGGCCTGACTTCCATTTCGGACTGTCGTGGCGGGACGTTTTTGAAATGGCTCCTACACCACATGGGCGTCAACCGGCATGGGTGTGACTACTGAAATAGAGGTTCGAACAACATCAGAGCAAGCCCTAGGTTGATGTCGCATAGGCTTGTGAGAAGGGCTGCTTTGGATGTTGCGGTAGGGCAACGAATACTCATGTCACAGGGGTTTGCAGCTTGGCAATCGCCGAGAGCGTCTGCTGAAATGCGCCCAGCTTCCGATGAGGAGGTGGCCTGACCAGCCCCGTGTTCGAAGATCGAGCCGGAAACAGGCTCCGTTCAACCTAGGAGAAATGCATGAAGAAATCCCTGATCGCTCTGGCCGCCCTGGCTGCTTCTGGCGCTTCGATGGCCCAGTCGTCGGTGACCCTGTTCGGCATCGTTGATGCAGCCTACGGCCATGTCAGCGCCAATGGCACCTCTGCCTCCGGCATCACCAACTCCGGCATCAACAGCAGCCGTCTGGGCGTTCGTGGCACGGAAGATCTGGGTGGCGGCCTGTCGGGCTCCTTCCACCTCGAAGGCGCTCTGGCCAACGACAACGGCACCCCTGCCGGCCTGAACTTCCAGCGCCGTTCGACCGTGAGCCTGTCTGGCGCCTTCGGTGAAGTGCGCGTCGGCCGTGACTACACCCCGACCTTCTGGAACACCACCGTGTACGACGCGTTCGGCACCAACGGCGTGGCCCAGTCGCGTACACCCAACGCGCTCGGCCTGTTCGGCGTGAGCGGTGCGACCGGCAATGCCGTGCGTGCCAACAACAGCATCGGCTACTTCCTGCCGGGCAATCTGGGCGGCTTCAACGGCCAGGTCCAGGTCGCGTTTGGCGAGAACACCGGTGGCGTGAAGACCAACAACTACTTCGGCTTCCGTCTGGGCTACACCCAGGGCCCGATCTCGGCCCACGTTGCCAACGGCAAGACCAAGGGTGCTACCGACGCTGCTGACGTCACCTACACCAACTTCGCTGGTTCGTACGATCTGGGCGCTGTCAAGCTGTTGGCTGACATCGTCGAAGAGAAGAACGGTGCCGGCGCCAAGGTCAAGGGCAACGAGGTCAGCCTGGTCGCTCCGGTCGGTGCTGGCGAAGTCCGTGCTTCGTACAACACCTACAAGCTGAACGGCTCGGCCAGCAAGGCTAACCAGCTGGGCCTGGGCTATGTGCACAACCTGAGCAAGCGCACCGCGCTGTACGCCCAGTACGCCAACATCAGCAACAAGGGCGGCGCCACCATCGCTGTGGCCAACAACGGCCTGAGCGCTGGTGCTGCTGCTGCTGGCGGCAAGTCGAGCGGCTACGAAGTCGGCGTCCGCCACTCGTTCTGATCGATGTCAGCGATCGGCGTGAGCCGGTCTGACTGATCTGACCAAACCCCTGGTGCCTGCACCAGGGGTTTTCTGTTTTTCCGGATCCGGATTCCTGCTGGTTGACCTGTCGTGTTCCGTCGTTCCTGCCCCTACTGGACTTCCATGTCGTTCTACCGGCTGGCCCTGGCTGCCGTCACTCTCGCGCTGCTGGGTGCCTGTGCCACGCGCGGGCCGGATGCCGTCGATGTCGCTGCGCAGCAGCAAGCTCCTGCGGCCGGCATGCCTGGCTCCGGGCTGTCATCCGCGCCCGATCCGGCGCGCTGGTCGTCGGCCGGCTGGGGCGAACAGACCCTGCCGGGCAAACGGCTCACGCACTACCAGTCCGTCCAGTTCGACGGCCGCGCCTGCCTGCATGCGCGGGCCGAGTCCTCGGCCAGCATGCTGCGCCGCAAGCTCATGGTCGACCCGGTCGAACTGGGGCGCCTGAAGTTCTCGTGGCACGTGCCGGCGCTGATTGCTGATGCCGATCTCACCCGCCGTGAGGGCGAGGATTCGCCCGTGCGCGTGGTGCTGGCCTTCGACGGCAACCATGACGAGCTCGACCTGCGCACCCGCGCCATGTTCGACCTGGGCGAGATGCTCACCGGTGAACGCCCGCCCTACGCCACGCTGATGTATGTGTGGGAGAACCGGCAGCCGCGCGAGAGTCTCATCCACAACCCGCGCACCGACCGCATCCGCAAGATCGTGGTCGAGTCCGGTGCTGGCAACCTGGGGCGCTGGCTCAGCTACGAGCGCGACGTCGCGGCCGACTACCAGCGCGCCTTCGGCAAGGCACCCGGGCGGCTGATCGGCATTGCTGTCATGACCGACAGCGACAACACCGCGTCGACCACCGAGGCTCATTACGGCGAACTGAGCCTGCTGTCGGCCCAGGGGCGCCCGCTGTAGCGGGATTTGCCGGAGGCTCCTGCCGGGCCGCGTCAGCGGCTGCGTGGCCGACCACGCCGACCGGTGTCAGGCCTGGATCAGGCGCTCCAGCGCATAGAGGTCGGTGACGCTTTCGCGCGCGCGGATCAGGTGGACCTGATCGCCATCGACCATCACCTCGGCCGCCCGGGCGCGGCTGTTGTAGTTGCTGGACATGGTGAAGCCGTAGGCGCCGGCCGACAGCACGGCGAGCAGGTCGCCCTGCCGCACCGCCAGGTCGCGCTCGCGGCCCAGCCAGTCGCCCGATTCGCACACCGGGCCGACCACGTCCCAGCGCTGCGCGGCGTCGCTGTGCAGCTCGCAGGGCACGATGCCCATCCAGGCCTCGTACATGGCCGGGCGGACGAGGTCGTTCATGGCCGCGTCGACGATGCAGAAGTTCTTCTGCTCGCCGGGCTTGAGGTACAGCACCTCGGTGAGCAGCACGCCGGCATTGCCGACCAGCGATCGGCCGGGCTCCAGCAGGATCTCGCGCCGGCCGTGGCCGCGTTCGTCCATGCGCGCCAGCACGGCGCCGAGCAGCTGCTCGGCGCTGGGTGGTGCCTCGTCGGTGTAGGTGATGCCCAGGCCGCCGCCCAGGTCGACGTGATGCAGGGGGATGCCGGCGCGTTCCACCGCCTCGACCAGATCGAGGATGCGGTCGAGCGCGTCGAGGTAGGGGCCGACCTCGGTGATCTGCGAGCCGATGTGGCAGTCGATGCCGGCCACCGCGATGCCCGGCAGCTCGGCCGCCTGGCGGTAGACCGCCACCGCGCCGGCATGTGCCACACCGAACTTGTTGCCCTTCAGGCCGGTGGAGATGTAGGGATGGGTGCGGGCGTCGACGTCCGGGTTCACGCGCAGGCTGATGCGCGCGGTGCTGCCGTGGCTGCTGGCCACCTGCGACAGCAGGGCCAGCTCGGCCTCGCTCTCGACGTTGAAGCAGCGCACGCCCACGGTCAGGGCGCGCTCCATGTCGGCGCGGGTCTTGCCGACGCCGGAAAAGACGATCTGGTCGGCGCTGGCGCCGGCAGCCAGCACGCGTTCAAGCTCGCCGGCCGACACGATGTCGAAGCCGCAGCCGGCCTGGGCGAAGGTCTGCAGCACGGCCAGGTTGGAATTGGCCTTCATCGCGTAGCAGATGAGGTGGCGCCGTCCGGCCAGGGCGCGCTGGTAGGCTGCCAGGGCGTCGCGCATGGCGTTGCGCGAATACACGTACAGCGGCGTGCCGTGGCGGTGCGCCAGCTCGGCAAGTTCGACCTGCTCCAGCATCAGGGTGGCGCCGCGACGGGCAAGGTGGGGTGAGCCGGGCAGGGTCATGGCGCGGTGTTCGGGGCGGTGGGGGTGGAGGAGACGGGGGTGCGGTCTGGTCGGACCGCCGAGGTCGCGGGCTGCGAGCTGGCCGCCGCCGAGGCTGCACTGGCCGGGGCATCGGGCCGGTACAGGGGGCCTTTCTGGCCGCAGCCCGCGAGCAGCGCGACTGACAGCGCGCCCGGCAGCCAGCGCCCGGTTGACCTGGGTGGTGACGAGGCTGGGTGGGTGGGCGCGTGCACCGCTGCCGCACAGCCGCCTAAACTGCCGTCGGGCGGGTGCTGGGGTGTAGTCGACATGCTCGTTGCGCCGCTCATTGAAGGATTTTATCGATCATGACCCAGACATCCGAAGCGCTTGCCGACGCCGAGTACCTGCGCCTGGCCCAGCTCACCTTGTCCAGCATCGAGGCCACGGTGGACCGCTGGCTGGACGAGGACGTGATCGACATCGACAGCCACCGCACCGGCGGCTTGCTGGAACTGAGCCTGCCGGGCGGCAGCAAGCTCATCCTCAACACCCAGCCGCCGCTGCAGGAGTTGTGGCTGGCTGCACGTGGTGGCGGCTACCACTACCGCTGGTCGCAGGGCGCCTGGCGCGACACGCGTGATGGCAGCGAGTTCTTCGCTGCCCTGTCGCGCCACGCCAGCCTGCAGGCTGGCAAGTCGCTGGCGTTCGCGGCGCCCGCGTACTGACCACCAGGGTCGCGCCGCACAGGCCGCGGCTGGGGCCGGGCGCGGCCGGCAGCTTCAGCGCTTGAAGAGGTCGAGGATGCTCTTCTTCTCTTCCTCGTTCGTGTTCTCGGGCGTCTTGTCCTCCAGCCCCAGGCTGGCGATGCCGTTGCCGCGGGTGTTCTCCTCGAAGAACCACTCGCCGCCCTGGTGTACCAGGCCTTCGGGGGGCTCGGGCTCCGACACCCCGACGCCCTTGAGGGCGTAGCCCATGTAGTCGATCCAGACCGGCAGCGCCAGGCCGCCGCCGGTCTCGCGGTCGCCGAGCTTGCGGGGCTGGTCGTAGCCTATCCAGACCACCGCAGTGAGGCTGGGCGTGTAGCCGGCGAACCAGGCGTCCATCGAGTCGTTGGTCGTGCCGGTCTTGCCGTACAGGTCGGGACGCTTGAGTGTGCCCTGGGCCTTGGCAGCCGTGCCGGAGCGGGTCACCTCCTGCAGCAGGCTGCTCATGACAAAGGCATTGCGCGCGTCGATGGCGCGGGTGGACTCGTCGGGCAGCTTGATCTGCGGCAGGGCGACCGGCCGTTCGCGCACGCCCGTGATGCGTGTGATCAGCACCGGGTTGACGCGGTGGCCGCCGTTGGCAAAGACCGAGTAGGCGCTGGCCATCTGCAGCGGCGTCACGGTGCCGGCGCCTAGCGCCATGGTGAGGTAGGCGGGGTGGCGCTCGGCCTCGAAGCCGAAGCGCGTGATCCAGTCCTGCGCGAACTTGGGGCCGGTGGCCTGCAGCACGCGGATCGAAACCATGTTCTTGGACTTGGCCAGCGCCTTGCGCAGCGGCATGGGGCCGTCGAAGGTGCCGTCGTAGTTCTTCGGCTCCCAGGGCTGCGAGCCGGTGGCGCCGGCGTCGAAGAACAGCGGCGCGTCGTTCACCACCGTGGCCGGGGTGATGCCGCGCTCCAGCGCGGCCGAGTAGATGAAGGGCTTGAAGCTCGACCCCGGCTGGCGCCAGGCCTGGGTGACGTGGTTGAACTTGTTCTTGGCGTAGTCGAAGCCGCCCACCATGGCGCGGATCTCGCCGGTATTCGGGTCGAGCGACACGAAGGCGCCTTCGACCTCGGGCACCTGGGTGAGCGACCACTCGCTCTTGTTGGTGCCCGTGCCCACCGTGCCCTTGACGACGCGCACGACCGAGCCGCGGCGGATCTGCACCTTGGGCGCGGCGTTGGCGCGCAGTCCCGAGGCCACCGGCATGAGGCCTTCGCCCGACACGGTGACGGAGTCGCCGTTCTGCAGTGCCACCACGACCTTGCGCGGGTTGGCCTCCAGCACCACGGCAGCGAGCAGTTCGCCGTTGTCGGGGTGCTCGTCGAGGGCTTCGGCCACGCGGGCATCCAGGCCCTTGGCATCGGCGGGCAGGTCGACGTAGTCCTCCGGGCCGCGGTAGACCTGCCGGCGCTCGTACTCCATCAGGCCCTTGCGCAATGCCTTGTAGGCAGCAGCCTGGTCACCGGCGCGGATGGAGGTGTAGACGTTGAGCCCGCGCGTGTAGGTGGCGTCACCGTACTGGGCGTAGATGAGCTGGCGCGCGGTCTCGGCCACGTATTCGGCGTGCACCGGCACGTCGGCCACCGGGTGGTAGCGCAGCTGGGTGGCCAGCGCCTGGTCGCGCTGGGCTGCGGTGATGTAGCCGGTCTCGAGCATGCGCTCGATGATGTAGCGCTGACGGATCTGCGCCCGGCGCGGGTTGGCGATCGGGTTGTAGGCCGACGGCGCCTTGGGCAGGCCGGCGAGCATGGCGGCCTCGGCGATGTTGACGTCCTTGAGCGGCTTGCCGAAGTAGATCTCGCTGGCGGCGGCGAAGCCGTAGGCGCGCTGGCCGAGGTAGATCTGGTTCATGTAGAGCTCGAGGATCTGCTCCTTGCTCAGCAGGCTCTCGATCTTGAGCGACAGCAGGATCTCGTAGATCTTGCGTGTCATCGTCTTCTCGGTCGACAGGTAGAAGTTGCGCGCGACCTGCATGGTGATGGTGGAGGCGCCCTGGCTGCGCGCCTCGCGCAGGTTTTCCAGGCCCGCACGCAGCACGCCGCGGTAGTCCACACCCTGGTGCTGGTAGAAGCGTGCGTCCTCGATGGCCAGCACGGCGTCCTGCATGACCTTCGGGATGGCGCGGATGGGCAGGTAGTTGCGCCGTTCCTCGCCGAATTCGCCGAGCATCACGCCTTCGGCCGAATACACCCGCATCGGCAGCTTGGGCTGGTAGTCGAGGATGCTGTTGAGTTCCGGCAGGTGGGGGTAGGCCGCAGCCAGCGCCATGCCGATCAGCAGGACCACGGCCAGCGCGCCTGCCACGAGCAGCCCGGCGGCATAAGACAGGCCTCGAAGCAGGGGCTGGCTCCAGGCGGTGGCTGAGGGCGTGGGGGCGGGAGGGCTCGTGCTGGGTGCGTCGCTCATCAGGGGGGAGGCAGAATGTGCCCGGGATTATAGGAACCGGGTCGAAGCCGCCCGGATTGCACGGCGGGGCCGGTGGCGTGCCCTGCCGACGTGGAACAAACCGGCGTGACCGAGGTAATGTCAGTGCCTGCTCACTTGTGCGTTTTGCAACGCCGAAACAAGTTGAAAACGGAAAAAATCTTTGTGCATCAATGGGTTTATTGCTAGCATTGAAGTAACTTCTTAACTGTGACTGCCGTATTCCTGCACCACGGTGGTCATGCAGTCTGGGGACAGGCGTGGGTTTTCTAGATTTTCTGCCAGGGCGCAGGGCCTCATCCCTGATCGGGTTGGACGTCAGTTCCTCCGGCGTCAAGCTGGTCGAACTGGGGCGGCACGTCTCGGGTGAATATGTCGTCGAGCGCGTGGCCAGCGAGCCGTTCGAGAAGGGCTGGATCGTCGACGGCCAGATCGAGAAGTTCGACGAGGTGGCTGACGCGGTCAGGCGCGCGTTGGCCAAGAGTGGTACCAAGACCAAGCAGGTGGCGATGGCCATGCCGCAGGCCTCGGTGATCACCAAGAAGATCAGCCTGCCTGGCGGCCTGCGCGAGGAGGATCTCGAACTGCAGGTCGAGGCCGAGGCCAACCAGTACATCCCCTTCTCGCTCGACGAGGTCAGCCTGGATTTCTGCGTCATCGGTCCCAGTCCCGATGCGGTGGGCGACGTCGAGGTGCTGATCGCCGCGTCGCGCAAGGAGCGCGTGCAGGATCGCCAGGGTCTGGCCGAGGCGGCCGGGCTCAAGCCGGTGGTGCTCGACATCGAGTCGCATGCCTCGCGCCTGGCGATCGGGCGCATCATCGCCGGCCTGCCCAACGAGGGGCGTGAGTCGCTGGTGGCGCTGTTCGAGATCGGCGCCGACACCACCAGCCTGAAGGTGCTGCGCGACGACGAGCTGCTGTACGACCGTGACCAGGCCTTCGGCGGCGCACAGTTGACGCAGCTGATCTCGCGCCAGTACGGCTTTTCCTTCGAGGAAGCCGAGGCCAAGAAGCTGGCCGGCGACCTGCCCGACGACTACGAGGCCCAGTTGCTGACACCGTTCGTCGAAAGCCTGGCACAGGAAGTCGGACGGGCGCTGCAGTATTTCTTCACCAGCACGCCCCACCACAAGGTGCACTACGTCCTGCTGTCGGGTGGTACCGCCAGCCTGCCGGGGCTGACCGACCGGGTCACGCAGCTGACCGGTTTTGCAGCACGCATCGTCAATCCGTTCGACGGCATGCAGCTCGGCCCCGGGGTGCGTGAAGGTCGCCTGCGCCGCGATGCGCCTGCCTACCTGACCGCCTGCGGCCTGGCGATGCGGAGATTCCTCCAATGATGCTCATCAACCTCCTGCCGCACCGCGAGGAGCGGCGGCGCCGGCGCAAGCAGGCCTTCTTTGTCGGTATCGGCCTGGCGGTGGCGGTGGGGTGCGGCATCGCGGTCATGGGCTACCTCGTGCTGCTCGAGATGGGCGCCAAGCAGAAGTCGCGCAACGAGTTCCTTGAAGCCGAGATCAAGAAGCTCGACGTGCAGATCAAGGACATCGCCTCGCTCAAGAACGAGATCGAGGGTCTGAAGGCACGCCAGAAGGTGGTCGAGGACTTCCAGATCGACCGCAACATGCCCGTGCACCTGCTCAACGAGCTGGTGGCGCAGACACCCGAGGGTGTCTACCTGACCGCCATCCGCCAGGACGGCCAGGGTATCTCGGTGACCGGTCTGGCGCAGACCAACGAGCGCGTGTCCGAGTTCCTGCGCAACACGGCCTACCGCGCCACCTGGCTCGACAAGCCGGAGCTGGTCGTCATCCGTGCTGCCAGCCTGCAGGTGCAGGGCAGCCGCGAGCAGCGCCGGCTGTTCGAGTTCACGATGAAGCTCACGCTCAAGCGCCCGCAGGACGCGGCCGCCAAGCCAGCCGATGGCGCGTCCGCGCCGGCGGGTGCTGCGTCGGCAGCGGCTTCCGCTCCGCTGCGTGTGTCTGCGCGGCCTGCGCCTGCGTCCGTGCTGGGCTCCTGAGCGGGTGATCGACGATGAATATCGATTTCGAATCCATCTTTGCCAAGGCCGGGGCGCAGTTCCGCGGCCTCAACCCCAACCAGCCGGGACAATGGCCGCTGCTGCCCAAGCTGGCGGTGTGGCTGGCGACCTCGGTGCTGGTGGTGGTCATGGCATGGTTCATGGTGCTGTCCGACACGCTGGCGCAGCTCGACGCCGAGGAGCAGCGTGAACTCACGCTCAAGGAAAGCTATCGCAACCGCCTCGCCCAGGCCATCAATCTGGATGAGCTGCGCAAGCAGAAGCTGCAGGTGCAGGAATACGTCACCCAGCTCGAGCGCCAGCTGCCGGCCATGGCCGAGATGGATGCGCTGCTGTCCGACATCAACCAGGCCGGTCTGGGCCGCGGCCTGCAGTGGGAGCTGTTCCAGCCCGGGCAGTCCGTGGCCAAGGACTACTACGCCGAGCTGCCCATTTCGCTCAAGCTCAGCGGGCGCTACCACGACATCGGCGCGTTTACCGCCGACATCGCCAACCTGTCGCGCATCGTGACGTTGCACAACCTGGTGATCAGCGGCTTGCCGGCGACAGGCCAGAGCCGCGAGGCGGCAGCCACCGGCCTGTTGACCATGGAGGCCACCGCGCGTACCTACCGCTATCTCGACCGCAACGAGATCGACGCCGCCAAGGCCAGCAAGGCCGCCAAGCCCGGAGCCAAGCCATGACGCCGAGTCGCCGTCGCCCCTGCCGGATCGCCTGCGTGCCTGCGCTGCTGGGTGCCGCACTGCTCGGCGCCTGCACCGATCAGCATGACGGCCTGCAGCAGTGGATGGAACAACAGCGCCACGAGGTCAAGCCGCGTGTCACGGCACTGGTGCCGCCGCGCAAGTTCGATCCGCAGCCCTATGTGTCGGTCCAGTCCATCGATCCGTTCAGCAGCCAGAAGCTCGCCGTGGCCGTCAAGCGCGAACAGCGCGCGGCCAATTCGCTGCTGGCGCCCGAACTGAACCGACGCAAGGAGCCGCTTGAAAGTTATCCGCTGGACGCGCTGATCGTGGTCGGCAGCCTGTTCCAGGGGGGGCAACGTGTGGCCCTGCTCAACGTGAGCGGCCAGCTCTATCAATTGCGCGTGGGCGACCATGTCGGGCTCAACTACGGCCGGGTCACACGCATTACCGAAACCGAAGTCGCATTGCGCGAAGTCGTCCAGGACGCCGTCGGCGATTGGGTCGAGCGCACGAGCAGCCTCCAGCTCGTGGAGCGCTCGCAGGAGAAGGGTCGATGAACTACAGCAAGCACATGGTCACGGGCAGCGAAACGCCGGTCGCATCCCGCTGGCTCGCCCGCGCAGCAGCCCTCACGCTGCTCTGCGTCGCGCCGCTCACGGCGCTGGCCGAAGCGACGATCCAGTCCATCACCTCGGCGCCGCAAGGCAGCTCCGACGTGGTCCGCATCGAGCTGAGCGAGGCGCTTGCCGCCTTGCCGACCGGCTTCTCGGTGCAGACGCCACCGCGCATCGCGCTGGATCTGCCGGGCGTCGTCAACGGCACCGGCCGCGGATTGCAGGAGATCAACAGCGGCAACGTCCGATCGATTGCCGTCGCCCAGGCGGGCGAGCGCAGCCGCGTCGTGGTCAATCTCAAGCAGACCAGCCGCTATCGCACGGAACTGCAGGGCAAGACCTTGCTGGTGGTGATCGAGGCGCCCACGTCGGCCGAACCTGCGCCGGCCGCGCCCGAGTCCAGCACGGCGCGCGCACCAGCGGCCACGCCGGCGCCGGCCGCTCCGGCGACTGCCGCCGCGCCGGCACCGGGTACCGCGCCCGGCATTGCCGCCTCACCTGCCGGTGCACCGCGCACGGCCACCAGCGGTGGCACTGCAGCCACCCAGCCCGTGCACTTTGCCGACAGCCAGAACACCAATCCGCAGACGCTGCGCGACATCGATTTCCGGCGCGGCCGTGACGGCGCTGGTCGTGTCGTGGTGGAACTGCCCAGCACCCAGGTCGGCGTGGACATCCGTCAGGTCGGCCAGACGCTGGTGGTCGAATTCCTGCGCACCAGCGTGCCCGAGGCACTGCGCCGCAAGCTCGACGTCACCGATTTCGGCACGCCGGTGCAGAGCATCGCCACCAGCCAGGCCATCGACCGCGTGCGCATGGTCGTCGACGCACGTGGCACCTGGGAGCACAGCGCCTACCAGACCGACAACCAGTTCGTGCTGGAGATCAAGCCGCAGAAGGTCGACCCGAACAAGCTCAGCCAGGGCCCGGGCTACAGCGGCGAGAAGCTCTCGCTGAACTTCCAGAACATCGAGGTGCGCGCCCTGCTGCAGGTGGTGGCCGACTTCACCAACTTCAACATCGTCACCAGCGACACCGTCACCGGCTCGGTCACGCTGCGGCTGAAAGACGTGCCCTGGGACCAGGCGCTGGACATCATCCTGCAGGCCAAGGGCCTGGGTGTGCGCAAGTCGGGCAACGTGCTCTGGATCGCGCCCAAGGACGAACTGGCGGCCAAGGAGAAGCAGGAACTCGAAGCCAAGAAGCAGGTCACCGACCTCGAACCGCTGCGTACCCAGGGTTTCCAGCTGAACTACACCAAGGCCGATGATGTCGCCACCCGGTTGGTCGGCCAGCAGTCGGCCGGTGGCGGCGCGGGCAGCGGAAATGCGACCCGCATGTTGTCGCCGCGCGGCAGCGTCATTCCGGAGCCGCGCACCAACCAGCTCTTCGTCACCGACATCCCGGGCAAGCTCGAGGAGATCGCCCAGCTGATCAGCAAGATCGATGTGGCGGTGCGTCAGGTGATGATCGAGGCCCGCATCGTCGAAGCCGACGAAACCTTCGGCCGCAGCCTGGGTGTCAAGCTCGGTGCCAATGACACCCGTGCGCCCGGTCAGGCGCCCGGCATCGGGCTGATCGGCAACCAGCGTGCGGTCGTGGGCGGCAACTACCGCTCGGTGGGCGACATCACCCTGCAGACCGCCGGTGCATCGACGTTCGCGGACACGCAGTTCGTCAACCTGCCGTCCAACGTCAGTGGCAGCAACTTCGGTGGCGCCAACGCGGCGACCTTCGCGCTGTCGCTGTTCGGTGCGGCGTCCAACCGCTTCCTGAATCTCGAGCTTTCTGCCCTCGAGGCCGAAGGCAAGGGCAAGGTGGTGTCCAGCCCGCGCGTGATCACCGCCGACCAGATCAAGGCGCTGATCGAGCAAGGCACCGAACTGCCCTACCAGACCGCCACCTCCAGCGGCGCAACAGCCATCCAGTTCCGCAAGGCCAACCTGAAGCTGGAGGTCACGCCGCAGATCACGCCCGAGGGTGCGATCATCCTGGACGTCGACGTCAACAAGGACAGCGTCGGCCAGCAAACCGCAGCCGGGTTTGCCATCAATACCAAGCATGTCAAGACACAAGTGCTGGTCGAGAATGGTGGCACCGTCGTCATCGGCGGCATCTTCGAGACCAGCGAAGCCGAACAGGTCAACAAGGTGCCGCTGCTGGGTGACATTCCCTATCTCGGCGCGCTGTTCCGCAACAAGACGCGCACCGCCAACAAGACCGAGTTGCTGGTCTTCCTGACGCCCAAGGTCATCACCGACCGCAATGCCGCAGCTAAATGACGCCATGACTACAGCTTCGTCACTCTTTCGCGCAACGTATAGCGCTCAAGTTATTTCCGCATTTCTGTTGCGAACCATCTTTGCGGCCCTATTTCTAATGTCGCTGACGTGTCTGTCCGCCTGTGGTGGTGGCAGTGCGAACAACTATGGCAACCAGGGCGGTGGAACTGAAGTTCCTGTAGCCACCGATCTCTTGGTGGTTCTTAGTGCCGCCAGCCTGCCGAATGGTGGTGCCGAATCGATTACCGTGACAGTGACTGCAGTCGATGCGAATCGAGTGTCGGTCGGGAAAGTACCAGTTGTCGTCAGTGCTGACGCAAACGCAGTGGTAAGTGTAAATGCTTCGGTGACAGCTGAATCCACCGGAAAGCTGACGGCAACAGTTCAGACGGGCACCGATCGATCAAACCGGATCGTAACGGTGACAGCGATAAGTGGTGCCTTGAGGCGAACAGCATCCTTCGTGGTCACGGGTTCGAAGATTGTTCCCAGTGTCTTGCAGTCAGTTCTGGCACCGGGGGGCGTCGGTCAGATCCAGTATCGTGTTACTGATGCCAACGGCAATGCAATGTCCGCCGTGCCAATTTCTGTGGCTGGCGTTGGCTTGGTCGGGGCGAGTGGTCAGACCGATCAGAATGGTTCCTATACCTTCAATTACGTCGCGCCTAGCACCGCAGGATCCTTGAATATCACCGCATCCACTGCTGGAGTTGAGAACACCCAGACCGTTCTGGTTCAAAGCAGTTCTGGCGGGGTGCCTGCGGTGTCGGTGCCGATCACCTCGGCGTCTGTTTCCGCGAATCCAAGCGTTGTGCCGGTCAATACCGCTGGAGCCAACAATCGGGCTGAAATTCGAGCCCTATTCCTTGGTATTGGTAATCAACCAATCAAGAATGTGCGAGTGCAGTTTGATCTGGCGGGAAATGCGAATGCAATTGATGGTGTCCTGTCGAGTGGGGCGAATGTTGTTCTGTCAGATGTGAACGGAGTTGCAACGACCGCATATATCCCCGGTGAACGAAGTAGTCCTACGGACGGGGTCATCGTTCGTGCCTGTTACTATCGTACAGATGCGGAGGCGACTGCGGGGGGGTGTCCGAATGCCGCCACGACCAGCCTGACAGTGATATCCGAGCCTCTGGCAATAACGATAGGAACCGACCGGCGGATTATTGTGAATGATGCGTTGACCTATCGGCAGCAGTTTGTGGTTCTTGTTGTCGATGCTTCCGGACAGGCGAAGTCTGGTGTAAAGGTTTCTCCTTCGATTGACTTGACTGGATACCGAAAGGGCTTCCTTGGAAACTTGCAAGGGAGTTGGGGGGGCGCGCCTGCTGACGGAGCCTATATTAGCGGAACCTGCGGCAACGAAGATTCAAACCGCAATGGCGTTGTCGAGGTTTCTGAGGATATTAACAAAAACCAGAAGCTGGAACCGCGGAAGTCAGATGTGGCGATCAGCGTAGTGGGGGCCGATGTCACCGACGCAGGAGGACGCGTTACCTTGCAGATCGAATATCCCAGGAATGTCGGCTTCTGGGTGGATTACAAGATCTTGGTGTCCGCATCTGGGGTCAGTGGTACAGAAGGACGGGCATCTTGGGCTGCAACGGCGGGTGTGCCGGCGGACGACTTGAGTGGGCCTGGCGCGCCGGCGTTTGTCGTGAGCCCCTACGGGCAAGGAGATCCGCTGCGATCCGTCGCGACAGAGTGCTCTACTGCGGATTGACGATCACTCTCTTGCCATCGATCGCCCTCATCGCCATGCCCGGCGCCGGCAAGTCCACCGCCGGCCGCCATCTGGCGAATGCCCTGCACCTGCCTTTCGTCGACGCCGACCATGAACTGGAACGGCGCATCGGCATGTCCATCCGCAACTTCTTCGAGCTCGAGGGCGAGGCGGCCTTCCGTGATCTGGAGGAAAAGGTCATCGCCGAGCTGGTGGAGGGCGAAGCCAAGGTGCTGGCCACTGGCGGCGGTGCCGTGCTGCGCGAGGCCAACCGCCGGGCCCTGCATGCCGGCAGCACGGTGATCTATCTGCGCGCGTCGCCGGAAGAGCTCTTCCGCCGCCTGCGCCACGACACGCAGCGCCCGCTGCTGCAGGTGGCCGACCCGCTGCGCAAGCTGCGCGAGCTGTTCGAGGTGCGCGATCCCCTCTACCGCGAGACCGCGCATTTCAGCATCGAGACCGGCCGGCCATCGGTCGCGACGATGGTCAACATGATCCTGATGCAACTGGAACTGGCCGGCATCGTGGCGGCCCAGCCTGCCCGCACGCTGCGCTGAGTCCGGACCGGTGCCTGCCCGGCAAGGCTCGGTGTGGTGCGGGCCCGGTTATCAGTAGCCCACGGCTTGCCCGTCACGGCGCGAATCACTCGCCGCGACATAGCCATCCTCCAGATTCTGCGAGATCTTCCAGATGAACTGGCCGCTGCCGTAGTCCATGTAGGCATCTGGCGTCGGTTCGAAACGGTGGCCCAGGGCCTTGAGGCCGGCGACCAGATCCGGTGCCATCGTGTGCTCGAAGTCCACCGCCAGGCCCGTGCCCACCTTCCAGCGCGGTGCGTCACACGCGGCCTGGGGCTGCTGATGGTGCGTCAGCATGCGCACCAGGGTCTGCAGGTGGCCTTGCGGTTGCATGTTGCCGCCCATCACGCCAAAACTCATCTGCGGCCGGCCGTCTCTGGTCAGGAAGCCCGGGATGATGGTGTGGAAGGGCTTCTTGCCGGGCGCCACGA
>JBJOKY010000268.1:0-6522 GCA_046045865.1 Pseudomonadota bacterium | reverse complement strand
GGCCACCATGACCTGGCCTGCGTTTGTCGAGGCGGTGAGTTCGCCGCGTGTGCTGGCCTCGTACCGGCTGACCTTCGGCGCCTCGTTCGTGGCGGCGCTGATCAACGCCTTCTTCGGCCTCATCGTCGCCTGGGTGCTGGTGCGCTACGAGTTTCCGTTCAAGCGCGTGGTCGACGCCCTGGTCGATCTGCCCTTTGCCCTACCCACCGCGGTGGCCGGCATCGCGCTCACGGCGCTGTATGCCAGGAACGGCTGGATCGGCCAGTTCCTGCCCTTCAAGGTGAGCTTCACGCCCATCGGCGTGTTCGTGGCGCTCACCTTCATCGGCCTGCCCTTCGTCGTGCGCACCCTGCAGCCCATCCTGGAGGACGTGCAGAAGGAACTGGAGGAAGCCGCCGCGACCCTGGGCGCCAGCCGCTGGCAGACCTTCACGCAGGTGATCTTCCCCATCCTGGCGCCGGCGCTGCTGACCGGCTTTGCGCTGGCCTTTGCGCGGGCGCTGGGTGAATACGGCTCGGTGATCTTCATCGCCGGCAACATGCCCATGGTGAGCGAGATCACGCCGCTGCTCATCATCACCAAGCTGGAGCAGTACGACTACACCGGCGCCACCGCCATCGCCGTGGTGATGCTGGTGGCCGCCTTCGTGATGCTGCTGACCATCAACGCGCTGCAGGCCTGGGCCCGCGCCCGCCAGGGACGCTGATGAACCGGCCCACCCCCGGAGCGGCCAAGGCCGCTCCCCCTCAAGGGGGCAACGCCAGCGGCCCGGCAGAGCCGGTTCCGCGGCGTTCGCTGGACAAGAACCCCAACGACCGACCATGACTTCCGCAGCTATCTCCGTCGCCCCGCGCCAGCTCAAGGGTGCCACCACCGAGGCGCCCTGGGTGCGCTGGTCGCTCATCGCGGTGGCGCTGGGCTTCCTGACCTTCTTCCTCTTCATCCCGCTGGCGGTGGTGTTCGTCGAGGCCTTCAAGAAGGGCGCGGATGTCTACCTGGCCGCCATCGTCGATGACGACGCGCTCTCGGCCATCAAGCTCACGCTGATCGCCGCGCTCATCGCCGTGCCCATGAACCTGGTGTTCGGCATCGCCGCGGCGTGGTGCATCGCCAAGTTCGAGTTCCGCGGCAAGAACGTGCTGCTCACGCTGATCGACCTGCCGTTCTCGGTCAGCCCGGTCATCTCGGGCCTGATCTATGTGCTGATCTTCGGCCTGCAGGGCTGGTTCGGCGAATGGCTGCGCGACCATGACCTGAAGGTGATCTTCGCCGTGCCCGGCATCGTGCTGGCCACCACCTTCGTGACCTTCCCCTTCGTGGCGCGCGAGCTGATCCCGCTCATGCAGGCCCAGGGCATCGAGCAGGAGGAGGCCGCGCGGGTGCTGGGCGCCAACGGCTGGCAGATCTTCCGCCACGTCACGCTGCCCAACATCAAGTGGGCGCTGCTCTACGGCGTCATCCTGTGCAACGCCCGGGCCATGGGCGAGTTCGGCGCGGTCAGCGTGGTGTCGGGCCACATCCGCGGCGCGACCAACACCATGCCGCTGCACATCGAGATCCTGTACAGCGAATACCAGTTCGCCGCGGCCTTTGCCGTGGCCTCGCTGCTGGCCGGCCTGGCCCTGGTGACGCTGGTGCTGAAGTACCTGGTCGAGCAACGTGTGAAAGCGCAGAAACGTTCGGCCGCCGAGCGTGCCGAGTGATCGAACGAATCAGGACAGAAGATCATGAGCATTGAAGTCAGAAACCTCAACAAGCGTTTCGGCCAGACCGTCGTCTGCGACAACCTGAATCTGGACATCCCCTCGGGCGAACTGGTCGCCCTGCTCGGCCCCTCGGGCTCGGGCAAGACCAGCCTGCTGCGCATCATCGCGGGGCTGGAAGTGCCGGACAGCGGCAGCGTGCTCTTCCACGGCGAGGACGCCACGCACACCGATGTGCGCGACCGCCAGGTCGGCTTCGTCTTCCAGCACTACGCGCTGTTCGCGCACAAGACCATCTTCGAGAACGTGGCCTTCGGCCTGCGCGTGCGGCCCAAGGCCACGCGCCCGAGCGAGGCCGACATCAAGCGCAAGGTGATGGAGCTGCTGAAACTCGTGCAGCTGGACTGGCTGGCCGATCGTTACCCGCATCAGCTCAGCGGCGGCCAGCGCCAGCGCATCGCCCTGGCGCGCGCCCTGGCGGTCGAACCCAAGGTGCTGCTGCTGGACGAACCCTTCGGCGCGCTCGATGCCAAGGTGCGCAAGGAACTGCGCCGCTGGCTGCGCCGCCTGCACGACGAGGTCCACATCACCAGCGTCTTCGTCACCCACGACCAGGAGGAAGCCATGGAGGTGGCCGACCGCATCGTGGTGATGAACGAGGGCCGCATCGAGCAGGTCGGCAGCCCGGACGAGGTCTACGACCGCCCGGCCACGCCCTTCGTGCTGCAGTTCCTGGGCGACGTGAACCTCTTCCACGGCCGGCTGGGCCACGCGCCCGGTGGTGCCAGCGGCAGCGAGGACGTCAGCTACGTGCGCCCGCACGAGCTGGAAGTCGTCGGCCAGCCCGAGCCGGACGCCCTGCCGGTGACGCTCAGCCAGGCGCTGACGGTCGGCCCGAGCACGCGCCTGGAGTTCAAGCGCGAGGACGGCAGTTATGTCGACGTCGAACTGCCGCGCGCGCGCTGGCACCTGCTGCGCGAGCAGCTCGGCCTCAGCAACGGCAGCGCCGTGTGGCTCAAGGCGCGTCGCGTGACGCGTTTCGTGGCCGGCGCCGAGGTGCGCGCCGAGGTGGCGGAGGATCCGGCGGCGGCGATCTGAGCCAGGCCCGCCGCCGATCCGGTCAGCCGACGAGGTGATTGCGCAGCGCCAGGCCGCGCGCCGTGCGGTAGATGCCGAAGTCGCTCCGGTCCAGGGTGAGGATGTCCAGCACCGCGCGGGTCTCGGCCAGCCAGATCAGGCTGGCGTCGGCCAGGTCCATGGGCAGGTCGGCGTACTTGTCGATGCGGTCGGCCAGCAGTGGCACGGCGCTGGCCGGGATGTCGACCACGCTCAGGCCGCCGCGCCCCACCCAGCGCATGAAGTTGGCCACCTTGCGTTCGGGCACGAGGTGGCAGACCTCGGTCAGCACCGGCCAGGTGCTGAGCAGCTCGCCGCGGTAGTCCGCCAGCCAGGCCGCAACGGTCGCGTGCCAGGGCTCGCTGCTGTCCAGCCAGGCCACCAGCGGGCCGGTGTCGATGAGGATGCGCGGCGGGCGTGCCGCGGGTGTGGCCATGGCCTGGATGCCCGGCTCAGCGCGTCACGGGCGGCGCAGGCATCTCGTCCCGGGCTCGGCGGTCGAGCAGGCGCTGCTTGATCTGGCGGGCGTGGTCCGTGGCCACATCGGCCGCGGCCTGAGCGGTCGCTGGCGCTGCGCTGGACCGGGCAGCTTCGGCCACGATCTGGCCGGGCGCTCGACCTGCGCCAGCCACGGTGACGATCAGGCCCAGCTCGGCCGCCAGTTCGGCCGGCGTGGGCGCGTTGATGCTGTTGTCGGCGACCAATCCGGCAATGGCGGACTTGATCGCTTCGGTCTGCGTCAGGCCGTGCCGGCGGCAATAGGCGCTGAGCAGCGCATCGTGGTCGTCGTCCAGCCGCAGGGAGATGGTGCGCATGGGATACCTCGGGAAGCAGCTAGTCCGAAGCTGTAATACGAAATCATATTACGCCGCAACGATCAGCCGTTCAATACCGCGACCGGGCGCCTGCGCAGCGGCGAGGCCTGCGGCAGCGGATCGACCGCGTACTACACGTCCAGGCCGGCGCAACCCAGGTGGCCGCTGTCCAGCGCGGCCAGCAGTTCGTCCAGCCCGACCTGGCGGGCGCGCGCGCCGGCCTCGCCGGCCGCTACCGGTGTGGGGTTGCTGTAGAGCACGGGCATGTGGAAGCCCAGCGCGGCGCGGCGTGCCAGGGCCTGGCCGATGCGACCGTAGCCGACGATGCCCAGGGTCTTGCCATGCACGTCGCGGCCGAACAGCGATTCATCGATGTTGCGCGTCCAGCGGCCGTCACGCACATGGTTGGCCAGCTCGACGATGCGCCGGCAGCTGGTCATGACGAGGGCGAAGATCGTGTCGGCCGTCGTCTCGGTCAGCACGCCGGGCGTGTGGCACAGGGTGATGCCGCGCTGGCGCAGCGCGGCCAGGTCGTAGTTGTCGACGCCGACCGAGATGCTGGAGACCACGGTCAGCCGGGGCGCGCGGGCGAGCAGCGCCGCGTCGATCCGAAAGCTCGACCCGATCAGACCCTGGGCCTGCGGCAGCGCGGCGTGGAAGGCCTCGGCCTGATTCGCCACGCGCGGGTTGGCGATGGTCACGTCATGCGCGGCCTGCAGCCGCGCCAGGGGCCCGGGCGGCAGTTCGCGGAAGACCAGCACCTGCTTGCGGGTGGATGCGGACGGGTTCACAGTCCGGCCTCGCTCAGCTGGGCGCGCGTGGGCAGGCCCTCGGTATCACCCAGCACCTGCACGGCGCGTGCGCCTATCCAGCAGCCGCGCCGCACCGCCTCGGCCACCGGCCGGCCGGCGAGCAGGGCGCTGATCACACCCACGGCAAAACCGTCGCCCGCGCCCACCGTGTCCACCACCTGGGCGACCGGGAAGCCGGGCACGTGGCCGGTCTGCTCGCCCCCGCCCAGCGCGCTGCTGTAGTAGGCGCCCTCGGGGCCGAGCTTGACGACCACCAGCTGTGCGCCGCGTGCGCGGTACCAGGCGGCGATGGCCTCGGCGCTGTCCAGCCCGGTCAGGAAGCGCCCCTCCTCGATGCCCGGCAGCACCCAGTCGGCCTGGGCCGCCAGGTGGTTGATGGCGGTGCGCATGGCCGCGGGCGAGGCCCACAGCGTGGGGCGCAGGTTGGGGTCGAAGGAGATGCTGCGCCCGGCCGAACGCATCAGCGCCAGGCTGCGCAGCGCGGTCTCGTGGCAGCTGGGCGAAAGCGCCGCGAACACGCCCGTGGCATGCAGGTGGCGCGCGGCGGTGAGCCAGGGCAGGTCGATCTCGCCGGGCTGGCACTGGCTGGCGGCCGAGCCCTTGCGGTGGTACTCGACCTCGGGGTCGCCGCCGCCGGCCACGCGGCCCTTGAACTGCAAGCCGGTGCGCTGCGCCGGGTCGCACACCACGTGGCTGCAGTCGATGCCCTCGCCGCGCAGCGTGGCCAGCAGGTAGCGCGCCATCGAGTCGCCGCCCAGCCGGCTGACCCAGCCGACGCGCAGGCCCAGCCGGGCCAGGCCGATGGCCACGTTGGTCTCGGCGCCGGCGGTGCGCTTGAGGAAGGATGCAGCCGCCTCCAGCGGGCCCGGGCGGTCGGCCACCAGCAGCATCATGGCCTCGCCGAAGGTGACGACGTCCAGGCTCATGACGCGTTCCGTGTGATGCCGCGCAACGGCTCGACCCGGCGGCGAGTGACGACGAGCAGGTCGTCGCCGAGGAAGGGCGCGCCGGAGTCGGGGCGCACGAACAGGCGCCGTGGCGGGGCGGCCGGCACACCGGCGAACAGGAAGATCGTGGTCACGGGTCGGGCAGCAGCTTGGGTGGGTCGAATCGTTCGAGTCAGCCTGGCTGATGGATGGGGCGGCCGGTGGCGCGTGGATCCTGAAGCCGCTTCTATTTTTAGAAACCGGTTTCGACCGCGCATCACCATTAACCCGGGGCTGGCGGGCACATCAGGCCGTCAGGCGGACGGCGCCTGCGACGAGCCACGCATGATGAGCCGGCCCGGCAGCAGGATCTGGCGCGGCGGCAGCCGGCGGCCCTGCAGGTGGTCGAGCAGGCAGTGCGCGGCGACGCGGCCGATGTCGTCGGTCGGCTGGGCGATGGTGGTCAGGCCGGGGCCGACCAGCGGCGCCCATTCGGTCTCGTCGAAGCCGACGAAGCCCACGCCCGGCCCCTGGCCGGTGCCTGCAGAAGCGCCCAGCGGCCAGCCCAGCGCGGCACAGGCGCCGGCCACCCGCAGCGTGGTGACCGCGTTGCTGGCCACGATGGCCAGCGGCGCCGCGCCGGCGCGCTGGCGCGCCTGCGTCAGGCGGGTGAGCAGGGCGGCCTCCTGCGCCTCGCCGGACTCGATCACCTCGGCCGTCAGGCCGGCGGCGCCCGCCGCGGCGCCGTGGGTTGCCGTCGACGCGGCCGCCAGTGACGCTGACTGCGCCGCCACATGGCTGCGAAAGGCCCCCTCGCGCTCCAGCCGCGAGCTCACGCCCGCAGTCGGCTCGGTCACGTAGACCAGGGCGCGGTAGCCGGCGCCCAGCAGGTGGCGTACCGCCTGGCCCATGGCGTCGGTGTTGTCGAGCGAGACGAAATCCGCCTGCATCTCCGGGTGCCGGCGGTCCACCAGCACGGCCGGCTTGCCGTGGCGCGCCACCTCGCCGGCAGCCTGGGCGTCCGCGCCCAGGGTGTTGAGGATGAAGCCCTCGACCTGGTACGAGGCCAGCGCCTCGATGCCCTCGCGCTTGCGCGCGCCGTCGTTGCCCAGGTTGAACAGCATCACCAGGTAGCCCGCCTCCTGGCAGG
>JBJOKY010000267.1:0-6526 GCA_046045865.1 Pseudomonadota bacterium | reverse complement strand
TGGTGCAGGCGGCGTGGAAGCCGGGCACCAGGGTTTCGTCCGGCCACTGGTTGGGGCCGTGGTTGGGCGTGCCGGCCTGCACCAGCGGGTGGTCGGCGGCCAGGTCGGTGCCGAGGTAGTAGCTTTCCTTCAGGTCGGCGGGCTTGCCGCTGTCCAGGCTCTGCCAGCCGATGGGGTCGTAGCCGCGCTGCAGGCCGCCGGAACGATCGATGTGCCAGCGCCGCTTCACCTCGTCAGGCAGGGCGAAGAACTTGCGGTCGAGCATGAACAGGTGGGCGATCAGTGCCAGCGGCACGCCGTGGCCGCTGACGTAGAAGAAGCCGTGGCGCCGGCAGGCGGCGTCGATCTCGCGGGCGACGGCGCGGGCGCCGGCCGGGTCGGGCCCGAAGCTGGGCGCCAGGTCGATGACGGGCAGATGGGCGTTCATGGCGCGATCCTCCAGAAGTTGCGGTGCAGGGCGGCGATCTCGTCCTGCACCTCGGCGACCGGGCCGTGCACCTGCAGCGTCTTCTGGCCGCGCGCGAAGACCTCGCGGCAGGGCAGGTCCAGTGTCGGGTTCCCGGCATGGTTGCCGGTGAGCTGCAGCAGCTGCGCCTCGCTCATGCCGTAGACCAGCCGGCCGATGTGGGCCCAGTACTGCGTGCCGGCGCACATGGCGCAGGGCTCGACGGTGGTGACCAGGGTGCACCCCCACAGGACCTCGGGCGGGTACAGGCGGGCCGCCTCGCGCGCCAGCACGGCTTCGGCGTGGTTGACGCTGTCGACATTGCCCTGACGCAGCAGCACGGTGGCCCCGTCGGGCGCGATCAGCACCGCGCCGAAGGGGTGGTGGCCCTGCTGCAGGGCCGCACGGGCGACCTCGTTGGCCAGGCGCAGCCAGGCGGCGGCTTTTGGCGGGAGCGGCTCGGTCGCCCGCACCGCGGGTGATGGCGTCGACAGGGCGGACGAGGGCGGGCCGGGCGTGTGCATGGGGCCAGTGTGCCGTGTCGAGCCGGTGCCGGTTGTCGCCTCAGTGGCCCTGCGAGCCGCGGTGCGCCCAGCCGGTGGTGCGCTTCTCGATCACCGAGAACAGCTCGTACATCACCATCGCCATCGCGCCCACCACCACCAGGCCGGCAAAGGCCAGGCTCATCTGCATGGAGCTGCCGGCGGAAATCAGCAGGTAGCCGATGCCCTCGTTGGCCGCCGTCATCTCGCTCACCGTGGTGCCGACAAAGGCCAGGGTGATGGCGACCTTGAGCGAGCCGTAGAAATACGGCATCGAGCGCGGCAGGCCCACCTTCATCAGCACGTCCCAGCGCCGCGCGCCGAGCACGCGCAGCACGTCTTCCAGTTCGGGCTCCAGCGTCGCCAGGCCGGTGGCGATGTTGACCATGATGGGAAAGAAGCTGATCAGGAAGGCCGTCAGCACCGCCGGCCCCACGCCGATGCCGAACCACACCACCAGGATGGGCACGAAGGCTGCCTTGGGCAGGGCGTTGAAGGCCGTCATGAGCGGGTAGACGGCCGTGTAGGCCAGCCGCGAGCTGCCGATCAGGAAGCCCAGCAGCACGCCCACCACGATGGAGATGCCGAAACCCGCCATCGTCACCCAGAAGGTGCGCCAGGCGTGGCCGGCCACCAGGCCGGCCTGCTCGGCCAGCGCCCGGCCGATGCCCAGCGGGCTGGGGAAGATGAACTCCGAGACATTGAAGCCGCTGCACACCAGCTGCCAGATCAGCAGCGTGAGCACCAGCAGGATCCAGGGCGAGGCCTGTTCCATGCGCTTGGCGCGAAGGCGGGCTGACGTGCTCATTGCGCCACCTCGCTGCCTTGCTTGCGCATGGCGCCGATGTGCCCGCGCAGCTCGTGCACGATGTCGGTGAAATGCGGCGTGTAGGTCATCTCCAGGTCGCGCGGGCGCGGCAGGTCGATCTCGCGCCTGACCACGAAGCGG
Source organism: Pseudomonadota bacterium (assembly GCA_046045865.1). Lineage (GTDB taxonomy): Bacteria > Pseudomonadota > Gammaproteobacteria > Burkholderiales > Burkholderiaceae_C > Sphaerotilus. The sequence continues at coordinate 4,590 of JBJOKY010000267.1, read as the reverse complement.
CCGGGGCTCCTGCTCATCACGTACACCGTGTCGGCCAGGAAGACGCTTTCGCGCAGGTCGTGCGTGACCAGGATGACGTTGAACTTCTGCGTGGCCTGCAGGTCGCGCAGGATGCACCACAGCTCCTCGCGGGTAAACGCATCCAGCGCGCCGAAGGGCTCGTCGAGCAGCAGCATCCTGGGCTCGTGGATGAGCGCGCGGCAGATGCTGGCGCGCTGCTGCATGCCGCCCGAGAGCTGCCAGGGGAACTTGTCGGCATAGCCGTCCAGCCCCACGCTGGCGAGCAGGGCGCGTGCCTTGGCCTCGTACTCGGCCTTGTACTTCGACCTGTTTGCCTTGAAGTTCGAGCGGTAGGGCTCGACGATCTCCAGTGGCAGCAGCACGTTCTGCAGCGTGGTGCGCCAGGGCAGCAGGCTGGGTGCCTGGAAGGCCATGCCGGTGATCTTGAGCGGGCCGGTCACCTCCTGCCCGCCGATGATGACCGTGCCCTTGCTCGGACGCTTCAGCCCCGTGGCCAGCTTCATGAAGGTGGACTTGCCGCAGCCCGAGGGGCCGACGATGGCGATGAACTCGCCCTCGCGCACCTTGAGGTTGATGTCCTCGACGGCGTACTGGCCGGCGGCCAGCAGCTCGTCGTTGTAGGCCAGCCAGACGTGGTCGAAGTCGACGAAGGCGCTCATGTCACTTCTTCTTGGTGGCGGCGGCGGCCGGCGCGGCCGGGCCGGGGAAGATGTTGCGCTCGGCGGCGGCCGGCAGGTAGGCCGCGTTCCAGACCGCCTCGGGCTTGACGCGTTCCTTGGTGCCGTAGGCGTCGGACACCTCGCTGGCCATCAGCGCCAGGCGTGGGCCCTTGACCTCGCCGAAGCCTTCGGCCCTGGCGTCGGGCGTGAGCACGGTGGCGTCCAGCGCCAGCTGCAGGCGGCGCAGTTCCAGCTCGGCGTTGACGATGCCGTCACGCTCCTTGACCGTGGCCACCGCCGCCTTGGGGTCGGCGATCACGTCCTTCATGCCCTTGGTGAAGGCGCGCAGGAAGGCTTTCACGCCTTCCGGGTTCTTCTTGAGGAAGTCCTCGCCCACGATGATGGCGTTGCCGTACAGCTTCACGCCGTAGGCCGGATAGGGCAGCACGACGATGTCCTCGGTCTTGACGCCGCGGGCTTCCAGGTTGAGCAGCGAGGTGAACGAGAACCCCGTGATCGCGTCGACGTCGCCGCGCGCCAGCATGGTCTCGCGCAGCGGCGGGTCCATGGCGGTCCAGGTCACGCCGTTGATCTTGTTGGCCTTGGCGAAGATGGGCCAGGCCTTGCGCCCGGCGTCGAACACCGGTGCACCCAGCTTCCTGCCGTTCAGGTCGGCCGGCTTGCTGATGCCGCTCTTCTTCAGGGCCAGCACGGCCGCGGGGGTGTTGTTGTAGACCATCATCACGGCCACCGGCTTGTTCGGCGCCGTGGGGTTGTTGGCCTGGAACTCCATCAGCGCCGCCATGTCGGCAAAGCCCATGTCGTAGCTGCCGGAGGCCACGCGAGTGACGGTGCCGCCCGAGCCGTTGCCGGCGTCGACCGTGACGGCGAGCTTCTCGGCCTTGAAATAGCCCTTGGCGGCTGGCACGAGGAACAGGGCGGCCGGGCCCTCGAAGCGCCAGTCGAGCTGGAACTTCACGGCGGTCTCCTGTGCCTGCACGGGCAGGGCGGCGCCGGCGAACAGCAGGCTGGTGGCGAGGGTGATCAGGGTGCGGCGGGTAGTAGTCATGGACCAGGGTCTCCGGGCGGGTTTCGACAACCTGGCCTGTACCGCAAGTTCCGTGCTCAGTCGCCGCCGCACCGTGCGCCCGGGTGGGGGCCCCTGGGCGGCAGGGCGGGCCCCGGGGGGCTCAGCCCAGCATGTCGGCCAGTGTGCGCGCCACCACCTTGGTAGCGCGGCGCAGGTCTTCCAGCACGACGTGTTCGTCGGCGCGCTTGGCATTGCTTTCCAGCACGGTGCGCGGGCCGGCGCCGTAGATCACGGCGGCCACGCCGTGGGCGCCGTACAGGCGCACGTCGGTGTACAGCGGCGTGCCCGATACGGGGATCTCGCAGCCGAACACCTCGCGGCCATGGCGCTGCAGCGCCGCCACCAGCGGTGCGTTGGTGGTCTGCGGCTTGAGCGACTGCGCCAGCAGGATGCGCTTGATGTCCACCGTCACGCCCGGGCACTGGGCCACCACCCACTCGATGAGCTGGCGCACCTCGGCCTCGACCGCCGCGGCGTCTTCCTCGGGGATCATGCGGCGGTCGAGCTTGAGCACCACCTTGCCCGGCACCACGTTGGTGTTGCTGCCGCCCTCGATGCGGCCCACGTTCAGGTAGGGGTGGGTGATGCCGGCGACCTGCGAGCGCCGCCCCTCCAGCACCCTGTTGTGCTCGTACAGCGCGGCGAGCAGTTTCGTCGCGGCCTGCAGCGCGTCCACGCCCGTGCTCGGGTAGGCGGCGTGTGATGCCAGGCCATGCAGCGTCACCTCCAGCTGCAGGCAGCCGTTGTGCGCGGTCACGACCTGGTAGCTGAAACCGGCGGCGATCAGGAAGTCCGGCCTGGTCAGGCCCTGGCTGAGCAGCCAGCCCGGGCCGAGTTCGCCGCCATATTCCTCGTCATAGGTGAAGTGCAGCTCGATGTTGCCGCGCAGCGGCTTGCCGGCGGCGGCGGCCGCGGCCTCCAGCGCCCGGGTGGCGTAGGTGAAGGTGGTGAAGTCGCTCTTGCTGACGGCGCTGGCGCGGCCGTAGAGCTTGCCGCCGTCGATCTCGCCGCCGTAGGGCGGGTGGACCCAGCCTTCGCCCGGCGGCACGACGTCACCGTGGGCGTTCAGGGCGATGGTCGGGCCGTTGCCACCGTAGTGGCGGCGCACGATCAGGTTGGTCAGGCTCTGCAGGCCGTAGTCGCGCACCAGGGCGACAGGCACCGGGTGCTGTTCGGCGTGCAGGCCCATGCCGGCCAGCAGTTCGGCCGTGCGTTCGGCGTGGGGCGCGTTGTTGCCGGGCGGCGTGTCGGTCGGCACCCGCACCAGGGCCTGCAGGGTGCTGACCTGTTCGTCGAAATGGGCGTCGATCCAGGCGTCGAGCTGGGAGTAGATCGTCATCGTGGGGCTTTCGTCTTCAGCGTGATGGGTGTCAGGTGGGCACCTGGCTGGTGCATCGGTGTGGGGCGTGCACTGCCGTGGCGCGGTTCGGTCGGGGCGGCAGCTCGCGCGGCGGGCATCGACAGGTCAGGGGAGGTGGATGCGGAGATGGAAAAGCCGCGCTCAGGCCGCCGGTTCGGCGGCAAGTTGTTCGAGCAGGGCGGCGAAGGCGCGCACCGCCAGATCGGCGTCGTGGTTGCTCACCTCTTCCAGCGGGTTGTGGCTGATGCCGGCATTGAAGCCGCGCACGAAGAGCATGGCCTGGGGCAGCAGCTCGTGGATCTTCATGGCGTCGTGCCCGGCGCCGCTGGGCAGGTGCACGAGCGGCAGGCCCAGGGCGGCCACGGCGCGCTCCCAGCGCTGCTGCCAGGCCGGGCTGCTGGGCGCGGCGCTGGCGCGCAGGGTTTCCTCCAGCGTGTAGCTCAGGCCGCGGCGGCGGCAGATGGCGCCGAGTTCGGCCAGCACGTCCAGCGCCAGGGCGTCGCGCGCCGCGTCGGTGGTGGCGCGCAGGTCCAGGCTGAAGCGGCAGCGCCCGGGCACGACGTTGATCGAGCCGTTCGGCACCTCCAGCATGCCGACCGTGCCCACGCAGGGCTCGGCGCCGCCAGCGGCGGTGTACAGCTCGGCGGCGCGTCTTTCCACATACAGCGCCAGTTCGGCCACGGCCGCGGCCGCGTCGCGGCGCCGGCCCATGGGCGTGGTGCCGGCGTGGCTGGCCACACCGATCACCTCGCCAAGAAAACGCACGCTGCCGTTGATGGAGGTGACGATGCCCAGCGGCTGGCCCAGCTCGTTGAGCACCGGGCCCTGCTCGATGTGCACCTCGACGAAGCCGAGGTAGCGCGCCGGGTCGCGCTTGAGTGCGGCGATGGCGGTGCTGTCCAGCCCGGCTGCGGCCATGGCGGCGCGCATGGGGACGCCGTCGGCGTCCAGCTGGTCCAGCCAGCCGGCGTCGAACTGGCCGATGAGTGCGCCCGAACCCAGGAAGGTGGCCTTGTAGCGCTGGCCTTCCTCTTCCGCGAAGCCGACCACCTCGATGCCGAAGGGCAGGCGCCGGCCCTGGCGCTTGAGTTCGGCCACGCTGGCCATGGGCACGAGGATGCCCAGGCGGCCGTCGTACCTGCCGCCGTTGCGCACCGTGTCGTAGTGGCTGCCTGTCAGCAGGCGCCTGGCCGACGGATCAACCGCGCCGCTCGTGGCATCACCGCCGTGATAGACGCCGACGACGTTGCCGACCGCGTCGATGCTCACCTCGTCGAAGCCGCACTCGTCCCGCATCCAGGCCACGAGCTGGGCAGCGCAGGCGCGGTGCGCGTCGGTGAGGTAGGTGACAGTGAGCTGGCCCAGCTCGGCGTAGCCGGGGTCGGTGTGGGCGGCCAGGGCTTCGGCACAGTCCCACACCCGGTTGCCCTGCTCGGGCGAGACGCCGAAGGCGTCGGCCA
>JBJOKY010000266.1:0-6541 GCA_046045865.1 Pseudomonadota bacterium | reverse complement strand
CTTCCACGCGGTGGATGTGCTCGTCCATGGTGCCGCCCACGTCCATCAGCAGCAGCACCTTGACCTTGTTGTGGCGCTCGGGCACGAGCTTGATGTCCAAGAGGCCGGCATTCGCCGCCGTGCTGTGGATGGTGTCGTCCAGGTCGAGTTCCAGCTCGCTGCCCTCGCGTGCGAAACGGCGCAGCCGGCGCAGCGCGACCTTGATGTTGCGGGTGCCCAGCTCCAGGCTGTCGTCGTAGTCGGCGTAGGCGCGCTGTTCCCACACCTTCACGGCCGACCTGTTCTTGCCCGGCCCGCCGATGCGGATGCCCTGCGGGTTGTAGCCGCCGTGGCCGAAGGGGCTGGTGCCGTTGGTGCCTATCCACTTGCTGCCGCCCTCGTGGCGGCCCTTCTGTTCCTCGAAGCGCTTCTTGAGCGTCTCCATCAGCTCGTCCCAGCCCATCTTCTCGATGGCGGCCTTTTCCTCGGCCGTGAACTCGCGCTCCATGGTCTTCTTGAGCCAGTCCAGCGGCAGCTCCTTGCTGAAGTCGGCCACCATCTCGACGCCCTTGAAGTAGGCGGCGAAGGCACGGTCGAACTTGTCGAAGTGCGCCTCGTCCTTCACCAGCGTGGTGCGGGCGAGGTAGTAGAACTGGTCGACGCTGGTGTCGATCACGCCGGACTTCAGTGCCTCCAGCAGGGTGAGGAACTCCTGCACCGTGACCTTCAGCTTGGCGTTGCGCAGGGTGTAGAAGAAGTCGATCAGCATGATGGGCGAAGGATACGACGCGGGCGCAGCACCCAGGTGTGCGGCCGTTTCAGCGACCCTGGCGGAAGAACGCGATGCGTTCGGCGTGCACCGGGTGGGTGGACAGCAGCGTGGCCAGGGTGTCGCCGGTGTCGCCGTCGCCCCGGCGGTGTGCTTCCTTGTCGCCGCTGTCGTTGCCGCCCGGGCCGTTGCCGTGCCCGGCCTGCAGGCGCTCGAAGAAATCGACCATGGGCTGGCCACCCAGGCCGTTGGCGCGCAGCACGTCCAGGCTGACCTGGTCGGCCTCGCGTTCCAGATCGCGCGTGTAGGCGAACTGGCCCAGCAGGGCCGGCGCGGCCGCCAGCCAGGTGCTGAAGTCGCCCAGCAGCGCCGAGCTGGCCGCACTCACCAGGCTGGCCTGCACCAGCAGGCGCAGGCCGTGGCGGTGCGCGACGTGGCCGGCCTCGTGGCCGAGCACGCCGATCAGCATGTCGTCGCGCCCGGCGGCCAGCGCCAGCATGGCGTCGGTGACGACGACGGTGCCGCCGGGCAGGGCGAAGGCGTTGGCCATCCTGCCGGCGGCGCGGAACTGCAGGTCGATGTGCAGCTCGCCGCCCAGGGTGTCGGGGTGCAGGGCCGCGCCGCGCTGCAGCGCCTGGCGCAGCAGCGCGCGCAGCTCGGCCTGGCGTTCGGGGGGCACCTGGCTGGGCTTGAGCCAGCGCTGGTCGAGCGATTCGAGCGCGCCGCGCCCGAGCTGGGTGTCGACCTGGCGCGGCAGCAGTGCCGTCACCGCCTGCCCGGCCAGCGGGATGCCCCAGGCCCAGGCGCCGGCCAGCGTGCCTGCCACCAGCAGCAGGGCCAGCAGGGTGGCGCGCCAGCTCTGCTGCAGCTGCACGACGGCGCTGTCGCGCCGGCCGGCGGCGCGGGCCAGGGCGTCCCAGCCCGGGCCGTCGGCGCATTCGATGCTGGCGCCATCGCCCAGGTGCAGCACGCGCGGGCCGTGGCGCTGGCGTTCCGGCCAGTTCAGTCCGGCCAGGGCGAGGTCGCGTTCCACCTCGGCGCCGCGCACCTGCAGCACGCCAGGCGCCAGGCTGAGCGTGACCGGCCGCGCGCGCGGACTGCGGCCGTCGAAGTAGGTGGCGGCCAGAGCGCCCGGCGGGGTGAGCATGCGCCTGCCCGGGACGGCTCAGAGGCCGGCGTCGATGCCGAAGATCTCGCCGGCGGCGTCGCCGCTGGCGTCGGCCAGCGGGTCGCGCGGGCGTGCCAGCAGGATGTCGAACGAGGGCGCCAGCTCGACGCTCACCGCCTCCAGGCGCAGGCGCGCCAGCGCCACGGCCGCGAACGGCCAGTAGAAGCCCAGCGTGAGCGCGGTGAGCAGCAGGTTCTTCAGGCTCAGCCTGACCAGCGCGCCGGTGCGCAGCTGGCTGATGAAGCGCAGCGACCGGCTGTGCGTGCCGTTCCAGACCATGTCCTGCATGCGTGCGGTGTACCAGGACTGCGACACCACCAGCAAGGCGGCGAACAGCGGCACGGCCAGCACCATGACGGCCATGGACCGTGCCGCTGCCGACGCCGCACCCAGCACCCCCATGAGCATGCCCGCCACGCCGATGATCAGCCCGGCCTTGAACGGGATCAGGTAGAAGCTGCTCACGCGCGCGTCGAACCCGGCCTGCTCGCCACCGTAGCTGTAGTGGCCGTGCTGGTAGTGCTTGAGCCGCCACTGGCACCAGGGCACCAGCAGCATGGCCAGGCCGGCCATGGCGGCGAACAGGTTGCCCGAGGTCGTGTCGGGCTCCAGGTTCAGCGCCAGGCGAGTCAGGTCGCTGCCCAGCAGCAGCAGCGCCACGACCAGCAGCGGGCCGAGCCGGCGGTAGGCGCTGGCCGTGTCGCCCTCGAAGCCCAGGCGCAGGCCGCGCCAGCTGGTGTTGCTCATGCGGAAGCGCTGGCCCGAGCGGAACAGCGCCGGCCACAGCCCCAGCAGCACCAGCAGCGCGAACAGGCCCAGCGCGGGCGACATGCTCGATGCCACCGAGAACACGACGAACAGCACCAGCACCATCAGGTAGCCGCGCAGCATGGTGCCGCCCTGGCCGTGGAAGGCCAGCGCATGCTCGCCCACCCAGGTGTTGCCGTAGAAGTAGCGCATGCGCCGCGCCCGGGCGTAGGGGAAGTACAGGCCCAGCGTCACCACCAGCAGCAGCAGGTTGACGATCCAGATGCGGAAGTACTCGCTGCCGCTGCCGCCGAAGCGCAGCGCCAGCCGCTGGGTGCGGGGCTCGTGCACCTGCGGTGGTGCTCCGGTGCTGTCGTCCGGCAGCAGGGTGGTGTCGGCGTAGTCCATGCGGCTTGCTCCGTGGATGGGCGGCTCGGGTGGTCTGGGTCTAGATCTGGGTCTTGGCGGGCCGGCGTTGCTGGCGCCGCGCGGGCGGCCCGGCCGACTGACCGCTGCCCGGTGCAGCCGCGGGCGCCGGATCGGTGGCGGCGGACACCGTGCGCCGGCGCCGCCGGCCGGTGGCGGCATCGCTGTGGCGGGCCAGCCAGGCGATGAATTCCTCGTACCAGAGCTTGCTGTTGCGCGGCTTGAGCACCCAGTGGTTCTCGTCCGGGAACCAGATCAGCCGCGCGTCGACGCCGCGCGCCTTGAGTGTGTTGTAGTAGGCCAGCCCCTGGGCGTCTGGCACGCGGTAGTCCTGCGCGCCGTGCACCACCAGCGTGGGCGTGTGCATGGTCGCCGCATGGCTGTGCGGGCTTTGCGCCAGCACGCGCGCCGGGTCGTCCCAGTACCAGGCGCCGAACTCGCGCTGCTGCGAGCTGTAGGCGTCGTCGGCGAACATGCCGACCCAGTCGTAGCAGCCGGCGTGGCAGACGTAGGCGCGGTAGCGCGGCGGCTGCCCGGCCGGGCTGTTGACGTGGCCGTTCATCCACGCCACCAGGTAGCCGCCGTACGAGCCCCCGCCGGCGTAGACGTGGCCGGCATCGACCCAGGGCTGGGCGCGCAGCCAGTCGGTCGCGGCCTCGATGTCCTGCAGTTCCAGCTCGCCCCAGCGCTGGCTGATGGCGTCGAGGAAGGCATGGCCGAAGCCGCTGGAGCCGTGGTAGTTGACGCAGGCCACCACGTAGCCCTGGGCGGCAAAGACCTGCTGGTTCCAGCGGTAGTGCCAGTTGTCGCCGAAGACCGAGTGCGGCCCGCCGTGGACGAGGTGCAGCACCGGCAGCTGGCGGCTGCCGGGCTCGTGCGGATCGATGCCGGGCGGAAAGGTCAGGCGCATCTGCACCGTGTCGCCCAGCGCGCCGACGATGTCCACGCTGCGGCTGACGCCCAGGCGGTGCTGGGCCAGCACGGCGTCGTTCACGTCCTCCAGCCGGCGCGGCGGCTCGCCCGGCAGCAGCGCCAGGGCGCGCGCCGGGTGGTCGGCGCTGTCGGCCACCACCACGGTGACGCCGGCGCGCCTGTCGTGGCCGCTCACCCAGCCGGTCTGGCCGGCGGGCGGGTGGATGGCCTGGGCGCACGCGTCGGCCAGATCCCAGCGCCACAGGCGGCGGCTGCCGTGGTCCTCGGCGCCCAGCAGCAGGCCCAGGCCGTCGTCGTCCCAGGCCAGCGGGGCCTCGACGACGTGGTCCCAGGCGGCGCTGAGCACCTGCCAGCCGGCGGGCCGCCCACCTGACTGGCCGGGTGTGTCGGGCGTGTCGTGTGGCGGCGCCACGCCGCGCTGCCACAGCGCCAGCTGCGCCGGCATGGTGTCCTTGCGGCCGCGTTCGGCAGCCAAGAAGGCGATGCGCTCGCCGCCGGGGCTGTAGCGCGGCGCCTGGCAGTCCCACGCGGCGTCGGCGCCCAGGGCGTCGACCAGGGTCGTGACCTGGCCGCCGGCCAGCTCGATCTCGGCCAGCGACAGGAAGTTGTCGATGCGCTTGACCGGCGCGGCGTCGTGCACGAAGGCGATGCGCCGCCCGTCGGGCGAGATGTCGAAGGCGGTGGATTCAGGGTCGCAGCGGCTGAGTTCCAGCGCCGTGCCCTGGAACAGGTCGCGCCACTTGCCGCTGGCCAGGTCGAGCACGCACAGGTGCACGACGCGGTCCTGCGGCAGGTTGTGGTCCCAGAAGCGGTACTGCGCCTCGCTGGTGATGTAGGCGCTGTCCTTGCGGGCCTTGTATGCCTTCAGGCGTCGCACCTGGGCCTGGTGGCCGCGTTCGTCCGGCCAGACCCAGGTCAGGAAGGCGATGCGCCGGCCGTCCGGGAACCACTTGAAGGCCTCCACGCCGGTGGGCACGGTGGCGGCGCGGCGCGCCTCGCCGCCGTCCGGGGCGATCAGGTAGAGCTGTGGCTCGTCGTCCTTGCTGCCCTGCTGCTCGCGCCGGGCGATGAAGGCGATCTGGTCGCCGCGCGGGCTCCAGGCGGGCTGGCCGTCCTTGTCGCCGCAGCTGGTGAGGTGGCGCGGCGCGGCGCCGCCGGTCGACAGCATGAGCAGCGAGCTGCGCGCGCGGTTGTCCTGCATGGAGAACTGCGTGATCGGCAGCACGGCACGGCTGCCGTCGGGCGCCAGCGTGGGGGCGCCCAGTCGTTCGAGTTGCCAGAGGGCGTCGACACTGAAGGGCTTGCCGCCCTGCAGGGGGCGGCCGGCGCGTTGCGTCATGCGTTCGGCTGCGCGTTCGGCCGACTGCCCGGTCTGTTGGTCGGTCGAGGCTGCAGCCGCTCGGGCGGGCGGGCGTGTTCGGATGGCGGGCATGGCGGCTCGTTCTGACGGGGTGACGGGCCGGCGGCGGGCGAGCCGCTCAACGCGGGCGTTCGAGTTGCCAGTCGAGGTGGCTGCGCACCGCCGGCCACTCGGGCGCGGTGATGCTGTAGACGCAGGTGTCGCGCAGGCTGCCGTCGCTGGCGCGCTGGTGCGCGCGCAGGATGCCGTCGAGCTGCGCGCCGAGGCGCTCGATGGCGCGCCGGCTCTGGGTATTGAGGCGGTGCGTGCGCAGCTCGACCGCGATGCAGCCCAGCACGTCGAAGGCGTGCGCCAGCAGCATGCGCTTGGCCTCGGTGTTGAGCGGGCCGCGCTGGGCGCTCCTCGCGTACCAGGTCGAGCCGATCTCGACCCGGCGGTGCACCGCGTCGATGTGCATGTAGGTCGTCATGCCGACCACGCGCGGCGCCTGGCCGGGGGCCAGCGCGACCACCGCGAAGGGCAGCATGCTGCCGCCGGCCTGCAGGGCCAGGCGACGGTCGATCTCGGTGGCCATGGCGTCGGGCGAAGGCACGGCGGTGTACCAAAGACGCCACAGCTCGCCGTCGCGCGTGGCCTCGCACAGGGCCGGCGCGTGTTCGCGGGTGAGCGGCTCCAGCCGCACGTGGCGGCCGGTCAGGGTGAGGGGTTCGGGCCAGGCCATCATGCTTGTCCGGTGCAGGGGGGGCGGGGTCAGGCCTTGCCGGCCGGGCCGCGGCGCAGCAGCTTGCGCGCCAGCGTCTTGCCCAGCCCCGCGCCCAGGCCGACCAGCAGGATGCCGATCATCGAGGCCGTGCCCCAGCCCTGCTCGGTCATGAAGTCGGCGCCGACCAGGCGTGCCAGCAGGCCGCCGGCCAGGCCACCGGCCAGGAAGCCCAGGGCGTCGACCACGCCCTCGGCCAGGGCGGTCTTGAGCTGTGCGTCCATGGTCGTGCGGCCCTCAGCGGTTGTTCTTCTGCATGAACACGAGCTTCTCGAACAGCGTCAGATCCTGCTCGTTCTTCAGCAGCGCACCCACCAGCGGCGGCACCACCACCTTCTGGTCGGCGCTGTGCAGGGCCTCGGTCGGGATCTCCTCGGCGAGCAGCAGCTTCAACCAGTC
>JBJOKY010000265.1:0-6555 GCA_046045865.1 Pseudomonadota bacterium | reverse complement strand
CGCCGAAGGGCTGGCCGGCGTACTTGTCGCTGATGTACTTGATGAACAGCAGCACCAGCACGTAGTCCTTGTACTGGCTGGCATCCATGCCGCCGCGCAACTCGTCGCAGCCCGCCCAGAGCGATGAATAGAGTTCCGATTTCCTGAGTGCCATGTGCTGCCCTGCCCTGAGAGTCCTGTGGCCGCACCGGCGGCTCGGGCGCGGATGCTACTGCCCGGGCCAAGCCATCCACCGCCTCAGCCGCGCATCGCCCCGCAACTCCAGCACTGGCTGAACGGCCCCTCGACCAGTTCGTCGCAGCCGGCGCACAACCAGCGGCATTGCGGCAGGTTGCGCAGCGCGTGCAGCAGATCGGCGGCCTGGCCATGCTGGCTTTCGTCGATCACCCAGACCTCGGGCAGGGCCTGGTCGGGCGGGATGTCGCCGGCGATGCTGCTGCTCCAGGCGCGCTGCACGGTGGCCTCGAAGCCGCCCTGGCGCAGCAGGTCGACCCACAGCGTGGCGATGGCGAGGTTGGGGGCCTGGACGAGGCGTTTCATCGCCTGATTGTGGCGCCGCAGCGAAGCCGGCTCTGGCTGCCCGCGCGCCGCGCGCCGAGGCTGGCCTGGCTGGTGTTTACCCGGGACGGCGTCGCGATCCCTCCTGTTTCGACTAGATTTGCATTTCGGGCCTTGGCCGGCAAGTCTTCGGGAGCAGCGATTGAACGACAGGCTTCAACAACGAGACGATCTCGCCCATGCGACGCATGATTCCGAGTATGTGTCGATTGAACGGGATATCCAGGAGGAACGTTACGACACCTTGCGCGAGAAACTCCAGTTCATACTCGGCGAGCGTGTCGCGGGTCATGTCGACGCCGGTCCTGCGGACCGCACGCGCGAGCAGCAGAGTTTCATGTATTCGTCGCTGGTGCGCCTCGGGATATTGCCTGCGGACCGCTCGTCAGACTACACGCGCTGGCGCAAGGAGGATCGCAAGTCCTGGCCGTTTGATCGCGACGCCGCGCGCCGCTTGCTCGGGCACCTGTGGAAGGAGAGTTTCTGGAGCGTCGCGGAGTGGAGCCGGCGGCGCGAGGACGAGCAGGGCGACAACTATTTCGAGGTGCTCGTGCGCCAGATGGAATGCGAGCGCACGACCGAGGAGAACCTCGGGCGCGACGCCCTGGGCGTCTACGAGGTCTGGCGGCCGTCGGTGATCCTGCCAGGACGATACGTGCGCGGGCTTTTTGCCGTCTACAAGGTCGAAGGTGGGCGGCCGATCAAGACGGTGGAGATCCACCGCCTGCGTGTGCGGCTGGCCAAGGACGCGCAGTTCTCCGACAACCCCGAGATGGAGGCGATCTATCTCGGCTACATGGTGAAGAAGTCGCGCCAGATCCTGATCCACTCGTTCGAGTCCAAGACACGCGCATTCCATCAGACCGTCCTGACCAGCGTGCATTTCGGCACCCGCGCGCAAGGCCACGGTTTCGCGGTCATGAGCGGCGTGACGACCGGCATGATCGGGCACCAGTCCTTCTATGCCTTTCCCATCGTCCTGGTGCGCAATGTCGAGGCCTCCCGGCGCCTGGCCGAGCGGCTGAAGCACAAGGTTGCCGCGGGCACGGCTGCGGGCCAGGCGCCGACTGCCCACGCCGTGGCGGACGCGGAACGGCGGGTGCTGGAGGTGCTGGAGCAACTGCCGCAGTACGGCGACCTGGACATCGTCGACCAGGTGCCCGACTTCGTCCGCGCCCAGCTCGACGCGGCCATCCCCCGGGTGATCTAGGCGACTAGTACCGGATTTTCGATCTGCAACGCCCGGCAATCCTCCAAATGGAGGATTGCTGGTGCTTGCAATGGCAGCGAGTTAGCGTGTCGACATGCGACTCGTTCAGTTCGGGCGCAGGTGGGCCTGGCAGCCTGGTCGCGGTGCCGGGCCGACTCTCCAGCCGTCGGACACGACCTGTTGCGCCGGCATGGCCGCGCAGCGGCCACACGCACACCGCGCCTCATGCAAGCGTTGAAAGGACCGATCATGGCCATCAAGTCAGCCCTGTGTGCCCTGCTGTCGTGGGGCCTGATGAATCTGCCCTGCCCGGTGCTGACCTATGGCGCGAGTTTTGCCATCGGCTGCCATGCAGCCCAGCAATACAGCGTGAATGTGGCTTTGGGCACCGAGCAGGTCGATTCGCACTACGCGCACCTCGAATCGACGGTGGAAGGCCCCGAATTCGTTCCGCCGGCCCTGCGCGAATTGCAGGGATCCTTTGTGCACCTGAATGCCGGGATGACCTTTGTGCTGGTACCCCTGCAGAAGAAGGCGGTCAAGGCATTCCTGTCGACCTGGGCCGCGACCGGCGTCGTCCAGTGGGGCCAGGCCAGCAATATCGCCGCGCTGGCCGGGTTTGCGACCGGGGTTGCCATTCATGCCCGCGGGCAATGCCCGGTATGGGTCGACAAGGCCTGGTCGTTTGCCGAAGTGCGCCATGTGCATCACTGATTCCGGCGCTTCTCAGATCTGCACCCGCGTGCCCAGCTCCACCACGGCGTTGTCGGGCAGGTGGAACCAGTCGGCCACGCTGCCGGCGTTGCGGGCCAGGGTGGCGAAGCAGCGTTCGCGCCACAGCGCCATGCCCTGGCCGGCGCTGGGCACGATGGTCTCGCGGCTCAGGAACCAGGTGGTCTCGAAGGCCGGCACCACCAGGCCCTGGGCGGCGCACAGCTTCATGGCCTGCGGCACGTCGGGCGTGTCCATGAAGCCGAAGTGCAGGGTGACGCGCCAGAAGCGCGGCGCCAGCACCTCCACCTGCACCCGGTCGGCCTCGGCCACCCAGGGCGACTGGGCAAAACGTACTGTCAGGATCACGTTGGCCGCGTGCAGCACCTGGTTGTGCTTGAGGTTGTGCAGCAGCGCCTGCGGCACGTGGGTCGGGTCGGCCACGGCGTAGACGGCGGTGCGTTCGGCGCGGTTGAGCGGCTCCCTGGCCAGCTCGGCCACGAAGGGTTCGAGCGCCAGGCCTTCGCGCTTCACCGCCTCCAGCGCCAGGGCGCGGCCGCGCTGCCAGGTGCTCATGACGAAGAAGATGAGGCCGCCCAGGGCGAGCGGGAACCAGCCGCCGTCCAGGAACTTCACCGCGCAGCCGGCCACCAGCAGGGCGTCGATGACGAGGAAGAAGGCCGTCGCCGCCGCCGCCAGCGGCCCCGGCAGGCCCCAGCCGCGGCGGATGACGAACCAGGTCAGCACGGTGGTGATCATCATGGTCAGCGTCACCGCGATGCCGTAGGCCCCGGCCAGCGCCGAGGAGCTGCGGAAGGCCAGCACCGCGGCCAGCACGCCGGCCAGCAGCACCCAGTTGACGGCCGGCAGGTAGATCTGGCCGGCCTCGCGCGCCGAGGTGTGGCGCACCGCCATGCGCGGCAGAAAGCCCAGCTGGATGGCCTGGCGTGTCATCGAATAGGCGCCCGAGATGACGGCCTGCGAGGCAATGATGGCCGCCAGCGTGGCCAGGATGAGCGCCGGCCAGATCAGCGCCGACGGGAACATGCGGAAGAAGGGGTTCTCGATGGCCGCCGGCTCGCCGATCAGCAGCGCGCCCTGGCCCAGGTAGTTGAGCGCCAGCGCGGGCAGCACCAGGCCGGTCCAGGCAATCTGGATGGGCTTGCGACCGAAGTGGCCCATGTCGGCGTACAGCGCCTCGGCGCCGGTGAGTGCTAGCACGATGGCACCGACGACGAGGAAGACGCTCCAGCCGCGCGTGGTGGCGAAGTGCCAGGCCTGGCGCGGATCCAGCGCCGCCAGGATGGCCGGCTCGGCCGCGATGTGGGCCGCACCGCTCACGCCCAGCATCAGGAACCACAGCACGATGACCGGCCCGAACACCTGGCCGACCACGGCCGTGCCCAGGCGCTGCACCGCGAACAGGCCGACCAGGATGACGAGCGACACCGGCAGCACCCAGGGCCCGAGCGCGGGGGCGGCGACCTGCAGGCCTTCCACGGCACCCAGCACCGAGATGGCCGGGGTGATGACGCTGTCGCCATAGAACAGCGTGGCGCCGGCCACGCCCAGCAGCAGCAGGCCGTGGCGCAGCCGGGGCCGATCTCCCACCGCCTGGGCCGCCAGCGCGGTGAGCGCCAGGCCGCCGCCTTCGCCGTGGTTGTCGGCACGCAGGATGAGCGTCACGTACTTGAGCGTGACCACCAGCATCAGCGCCCAGACGATGCAAGACACCGCGCCGACCAGGTTGGCCGCGTTCAGCGCCACGCCGGTGGCGGGCGCGAAGATCTCCTTGACCGTGTAGAGCGGGCTGGTGCCGATGTCGCCGTAGACCACGCCGATGGCGGCCAGGGTGAGCGCGGCGAGTTGCCGGTTGCCGTGGGCGGGGCTGGCGCTGGTGCCGGTGTCGGTGTCGGTGTCGGTGCCGGGGGTGTTGTCGCCAGGCGCCGAGGCGTCTCGCTCAGCCAGGGGCGGTGTGGCTGCAGGGCCCGGCCGGGGCGGCGTGAGGCTGATGGTCATGGTCAGGCACGGAGTGACGAGGGTCACAGCGTGACGGCGCGGGCATCAGGAACGCATATGGAGGCAGGCGTGCGTCACGCCCGGCCGGTCACCCCGCCCCGCCTGCAGGTGGCCGTCATGGTTCGCCTTCAAGCAGGCGATAGCCCACGCCGGCCTCGGTCAGCAGCAGCTGCGGCTCGGCCGGTTCGGCTTCGAGCTTGGCGCGCAGCTGGGCCATGTACAGGCGCAGGTAGTGGGTGTGGTCGACATACTCCGCGCCCCAGACCTCGGCCAGCAGCTGGCGGTGCGTGCGCACGCGCCCGGCGCTGCGCACCAGGGTGGCCAGCAGCTGCAGTTCGATGGGCGTGAGGTGCACCGGTATGCCGGCGCGCCGCACGACGGGCACGGCCAGGTCGACCTCGACGTCGCCGCGCCGCCAGCGCGTGACGGCCGGCGTCAGCATGGTGCCGCGGTGGCGCAGCGCCACGCGCAGGCGCGCCAGCAGCTCGGCGATGCCGAAGGGCTTGACGAGGTAGTCGTCCGCGCCGGCGTCGAGCAGGCGCACCTTCTGGCCCTCGGCCTCGCGCGCCGAGATCACCAGCACGGGCAGCTTGTCGTGCAGCTGCTGGCGCAGCCGCGTCAGCAGGGCCTCGCCGTCGCCGTCGGGCAGGCCGAGGTCGAGCAGCACGGCGTCGATCGGCGCGCCGCCGGCCGCCGCAGTGCCCGCATGTGTCAGCAGCGCCAGGCCTTCGGACAGGCTGGCGGCGCTCAGCACCTCGTGCCCCTCGACCTGCAGCGCGGCACGCAGCGTGGCGCGCAGCTCGCGATCGTCTTCCACCAGCAGCAGGCGCAGGCTCATGGGGGAGATGATGCCGCGCCGGCCCGGGCACCTGCACCGGCACCGGCACCGCACCGCTCGGCCGGGTCCGCGTCGGCTGGTTGCGGCGGCGGCTCGCGCAGCGGCAGGGCGGCCTCGAAGCTGCAGCCGCCGTGGCTGCGTGCGCGCAGGCCGAGCTCGCCGCCATGCGCCCGCACGATGGCGCGGCACACGGCCAGGCCGACGCCGCTGCCACGGTCGTGGCGGCTGCGTTGCTGCGCGTCATCGACTGCACCGGCCATGGGCTCGGCGCCGCGGTGGAACACCTCGAACACGCGTTCGCGCCAGGCCGGCGCGATGCCGGGGCCGCGGTCGCGCACCGCCAGCAGCAGGCGTTCGCCCTGGCGGCGCAGCAGCAGTTCCACCGGCGCGTCGTCAGGGCTGTACTTCAGGGCGTTGTCGATCAGGTTGTCGAGCAGCTGGGCGATCAGCGTGGCATCGCACCACAGCAGCGGCAGGCCGGGCTCCAGGCGGGCGCGCACGCGCTGGCCGGCCGGGCGGCGCCGGGCGTGGCGCAGGGTGACGCCGACGATCTCCTCGGGCGATTCCCAGTCGCAGCGCAGCTGCACGCCGGGTGCGTCCAGGCGCGCCAGCTGCAGGGTGTTGTCGGTCAGGCGCGCCAGGCGGCCGGCTTCGTCGACGATGCTGCGTGCGTGGCGCAGGCGCTGCGCCGCGTCCAGGCGCTCGCCCTGCTCCTGCAGGGCCGAGGCGGCGCCCAGGATGGTGGCCAGCGGCGTGCGGTAGTCGTGCGAGATGGCGGCCAGCAGGGCGGCACGCACGGCGGCGGTCTGCGCCGCCAGCTCGGAGCGCGCCTGCGCCACGGCGGCCTGGCCGCGCGCCAGGGCGTCGCCGCACAGGTCGCACAGGGCCTGCAGGTGGGCGCGCAGCTCGGCGTCGTCCAGCAGCGCCGGTGGTGGCGCGATCAGCAGGGCCGCACCGCAGGCCGGGCCGGCCGAGCGCAGCGGCAGGTACAGGTCGGGCTGTTCGCCGTGTCGGCCCGTGCCAGGGCCCAGGGCGTGGCCGCCGCGCAGGCACAGCCACAGGCCGGCGCGCTGGTCGGCGTCGGCGGGCGCGGCCTGCGCCGGCTCCAGGCGCAGCAGGGCGGCCTCGTCGTTGGCGGCGGGCAGCTCGGCGCGCAGCACCACCAGGGCGACCGGCACGCCGGCGGCCTGCGCCAGCGCGGCCTGCAGGGCGCCGGCCT
>JBJOKY010000264.1:0-6555 GCA_046045865.1 Pseudomonadota bacterium | reverse complement strand
GGTGGTGGGTGTCGTTCGGGGTGGCGATGACCACCAGGTCGATCGCCGGATCGGTCGCGGCGCGCAGCGGATCGGTCGTGGTGCGCACGCCGGGCAGGCGCGCGGCCACCCGCGCGGGGTCGCTCGATCCGACCAGGTCGAGCGCGAGGCCGTCGACGCTGGCGATCAGCGGGGCGTGGAAGGTCTGTCCGGCGTAGCCGAACCCGATCAGCGCGACACGGATGCCGGAATCGGTCATGGACGGGATGGTTCGTTCAGGCATGAAAAAAGGTGAGCCCCCGACGGAGGCTCACCAAGAAAGGGTGGCAGCACTCTATGCCACCCCCTCAGGACCACACGAACCGTGGACCCCGAAAGCTGTATGAAATCCGCGGTGAGGGCGGAGATCAGAACGCGTAGTTGACGCGGACGCGCACGCCGACGCGGCGGTCTTCGCCGGTGGCCTTGCCGTAGGAGACGGCCGGGGTGATGGTCGCGCCGGTGTCGAACAGCGGCAGGCTGTAGGCGGCGTACAGGACGTTGTCCTTGTTGGAGCCGTTCTTGTCCATCACGTAGCCCACGCCGGCCGGGCCGAAGGTGGCGTTCACGCCGAAGCTCGAGCCCTTGACGCCGCCGACCTTGCCCGAAGACAGGTTGACGTTCAGGCCCGCGCCAGCCATGGTGGTGCCGACGGTGACGCCACCGCCGTTGACCTTGTTGCCGTTGGCGTCCTTGCCGGTCTCGAAGCCGGCGCGGATGTTCAGGCCGCTGGTGGCGAAGCTGACGACCGGGCGCAGGCCGATGTGGTTCTTGTTGCTGGACGGATCGGCATCGCCGTTGCCCAGGATGCCCAGCTCGAAGCCGACGCCGCCGCCCGCGTTCAGGGTCAGCGCGCCGTGGAAGCGGTCACCCGAGCGGCCACGGAACACGTTGGAGCGGTAGCCCGACGGGGTGCCGCCGTCCTCGACGATCACGTCCTTGCCCAGCGGGAACAGGTCGGCGGCTTCGAAGCGGCCCAGCTTGATGTCGCCGGAGGCGTTGCCGATCTGGACCCACATGTCGTCGACGGTCGCCGCGCCACCCTTGCCGGCCATGTAGCTGGCGCGGCCCGCGACGAAGCCGCCGCCCTTGTCGGTCTTCGAGTAGGCGTTCAGTTCGACACGGCCGGTCTGGCTCAGGCCGCGGTTGTTGCCCTGATAGGTGCTGTCGAGTTCGACGTTGGCGTCGAAACCGACGGCAGCGAACGCCGGAGCGGCGATCAGGGCGGCGATGGCCACGGCGACTTGCGATTTGCGGATCATGGTCAGACTCCTCTTTCGTTGCGGGAAGGTGGCCGTTTGGGCGGCCTTGGGTGAACCGATGTGATCGCCATTTAAGCCTTTTTTCCGTCGGGGGAACCCTCGGAGCTTCGGCAATGTGGTGAATCGACGACATCCATTCCGTATCGCCATTCTGATCGCCCCGGGGACTCGCGTCTTTCCGGGATCGGTCGGCATGCACCGGGTTACGTCGCGTTTCTTTCGGCCTCGAAACGGATTTGGACCGGCTTCATGGTGTGACGAAAACGTTTTCGTTTTTACATGACTCAGATTTAAAGGAAAACCTAGGGAACATCCTTGTAGTGATTACGCGACGTTTCAGCCGCGATCGGGAGCTCCCCGTGGGCTGGCGGTCGCCTCGGGCCGGATTCAGGGTTTCTGGAGCATCCATTCATGGACCGGGTCGTTCCTGAAGTGCCATGCACGTTCCGGGCCTGCCATGACGTTGAGGTAATAGAGGTCGTAGCCGTGCGGCGCCACGCAGGGGTGGTAACCGCGCGGCACCATCACCACGTCGTGGTTCTCGACCACGCAGGCCTCGTCGAGGCTGCGGTCGTCGGTGTAGACGCGCTGGAAGGCGAAGCCCTGCGGCGGATCGAGCCGGTGGTAGTAGGTCTCCTCCAGCAGCGTTTCCTCGGGCGGCACGTCGCGGTCGTGCTTGTGCGGCGGGTAGCTGCTGGAATGGCCGCCCGGCGTGATGACCTCGACGACGAGCAGGTGATCGGCACCGGGATCGTCCTGCGGCAGGATGTCGCAGACGTGGCGCGTGTTGCTGCCCTGGCCGCGCACGCTGCGGCGCATGGCGCGGCCGTCGATGCGGCGCACGGCGTGGCCGCTGCCCGCGCGCGACGGCGCGGTGCACAGCGCGACCTCGGCATTCCGCATGGCGGTCACCGTCAGCGCGTGGCCGGCCGGCACGTACAGCGCGTCCGGCGACTGCCCGGCGAACACGCTGTCGCGCGAGCCGAGCGCGTCGAAGCGCGCGCCGCCGACCTGCACGTCCACCGTGCCGGTCAGCACCACGAGGCACAGCTCGCGTGCGCCCGTCTCGATCGCCTCGGATTCGCCGGCGGCCAGGCGCAGGGCGCGAAAGCCGACGTGCGTCCAGCCGGCCGATTCGGGGGTGATGTCGCAGATCTGGCGGCCGGCGGCGGCCTTGACCAGCAGGGGGGACTGGGGCATGTCGGCTCCTCGGTTCCGGGCTGCGGGTGCTCAGGCGCTCAGGCGGTCCACGATCGCGCGCAGCGTGTCGTGGCCCTTCTTGGCGTACTGGTAGCTCGGCGCCACGGCCGGATCCTGCTCGGCCTCGACGACCAGCCAGCCCTCGTAGCCGGCCTCCTTGAGCGTCGTCAGCACCGCGTCGTAGTCGATCACGCCGTCGCCGGGCACCGTGAAGGTGCCGTTGAGGACGCCGTTCAGGAAGCTCCAGCCGTCGTTGCGCGCCTGCGCGATGACGGCGGGGCGCACGTCCTTGCAGTGCACGTGGACGACGCGTGACAGGTGCTTCTTCAGCGGCACCAGCGGGTCGGCGGCGCCGCCGAAGTAGGCGTGGCCGGTGTCGTAGAGCAGGAAGACCTTGGCCGGGTCGGTCCGCGCCATGAGCTGGTCGATGTCGGCGGGGGACTCCACATACGCGCCCATGTGGTGGTGGTAGGCGAGCCGGATGCCGTAGGTGTCGATCAGGTGCTGGCCGAAGGCGTTCAGGCGCTCGGCGTAGGCCTGCCAGGCGGCGGCGTCGCGGAAGGTCGGGCGCTTGCCGACGGGGGTGTCGATCTGGCCCTGCACGGTGCCGGCGCACTCGCCGTAGACGACGACCTGGGCGCCGTTGAACTGCAGCTTGCTCATGTGGGCGACGCAGCGCTCGATCTCGGCCTCGACGGTGTCCTCGGCCAGAAAGCCCGAGTACCAGCCCGAGACGCAGGCCACGCCAAACTCGTCGAGCTTGGCCTTCAGGCCGGGGCCGTCCTTGGGGAACTTGTTGCCGAGCTCGAAGCCTTCGTAGCCGATCTCGGCGCCTTCCGACAGGGCGGTTTCGAGCGGGGTTTCGCCGCCGAGGGCGGGCAGGTCATCGTTCATCCACGAGATGGGGTTGATGCCGATGCGGACGTTCCAGGTCATGTCGATGTTCCGGTGTGAAAATGGAGATGAAAGTGAAGATCGGGTGGCGGCTCAGTGTTTCTGCCGCTGCTTGGCGTCGAGGTAGCGGGCGTGGGCGTCGAGCACGGCGGGGCGTTGTGATACCTCGGGAATGGCTACTTCCCACCAGGCGCCGCCGTCGTCGGTGGTGCGGTGATGCGTGGTGTCGATCACCAGCACCTGGCTCTTCGTGGCACGGCGCGCGCGGGCCATCTCGCGGCGCAGCTCGGTCACGTCGCGCACATGGACCGCCTCGGCGCCGAGCGAGCGGCCGTTCATCGCGAAGTCGATGCTGGAGGCCGCGCCGCCTTGCGGGATGCAGTCGTCCAGCATGTTGTTGAAGCTGGCACCACCGCTCCTGACCTGCAGCCGCTCGATGCAGCCGTAGCCCCGGTTGTCGAGGATGACGACGATGATCTTGCGCCCCAGCAGCACGGAGGTCGCCAGCTCGGCGTTGAGCATCAGGTAGGAGCCGTCGCCGACCATCACGATCACCTCGCGCTCCGGCCGCGCCAGCTTGGCGCCCAGGCCGCCGGCCACCTCGTAGCCCATGCACGAGTAGGCGTAGTCCATGTGGTAGTTGCCGGGTCGGCCGGTGCGCCAGAGCTTGTGCAGCTCGGCCGGCAGCGTGCCGGCGGCGCAGACGACGAGGTCGTGGGTCGCGCTGTCCAGGCCGATGTCGGCGGCCGACTCGCGCACCGCACCGATCACCTCGGCGTCGTAGGGCAGGGTGTCGGTCGGCATGTGGAGTGTCAGCTCGGTGACGCGTGCCACCCAGCCAGCGGCCAGATCGCGTGCCTGGGCGGTCCAGGCGGCGTCGGCCTGCCAGCCGCCCAGCGCGGCGCTGAGCTGGCCCAGGCCGTCGCGTGCGTCGGCGACCAGTGCCTGGCCGCGCTTCTTGCCGGCGTCGAAAGGTTGCACGTTCAGGCTGAGCAGCTTCGCGTGGCCGAACAGCGCGTGCGAGCCGGTGGTGAAGTCCTGCAGCCGCGTGCCGACCGCCAGCACGACATCACACTGTTCGGCCAGCCGGTTCGCGGCTGGCGAGCCGGTCACGCCGATCGCGCCGAGATTGAGCGGGTGGTCCCAGGCCAGGCTGCCCTTGCCGGCCTGCGACTCGGCCACCGGGACGCCGTGCGTGTCGGCAAAAGCCTTCAACGCGCCCCAGGCCTGGCTGTAGAGCACGCCACCACCGGCGACGATGAGCGGCTTCTTCGCCGACTTGAGCAGCCCGGCCGCAGCGGCCAGCTCGCGCGCCTCGGCAGGCGGGCGGCGGAAACGGATCAGCGCCGGCTGGAAGAAATCTTCCGGCCAGTCCCAGGCGAAGGTCTGCACGTCCTGCGGCAGCGCCAGGCAGACCGGGCCGCACTGGGCCGGGTCGGTCATCACGGCCATCGCGCGCGGCAGCGCCACCAGCAGCTGCTCGGGCGTGGTGATGCGGTCGAAGTAGCGCGTCACCGGGCGGAAGCAGTCGTTCGCGCTGACGTCGCCCTGCTCGAAGCTCTCGATCTGCTGCAGCACCGGGTCCGGCAGGCGCGAGTTGAAGATGTCGCCCGGCAGCAGCAGCAGCGGCAGCCGGCCGACATGCGCCAGCGCCGCCGAAGTGACCATGTTGGTCGCTCCGGGGCCAATGCTGGAGGTCACGGCCATGGCGCGCTGGCGCAGGTGGGTCTTGGCGAAGGCGATGGCGGCGTTCGCCATGCCCTGTTCGTTGTGGGCGCGGTAAGTGGGCAGGCGCTCACGTTCGGCCTGCAGCGCCTCGCCCAGGCCGGCGACGTTGCCGTGGCCGAAGATGGCGAACACGCCGCCGAAGTAGGGCAGCACCTCGGTGCGGCCGTCGGGCTGGGTCACTTCGGCCTGCAGCGCGGCCAGGTAGCGCACCAGCGCCTGGCTGACGGTCAGTCGGACAGTGGGAGAACTCATGTCGGGCTCTTTCCTGAATACGTCGGGTGGGTGCCCCGCCTCAGGCCGCAGCCTGGCCGGGCGTGTGGCGATGCCGCCAGGCATCGACCAGGGTGGCGAAGTTGCGCGCCACCTCGTCGATGAAGGCCTGGTCGTCGATCTCGCCCTTCAGCCACTTCAGCGAGGCATCGACCCACAGCGTGCGTCCGACCATGAAACCCTTCACGATCGGGTTGGTGGCCTGCTCGAAGCTGTCGGCCAGGTACTGCAGCGGCTGGTTCAGGCCCAGGATCACCGCACCGCGGCAATGCGGGTCGCGTTCCGCCACCAGGGCTTCCAGTTGTTGCCAGCCGGCCGTGTTCATCGGCGCGATCTTCCACCACTCGGGCTTGACGCCGAGGTTGTAGAAACGCTTGATGGCGCGCAGCACCGCTTCGTCTTCGCTGCCGGCCAGCGTCATGGCCTTGGGCGGGATGATTTCCAGAAGCAGCTCGTTGCCGCTCGCGCGGGTGGCTTCCCAGAGTTCGAGCACCTTCTGCTCCTGTTCCAGGCGCAGGCTGACGGCGTCGTCCGGGTGGTAGTGCACGAGGCACTTGACGACCTGTTCGGTCGGCCAGTGGATCAGGTGGCTGCCGACCGAGCGGGTGCCGTCGAAGCGCAGCGGCCGCGAGCCCGGCAGCTCGACCGGCCGGCCGACCCACCAGCCGCGCCCGGTGGCGCTGGCCAGCGCGTCTTGCCCATAGTCGCCGCCGTCGATCAGCACGCCGGTGTGGCCTTGCAGCTGGCGGCTGTTCTCGACCTGCTCGGCCGCGCGCACCAGCAGCGCCTTGAGTTTCGGAATGCGCGCTTCGCTGGCGCCGGCCTCGCGGGCCAGATCATGGAACTGACTGCGGTGGTCGAACGCCATCACGCACAGCTCGTTCCAGACCGGCCGCGCGGCCGTGACGCGGTGCAGGTGTGCGAGCTCGCGGTCGGCATCGACCTTGGGATTGCGGCTGCCGCCGAACCAGTGGTCCAGCTCGGCCGGCGTCGGCATCGCGGCCGAGCAGGCGTGGCGCGACACCACGATGGCGCCGCAGGCGTTGGCGATGCGGGTCGCCTCCAGCCAGTCGCGGCCCTGCAGCAGGCCGGTCATCAGACCGGACAGGAAGGCGTCGCCCGCGCCGAGCACGTTGAGTACCTCGACCCGCTCGCCACGGAAGGTCGGCGCGGCGTCGATCTA
>JBJOKY010000263.1:0-10948 GCA_046045865.1 Pseudomonadota bacterium | reverse complement strand
TGCCCGCAAGGACATCTACCGCATCGGACCGGACATCCAGGCCACCGACAGCGTCGAGGTCGCGGTGCAGTTCCGCGAGTTCGCCGGCACCTTCGTCGAGCACTGCCATGCCACCCAGCACGAAGACAACGCCATGCTGATCCGCTTCGACGTGCAGCGCCCGGGCCAGACCCTGGCCATGCCGGCCCCCGTGCCGACCTGGGACGGCGTGCACTACACCAGCGTCGCCGCCCTGCCGACCTACAAGACCGGCGAGTCCAAGGGCACGAGCTACAAGTTCGGCAAGTAAGCACCTGCCCCCGGCTGCGGCGCCCTGGCGCCGCAGCCCCCCCTCTCGTTTGCAGGCACAGCGCCTTTCGAGCCTATGACCTGTTTCAGCAACGCCACCCCCGTGGCGTTGCTTTTTTGCCTTTCAGGGCACCGGCCGCCCGCCACCGGTGCGACAAATTCCCTGCGAGCACACGCCAGGCCCGTGACCTTGAGGGCCGGCAATACGCATCCGCCCGGGCCGCGCTGAAATGGCGCACGGCATCTGCCAGCAGGCATCGGCCCGGCATCCGCCGCGGACGATGTCGTGCAGCGTCCAGCCAGACTGAGGACCACAGCAACAGGGCTGGAGGTGCGGCGGCCCTGGTCGCGCCATCCAGCCCGCGCCGGCCCCGTGCACGGCAAGACGCTCTGCCCCTCACGGGGCTGTTTTTTTGGCGCCTGCGCAGACCGTCAGAACGCGCTGTCCAGCAAGCTCAGCTCGTTGTTGCTGAGCAGGCGCTCGATGTCCATCAGGATGAGCATGCGCTCGCCCACGTTGGCGATGCCCTGGATGAAGCGGGTGTCGACCACCGCACTCATGTCCGGCGCGGGCTGGATGCTGTTGCTGGCCAGTTGCATGACATCGGACACCGAATCGACCACAGCCCCCACCACGCGGCCCTGGATGCTCAGCACGATCACCACCGTCAGCGCATTCAGGTCGGCCGTGGCGCAACCCAGCTTCAGGCGCAGGTCGATGATGGGCACGATGACACCGCGCAGATTCACCACGCCCTTCAGGAACGCCGGCGCATTGGCGATGCGCGTGGGCGCCTCGTAGGAGCGGATCTCCTGCACCTTCAGGATGTCGATGCCGTATTCCTCGGCACCCAGCCGGAAGGTCAGGAATTCACCCCCGCTGGCGACCGCGTCGGTGCGCACCTTGCGGCCACCGACAGGGGCCCCGAAATCGGAGCGGGTGCGTTCTTGGGGAGCAAGGATGGCGTTCATGTGTGTCTCGGTCGGCAGGGAGGAATCGACGAAGCCGAAGTGCAGCCGCAGCGTCACCGGGCCGGAAGATCAGAAGGAGGTCCAGTCGCCGTGGTCGCCGGCGCCTGGGTGATCGGGCGCGGACGGGGCCGCGGCGGGCTTCGCAGGTCCGGCGGACCTGGCCTGAGCCGGCACACCACGGGCGCGCTGGATCGCGGCATGGGTGACGGACATGGCCTGCGTGGCCACCTGCCGGGCCGCGCGCTGCTGCTGGCCGAGCAGGTCCACCGTGCGGAAGGCCGCCACCAGCTCGGCCAGCCGTGCCGCCTGCTCGCGCAGCGACTCGGCAGCGGCAGCACTTTCTTCGACCAGCGCGGCGTTCTGCTGCGTCATCTGGTCGAGCTGCGTCACGGCGGTGTTGACCTGGCCAAGCTCGCTGCTCTGCTCGGTGGCCGCGGCGGTGATCTCGCCGATGATGTCCGACACCCGCTGCACGCTGGTGACGATCTCGCTCATGGTGGCACCGGCGTCCTGCACCAGGCGGCTGCCGCTTTCCACCTTGTCGACGCTGGCGCCGATCAGGCTCTTGATCTCGCGCGCGGCGTTGGCGCTGCGCTGGGCCAGGTTGCGCACCTCGCCGGCCACGACCGCGAAGCCACGCCCCTGCTCACCGGCCCGCGCGGCTTCCACCGCAGCGTTCAGGGCCAGGATGTTGGTCTGGAAGGCGATGCCGTCGATGGTGCCGATGATCTCGGCGATCTTGCGGCTCTGGCTGCTGATCTCGTCCATGTTCTGCACCACCTGGCTCACCACCTCGCCGCCGCGCTGGGCGGCCTGGGCGGCCGAGCTGGCCAGCTGGTTGGCGGTGCGGGCCGAGTCGGCAGTCTGGCGCACCGTGCCGGTGAGCTGCTCCATCGAGCTGGCGGTCTGCTGCAGGCTGCCGGCGGTCTGCTCGGTGCGGCCCGACAGGTCCTGGTTGCCGCTGGCGATCTGGGTACTGGCGGTCGAGATGGATTCGGTCGTCTGGCGGATGTTGCCCACCATGCCGCGCAGGGCGTCCTGCATGCCGGCCACGGCGCGCAGCAGGTCGGAACATTCGTCCTTCCCCTGGCTGGGCACCTGGCTGGTGAGGTCACCACCGGCGATGGCCTGGGCCAGATCGTGCGCCTGTTCGAGCGGGCCGACGATGCTGCGCGAATTGACCAGGGTGAGCGGCACCACCAGCAGCACGGCCACGCCGATGCTGAGGGCGAAGAGCAGCACGGACAGCTCCTGGGCCTGGTGCACCTCGCCCTGGTCGGCGACGGCCTCGCTGTGCAGCACCTCCTCGAGCTTGGCCAGCTTGAGCTCGGCAGCATGTGCCTGCTCCTTGGCCGGGCCGAGCAGGCGGTTGACCGCCATGGCGTTGTCGTAGGTGCCGCTGGTGATCTGCGGCATCATGGATTCGACCTTGGCGTGATAAGCCTCGGCCAGCTTGAGCAGCTCGCGCACATGGGGGTTGTCGACGTCCTCGTCACCTTCGAGCAGCTTGCTGGCACTGGTCACGAGGCGCTGGTAGGACTCGCGCCAGGACTGCGCGTACTTGCCCTGCACCTCGGGCTTCTCGTAGTTGATGATCAGATCCTTCTCGTAGCGGCGCAGGTCGCCCATGGCGGTGGCGATGTGGATAAGCTGCTCGGCCTCGACGAAGGAGTTGGACATGAACTTGTCTGAGTGCGCCGCGGCCTTGTACATGCCCGTCAGGCCCACTCCACCCACCACGGCAAGCAGCGCCAGCACCATGACGATGGCGCCGATCATGCGGCTGCGGATGGTGTAACCGCGCAGAAGGTTCTGGAGAGCGTTCATGCTGGCGTCCGCAGGGAGGAGTGAAGGAGTCGAAGGCGCGCCAACGTCAGTGGCGCGAGCGGCGCACCAGCGAGCCGGTGTCCAGGATGAGGGCGACGCGGCCGTCGCCCATGATGGTGGCGCCCGACACGTCGGTCACCTTGCGGTAGTTGGCCTCGAGGTTCTTCACCACCACCTGCTGCTGGCCGAGCAGCTCGTCCACCAGCAGGGCGACGCGCCCGCCTTCGGCCTCGACGACGACCATGATGTTGGCCACACGCTCGAAGTCGAAGCGCGGCACGTCGAACACGCGCTCCAGCTCGATGACCGGCATGTACTCGTCGCGCACCTGCACCACGCGGCCCGAGCCGCCGATGGTCTTGATGGTCTTGTCGGTGACCTGGAAGCTTTCCACCACCGAGGCCAGCGGCAGGATGTAGACCTCGTCGCCCACGCCCACGCTCATGCCGTCCATGATGGCCAGGGTGAGCGGCAGGCGCACCTTGACGCTCATGCCGTAGCCCTCGGCCGAGTCGATCTCGACCGTGCCGTTCAGGCTGGTGATGTTGCGCTTGACCACGTCCATGCCCACGCCGCGGCCGGACACATCCGTCACCACCTCGGCGGTCGAGAAGCCGGGCTCGAAGATGAGGGCCCAGACCTCCTGGTCGGTCAGCGTGTCGGGCGCGTGCAGGCCGCGTTCGCGCGCCTTGCTCAGCAGCTTGGTGCGCGACATGCCCTTGCCGTCGTCACGCACCTCGATCACCACCGAGCCGCCCTGGTGCGAGGCCGACAGGGTGATGGTGCCGTGCTCGGGCTTGCCCCTGGCCAGTCGGTCGGCGCCGGATTCGATGCCGTGGTCGCAGGAGTTGCGCACCAGGTGGGTGAGCGGGTCGGTGATCTTCTCGATCAGGCCCTTGTCGAGCTCGGTGGCCTCGCCCAGCGTGACCAGCTCGACCTTCTTGCCCAGCTTGCCGGCCAGGTCGCGCAGCATGCGCGGGAAGCGGCTGAACACGGTGGACATGGGGATCATGCGGATCGACATCACCGCTTCCTGCAGGTCGCGGGTGTTGCGGTCCAGATCGTTCAGGCCGGCCACGAGCTGCTGGTAGACCACCGGGTCGAGGTCGCGGCTGTTCTGCGCCAGCATGGCCTGGGTGATGACGAGTTCACCCACCAGGTTGATGAGCTGGTCGACCTTTTCCACCGACACACGCAGGGTCTGGGCATCAAGCGTCGCACCGCCGGCCCGGTCCTGGCGGGACGCTGCCTTGCCTGCGGTCGCCTGCCCTGCCGGGCTGGGCGGCACGACCGGCTCGACCAGCGGCTGGACGGATGTCGGCGCGTGCGCGTGCTCGACCGGCGCGGCCGAGCCGGGCGCGCCGGGCGCGTCGTCGAAGAAGCCGTAGCCGGCGTCGGCGGCCGGCGGCGGGGCCAGCGGTGCGGCGTCAGGCGCTGGCGCAGCCTCGGCCGGTGCGCCAGGGTTGCCCGCATAGAAGCCGTAACCCGGGCCCAGAGGCAGCAGTTGCACCTGTTCGCGTGCCACATGGAAGGTGAAGAGATCCAGCAGATCGGCGTCGGACGCGTGTGTCGCCAGCTTGAAGCGGCGCATGCCGTCGACCGACTGGCCGTGATCGAGCGCCTCGATGCGGCCCAGGTCGGTGATCTCCTTGAACAGCTCGACCAGGCTGTCGGCCTGTCGCAGATCAGTGAGCGGCCCCACGCGCATTTCTAGCAAGCGCTCCGCGCTCGCCACCGGCGCCATCACCGGCGTGGACGACTTGATCGCTGGCTGCTGCGCCAGGGCTGCCTCGCCGCTGGCCAGGGCGCGGATGTGCGCCAGCAGCTCGCTGGTATCCACCACGTCCGCCCCCGACCCCTGGTGCCGCCCCAGCTGGGCGCGCAGCGCGTCGCCCGCGGCCAGCAGCACGTCGACCATGCGCGCAGTGGGTGCCAGCTCGTGACGGCGCAGCTTGTCCAGCAGCGTCTCCATCTCGTGCGTCAGCTCGGCGACATCCGAGAAGCCGAAGGTTGCCGCCCCCCCCTTGATCGAGTGCGCGCAGCGGAAGATGGCGTTGAGCGCCTCGTCGTCGGCGCTGGCGACGTCCAGCTCGATGAGCAGCTGCTCCATGCGCTGCAGGTTCTCGCCGGCTTCCTCGAAGAAGACCTGGTAGAACTGGCTGAGGTCGATGCCGGCGCCGCCGCTGCCGCTGTCTGATGTGATGTCTGCCATGGTGGTGTCCTCGTGCTTGGGGTCGCGTCTACGGGCGCGGCGTGGGGCTCGCGCGGTCGTCGGCGCGGTCTCAGCGGATGACCTTCTTGATCACCTCGATCAGCTTGGTCGGATCGAAGGGCTTGACCAGCCAGCCGGTGGCGCCGGCCGAGCGGCCCGCCTGCTTCATCTGGTCGCTCGACTCGGTGGTCAGGATCAGGATGGGCGTGGCCTTGAACTGGGCCGACTCGCGCAGCTTCCTGGTCAGGCTGATGCCGTCCATGCGCGGCATGTTCTGGTCGGTGAGCACGAGGTCGAAGCTGCGCGTGCCGGCCTTCTCGAGCGCGTCCTGGCCGTCGACTGCCTCCACCACGCTGTAGCCGGCGCTCTTGAGCGTGAACGAGACCATCTGGCGCATCGAGGCGGAATCGTCTACAGCGAGGATAGATTGCATGGTGAGCTCCGAGAAATGTGTGTGTGTGGGGCAGGATGCGGGCCAGGGCGCGGGTGTCCGGATGGGTGGTGACGCGGCGTGATTCAGAACAGCTCGACCGAGCCGGCGTCCATCTCGTCCTGGGTCACCGGGTTGGGCTGCTGCGGTGCCTGTTCGACCACGGCCTCACCTTCCGGGTCGGGGCCCATGGCCTCGCGCGCCAGCTGGTCCACGCAGTTGCGCAGGCGCCGGTTGGTGTGGTGGATGAGCTGCGACGCCATGTCCTGGAACTGCAGCGCCGTCACCGCGCCGGCCATGTTCTGCATGGCGTCGTGCAGCGCCGAGGTATCCAGGTTCGGATACGCGGCGCCCTGGTGCAGCAAGGTGCCCAGGCGCTGGTTGGCGGCGTAGAAATGCATCAGCAGCGACTCGCTGGCGTCGCTGAGCAGGCGCTGCAGGCGGTCGAGGTCGTTGCTGGCAGTGAGCAGGTTGTCCTGCATCTCGGCCGCCACCATCAGGTTGAGCATGGCCGATGGCACGAGCTGCGGGGCGGCCGCCTGGACTTCTAGACTCGACATGGCGACTCCATCGGCGGTAGGCATGGGCGGCTTGGACGCATGGGGATGGCGGTGTTTTCGGGTGCGGCAGGCCGGACTTGAGCCCGATCTCGGCGTTGACCCGATCACGTGGTGAAAGCCAGCCCAGTTCCGCACTTCGGGCGGGGCTCGTCGGCCGCCCCGGCCCGCCTTGCGCTACGCTGGCGTTCACCATGCACGCACCTGCACCACCGCTGCCATCCCTGCCTGCCGTGTCGGGCGCACCGGCCCCGTCCTGGGCCGCCACCACCCGTCCGGGGCTGCTGGACGCCAGCACCGGCGCCGGCTCAGGTGGCACGCGCCCCAGCGCCGCGCGCACGCCGCGCAGCCTGCGCATCCTGCACCTGGAAGACGTCGAGCTCGACCACGAGCTGGTGCTGGCCCACCTGCGCCGCGGCGGCATCGACGCCCAGATCCGCCGCGTGGACACCGAGGCTGACTTCGTCGCCGCGCTGGACCGGACCTGGGACGCCGTGCTGTCCGACTACAACCTGCCGGGTTTTTCCGGCCTGGTAGCGCTGGACCTGCTGCGCGCACGCGACGCCATCCTGCCCTTCATCCTGGTGTCGGGCGAGATCGGCGAGGACACGGCCGTGGAGGCCATGCGCAACGGCGCCTCGGACTACCTGCTCAAGAGCAACCTGGCCCGCCTGGTGCCCGCCCTGCTGCATGCGGTGGAAGCCGGCGAGAGCCGGCGCGCACGCGCTGCGGCCGATTCGGAGCTGGCGCGCTCGCGCACCCGGCTGTCCGAACTGGCCCAGCATCTGCAGACCTCGATCGAGATGGAGCGCGCCGCCATCGCGCGCGAGATCCACGACGACGTGGGCGGCTCGCTCACCGCGGTCAAGTTCGACCTGGCCTGGATCGCGCGCAACGCCGGCCAGCCGGCCATCGCCGAACGCGCGCGCCAGGCGCTCGAGACGGTCAAGCATGCGGTCGACGCCAGCCAGCGCATCATGCACAACCTGCGCCCCGCCATCCTCGAGCAAGGCCTGGTGGCGGCGCTGCAGTGGATGACGCAGCGCTTCGAGAAACGCACCAACGTCGTCACGCTCTTTCGCACCAGCCACGAGCAGGTGCAGCTGCCGCCAGGCGTGCCGCTGGTGGCCTACCGCACGGCGCAGGAAGCGCTCACCAACATCAGCAAGCACGCCGGCGCGACGCGGGTGCGCGTGGACCTGACGGTGGCGGCCGGCGTGATGTCGCTGGAGATCAGCGACAACGGCCGCGGCCTGTCGGCGCAGGACCTGGCCAAGGCACGCTCCTTCGGCATCCGCGGCCTGCATGAACGCGCCGGCACGGTGGGCGGCTGGGTCGATCTGTCCAGCACGGCCAACGGCACGACGCTCATCCTGTCCATCCCGATCGAGGCCGGCGCGGGCGCGGACGGCGACGGCGAGGGTGGCGGCAACGGCAACGGCGTGCACGACCCCTCGCGCTGGGGCGAGCTGTGAGCTGCGCAGCAGCCTGCACTTGCGACGGCACACCCTCGCACCCGGCCGCCACGCCTGATACTGCATGATCTGACCATCCGACGACGACCCAGCCCGGAGCATCGATGACCCGCATCGTCTTGTGCGACGACCATGCCCTGATCCGCCGGGGCATCCGCGACACCCTGACCGAACAGCCCGACCTCGAAGTGGTCGGCGAGGCCGGCGACTACGGCGAACTGCGTGCCCTGCTGCGCAGCACCACCTGCGACGTGCTGGTGCTGGACATCAACCTGCCCGGGCGCAGCGGCCTGGACGTGCTGCATGCGCTGAAGGAGGAAGGCTCGCCCATCAAGGTGCTCATCGTCTCGATGTACCCTGAGGACCAGTACGCCCTGCGCACCCTGCGGGCCGGCGCCTACGGTTATGTCAACAAGGGCGTCGACGCGGCGCAGATCGTGGCGGCGGTGCGCACCGTGGCCCAGGGCCGCAAGTACGTGACGCCCGAGATGGCGCAGATGCTGGTCGAGAACCTCACCCAGCCGGCCAGCGAGGCCGCGCACGAGAAACTCTCCGACCGCGAACTGCAGACGCTGGTGATGATCGCCTCGGGCAAGCGCCTGTCCGACATCGCCGAGGAACTCACCCTCAGCCCCAAGACCGTGAGCGTCTACCGCGCCCGGGTGCTGGAAAAGCTCGGGCTGACGAACAACTCCGAGCTGACGGTCTACGCGATCAGGAACGGCATTGTCTGAAGCCGGAACGGGCGATCCCGGGGGGCATCGCCTTCAGTCGTACCGCTGGCAGCACAAGGCTAGGCCTGCCCCCACTTTCCCCTGAGCCGAGTGCAGGCAATGGTTGCGGCTACTTACAGCGGACTTGGTTATGTTGACGACATGGTCAAGCCCAAGCCCACCCTTGTCAGCCGCGGCGAGTTCATTGACGCGCATGCAGCGCTGCAACGAGGCGGCGTCATCGTCGTGCTCGATGACGCGTGGGATGCCTGCGTGCTCGACGGGGTTCGCCTGCGCTGGTCGTTTCCCCCCTTGGTGGAGTACGGCCTGGTCGCCGAATTCGACAACCCGGCCGGATTCACCCATCTGCGCTACTACCGCATCACCGCCGTCGGTCGCCGTTTTGCCGCGGACGCACTGGCCGCCTGGCGCGCCAGGCCCCTGTTCGAATGCCTGGTGATCCGTCTGCTGGGTTGAGCACGTGCTGCCTTGTGCTGCCAGAGGACACTTCTAAGCTGCCCTGCCGGGCGGGCATCAGAGCCTGACCGGGATGCCCCGCGCCGCCATCACCGCCTTGGCCTCGGCCACCGTGTGGTCGCCGTAGTGGAAGATGCTGGCGGCCAGCACGGCGTCGGCGCCGCCCTGCTGCACGCCGTCGGCCAGGTGGTCCAGGCTGCCCACGCCGCCCGAGGCGATGACCGGCACCGGCACGCCGTCGGCCACTGCGCGGGTGAGTTCGAGGTCGAAGCCTATGCGTGTGCCGTCCCGGTCCATGCTGGTGAGCAGGATCTCGCCCGCGCCGTAGTCGGCCATCTGGCGCGCCCAGGCCACGGCGTCGAGGTGCACGTTCTTGCGCCCGCCGTGGGTGTAGACGTCCCAGCCCGGGCCCTTGGCGGCCAGGTCCTCGCCCACGCGGCGCTTGGCGTCGATGGCCACCACGATGCACTGGGCGCCGTATTTCTCGCTGGCGTCGCGGATCACCTGGGGGTTGGCCACCGCGGCGGAGTTGAAGCTCACCTTGTCCGCGCCGGCGTTGAGCAGGCGGCGCACGTCTTCCACCGTGCGCACGCCACCGCCGACCGTGAGGGGGATGAAGACCTGCGAAGCCACCGCCTCGATGATGTGCAGGATGAGGTCGCGACCGTCGCTGGTGGCGGTGATGTCGAGGAAGGTCAGCTCGTCGGCGCCCTGCTCGTTGTAGCGCGCGGCGATCTCCACCGGGTCGCCGGCATCGCGCAGCTCGACGAAGTTGACGCCCTTGACGACCCGGCCGCCGGTGACGTCGAGGCAGGGAATGATGCGTTTGGCGAGCACGGAGAAGGCCTAGCCCGCGCGCCGGGCCGCCCCAAGCCGGGCGGCGCCCCCTCGAGGGGCAGCGGGCGAAGGGAGCGTGGGGGTCGTCATGTCATGCGCCGTTGAGTTCGTCGGCACGCGCCTGCGCCGCGGCGAAGTCGAGGTCGCCG
Organism: Pseudomonadota bacterium; assembly: GCA_046045865.1. GTDB lineage: Bacteria > Pseudomonadota > Gammaproteobacteria > Burkholderiales > Burkholderiaceae_C > Sphaerotilus. Next base: position 1,011 of record JBJOKY010000263.1, on the reverse strand, counting down.
GTGTAGATCGAGCGGCCGCAGATGACGCCCTCGACGCCTTCCTTCTCGACCGCGCACAGCGCCTCGATGTCGGCGATGTTGGACAGGCCGCCGGAGGCGATCACCGGGATCTTCAGCGCCTGCGCCAGGCGCACGGTCGCCTCGATGTTGATGCCCGAGAGCATGCCGTCGCGGCCGATGTCGGTGTAGATGACGCTCTCGACGCCGTAGTCCTCGAACTTCTTCGCCAGATCGACCACCTCGTGGCCGGTCAGCTTGCTCCAGCCGTCGGTGGCGACCTTGCCGTCCTTGGCGTCCAGGCCGACGATGATGTGGCCGGGGAAGGCCGAGCAGGCGTCGCGCAGCAGGCCGGGGTTCTTGACCGCGGCGGTGCCGATGATGACGTAGCCGATGCCGGCATCCAGGTAGCGCTCGATGGTGTCGAGGTCGCGGATGCCGCCGCCGAGCTGCACCGGGATGCGGCCGTCGACCTCGGCCAGGATCGACTTGATCGCGCCGGCGTTGACCGGCTTGCCGGCGAAGGCGCCGTTGAGGTCGACCAGGTGCAGGCGGCGGCCGCCGGCGTCGAGCCAGCGCCGCGCGATGACGGCCGGATCGTCCCCGAAGGTGGTGGAGTCGTTCATGTCGCCCTGTTTGAGGCGGACACACTTGCCGTCTTTGAGATCGATCGCCGGGATCAGCAGCATGGCTGGATGCGCAGGGTTGCGGTTGCGGTTGAGGGAAAAGGGAAGGCTCGCGAGGGGGACCGCGAGGCGCGGTCAGGGCTTCCAGGCCAGGAAGTTGCGGTACAGGGCCAGGCCGTGGTCGGCGCTTTTCTCGGGGTGGAACTGGGTCGCGAAAATGTTATCCCGGGCCACCGCGCAGGTAAAGGCGTCGCCGTAGTCGGTCTCGCCGGCGGCGTGCCGCGCGTCGGCCGGGCAGGCGTGGTAGCTGTGGACGAAGTAGAACCAGGCGCCGTCGGGCACGCCGGCCCAGACCGGATGGACCGCGCCGTCGTGCGCGATCTGGCGC
>JBJOKY010000040.1:0-18092 GCA_046045865.1 Pseudomonadota bacterium | reverse complement strand
GGCGGCGCGACTGGCGCAACTTCGCCGTCGAGCAGCCGCGCTTCCGCATGGCCGACGACCGCGAGGTGGTCTGCTACGGCCTGGTGGTGCGCCACCTGCTGGGCGAGGACGTGCGCCAGCCCGCCCGCACCGCCTGGCTGGCGCAGAAGGACGGCGACGAGGGCTGCCGCTACATGGCCCAGACCCTGCTGCCTGCGGGCGTGCTGACACCGGCCGACCTGTGGACACGCGCACGCCACGCCGCCGAGTTCGGCCGCCCGCGCGTCATGCGCCAGGTGCTGGAGCTGCTGGCCGACCCGGCGCTGACGGCCGCTGGGGCGGTGCAGGCCGGCGGCGCGGCGCCCGCCAGCGCGCCTGCAGCGACCGAGGCGGGTGGCGCCGCGGGCAGCACCAGCCTGACGCTGGGCGGCGCGCTGGCCGGGCTGACGCCGGCCACCGTGGCGTCCGAGCTGTTCGAACAGCCGCCGCGTTTCCTCGCCCGGCGTGGCGAGGCGCTGCTGCGCCAGGCCGGCGGCGCCGAGCTGGTCGCGCTGGCGCTGGCGCGCTGGGCCATCACCGAGCCGGCCCTGGCCGCCGCCCAGCTGGGCGAACGCTGGCAGGGCGTGCTGCGCGCCGAGACCGCCGCCTGGGCCTGGAGCGCCGTGGCCAAGCAGGCCGCGCAGAAGATGCTGCCCGAGTCGGAAGCGTGGTTCCAGCGCGCCATCGAGCTGGGCAGCGCGTCCGACCCGGTGTTCGACTGGAGCGACGACACCCTGGCCTGGCGGCTGCGCGCCGCGCTGCGCGCCACCGACCCGCAGCGCTGGCAACGTGTGCTGCAGGCCGTGACGCGCATGAGCCCGGTCGAGCAGCTCGACCCCACCTGGGTGTACTGGAAGGCACGCGCCCTGCTCGCCGTCGCCGACCCCGGCCCCACCGGCGACGGCCTGCGCATCGCCGGCCAGCTGCTGCTCGAGCGCATCGCCGGCCAGCTCAGCTTCTACGGCCAGCTGGCCAACGAGCAGCTCGGCCGCACCCAGGCGCTGCCGCCCGCGCCGCAGCCCAGCACCGACGCCGAACGCAGCGCGGTCGCCAACCACCCCGGCCTGCGCCGCGCCCTGGCCCTCATCGCCCTGGGCCTGAACGACGAGGGCCGGCGCGAATGGAACTACACCCTGCGCGAGCTGGGCGACCGCGAGCTGCTGGCCGCCGCGCGCATGGCCTGCGAGCGCGAGGTCTGGGACCGCTGCATCGCCGCGGCCGAACGCACGCGCCAGGAAGTCGACCTGAACCTGCGCTTCCCGCAACCCTACCGCGCCGAGCTGATGGCCGCGGTGGCCCAGGTGGAGGGCGCGCCGCTCGACCCGGCGCTGGTCTACGGCCTGATCCGGCAGGAATCGCGCTTCGCCCACGCCGCCCGCTCGGGCGCCGGCGCGGCCGGGCTGATGCAGGTCATCGTGCCCACCGCCAGACATGTGGCACGCCAGCTGGGCATGAAGTTCCACCCTGACATGCTGACCGAGCGCCAGGCCAACCTGCGCATAGGCACGACCTACCTGCGCATGGTGCTGGACGACTTCGGCGGCAGCCAGGCGCTGGCGCTGGCGGCCTACAACGCCGGCCCGGGGCGCTCGCGGCGCTGGCGCGAGGGCCCGGTGATGGAGGTGGCAGCCTGGGCCGAGACCATCCCGTTCAACGAGACGCGCGACTACGTCAAGAAGGTGCTGTCCAACGCGGCGTACTACAGCGCCCTCATGACCGAGCAGACCAGCGCCAGCCTGCGTCCGCGCCTGAGCCCGCCGGTCGGTCCGCGCCCGCCCGAGGCCCCGCCCGAGAACCGCGAGCTGCCCTGAGACCCCACCCCGCCGCCCCCCGGCGCCGCGGCAACACCTGCTTGCCTTGCCGCCCCGGTCGGGCCGCCGGCCGGCCCAGGGCGCGACCTACACTGGAATCATGCAGACCTATCTCGTCGGAGGCGCCGTGCGCGACCGCCTGCTCGCCGCCGACCGGGGCGAGCCCCAGCCGGCGGGCGACCGCGACTGGGTCGTCGTCGGTGCCACGCCCGAGGACATGATCAAGGCCGGCTACACGCCCGTGGGGCGCGACTTCCCGGTCTTCCTGCACCCCAGGACGCACGAGGAATACGCCCTGGCGCGCACCGAGCGCAAGCGTGCGCCGGGCTACCACGGCTTCGTCTTCCACGCCGGGCGCGAGGTGACGCTGCAGGACGACCTGGTGCGCCGCGACCTGACCATCAACGCCATGGCGATGGACGACCGCGACCGCCTGATCGACCTGCACGGCGGCGCGCGCGACCTGGGCCTGCGCGTGCTGCGCCACGTCAGCCCGGCCTTCGGCGAGGATCCGGTGCGCATCCTGCGCCTGGCGCGTTTCGCGGCGCGCTGGCCCGACTTCAGCGTCGCCCCGGCCACGCTGGCGCTGTGCCGCCAGATGGTGCAGGCCGGCGAGGTCGACGCCCTGGTGGCCGAACGCGTGTGGCAGGAGATCGCGCGCGGCCTGATGGAGGCGCGCCCCTCGCGCCTGTTCGAGGTGCTGCGCGAGTGCGGCGCGCTGGCCCGCCTGCTGCCCGAGGTCGACCGCCTGTTCGGCGTGCCGCAGCGTGTCCAGCCCCTCGCCGGTCCGCCCGGCGCCGATCCGCAGACCGGCGCCGGCCTGCTCGAGGACGCTGGCCAGCACCTGCTGCAGACCCTGGACCTGGCCGCCCGCCAGGGCGTGCCGCTGCCGGTGCGCTACGCCTGCCTGGGCCTGGGCCTGGGCAAGGGCCTGACACCCGGCGCGGCCTGGCCCGACCACCCCGGCCACGAGGCGCGTGGTGCCGAGCTGCTGCGCCCGCTGTCGCAGCGCCTGCGCGTGCCGGCCGCGCTGCGCGAGCTGGCCGAGCTGGCGGCACGCGAGCACACCGAGGTGCACCGCGGCGGCGGGCTCGACGCCGCCGAGGTGCTGCGCCTGCAGCAGCGCAGCGACGCCTGGCGCCGCCCCGACCGCTACGCCGAGCTGCTGCAGGCCTGCGAATGCGACGCGCGCGGCCACACCGGCCAGGCCGAGGCCGCCTACCCGCAGCGCGAACGCCTGGCCCGCGCGCTGGAGCTGACCCAGGCGGTCGACGCCAGCGCCGTTATCGCGCGCGCCCGCGTCGAGGGCCGCAGCGGACCGGAGCTGTCGCGTGCGCTCGACCACGCCCGCATGGCCGCCCTGCAGGCCGCCGGCTGGCCGGGCGAGCAGACCGTGCCGGCACCGCCGCCAGCCTGGGCAGTCACCCAGCCTGCCTGAACGGCGCAGGCGTCAGCGGTGGCGGTGCAGGCTGGGGCAGGTGTTTCCACTTTGATGATTTCCGGCAGAAATCAGCAGAACTGCGGACGGAAAACGTCCTCATATCAGATTTTCGTGGCCAGTTGACGACGGCCTGGGGTACTCGGTTACCAGATGACCGGCCCTGTCCCATGAAGCATCAAGTTACATTTGCGACTTGTTGCTTCGTGCCTGACTGGTTCCCGATCACCCATGCCTGCGCCCCAGAATCTGCCCACCTCGACCGACGGTGGAACCACGAACGGCCTGGACGCCGGGCTGGACGCTGCGGCCGTGCTCAAGCTGGCCGCGCAGTCGATGTTCGACACCCTGGCCAGCAACGCCATGGGCATGATGGTGGTCGACCAGAACCACCGCATCGTCTGGATCAGCGACGGCTACAAGCGCTTCCTGCCTGCCCTGGGTTTCGCGCACGAGGACGAGTTCGTCGGCCGCCGCGTCGAGGAGGTCGTGCCCAACTCGCTCATGGCCCAGGTCATCGAGACCGGCCAGGCCATGCTGGTGGACCTGCTGACCAACCAGGCCGGCACCTTCCTGGTCAGCCGCCTGCCGCTGCGCGACGCCGCCGGGCAGGTGATCGGCGCGCTGGGCCTGGTGCTGCTGGACCACCCCGAGACCACCATGCAGCCGCTCATGAACAAGTTCGCGCGGCTGCAGCGCGAGCTCGACGACGCGCGCCGCCAGCTGGCCGAGCAGCGCCGGCCGAAATACACCATCGCCAGCTTCATCGGCAGCAGCGCGCCGGCCATGGAAGCCAAGCGCCAGGCGCGCCGCGTGGCGGCGACCGACTCCACCGTGCTGCTGCTGGGCGAGACCGGCACCGGCAAGGAGCTGCTGGCGCAGGCCATCCACGCCGCCTCGCACCGCGCCGCGGGCCCCTTCGTGGCGGTCAACATCGCCGCCGTGCCCGACACGCTGCTGGAGGCCGAGTTCTTCGGCGTCGCCCCGGGCGCCTACACCGGCGCCGAACGCAAGGGCCGCGACGGCAAGTTCAAGCTGGCCGATGGCGGCACGCTGTTCCTCGACGAGATCGGCGACATGCCGCTGGCGCTGCAGAGCAAGCTGCTGCGCGTGCTGCAGGAGCAGGAGGTCGAACCCCTGGGCAGCAACCGCGTGCACAAGATCGACGTGCGGCTGCTCGCCGCCACCAGCCGCGACCTGCCGGCCATGGTGGCGAGCGGGCAGTTCCGCGCCGACCTGTACTACCGCCTCAACGTGCTGCCGCTGCGCCTGCCACCGCTGCGCGAACGCCTGGGCGACATGGAGGCCCTGGTCGAGGCACTGCTGGACGACATCGCCCGGCGCAGCGGCCAGGCCCACCGCGCCATCAGCCACGACGGCCTGACGCTGCTGGCGCGCCACAGCTGGCCGGGCAACATCCGCGAGCTGCGCAACGTGCTCGAGCAGGTCTGCCTGCTCAACGACGAGCTGCTGCTCAATGCCGAACACTTCAACGCCGTGCTGCCGCGCCTGGTGCCCGTGACCGTGCCGGGCACGCTGGGCTACGCCGCCGGCCAGCTGGTGGGCGGCGACAGCGGTCCGGTGCCGCTGGGGGCCTTCGTCACCAGCCAGCCGGGCGAGTTCTCCACCCTGGTGCCTGCGCCGCACAGCCTGCCGGTGGCTGCGGCCACGGGCCCCGGTGTACCCGACGACCACGCCCTGCTGCAGACCACGCTGCCGCAGGCCATCGCCGAACTGGAGGCACGCGCCATCCGGGCCGCGCTGGTCGCCACGCACGGCAACAAGGTCGCCGCCGCACGCATGCTGGGCATCGCCCGCGCCACCCTGTACGAGAAGCTGGCCATGCTGGACACGCCACCGGTCGAGTGAGCGGGTGGCGGCGGCCATCATGAATGATCAATAATCGGACGTTATGCCCGACATTCAGTCGAATGTGATCATTTCTCCAACATGAGCCGCGCCGTGAACGACCGCCTGAGCCCCATCACCCTGCAGTTGCTGAATGCCGGCGAGTCGACGATCGAGCCGCGCGCCGGCACCGGCTCGCCCGAGCACCAGGGCCCTCAACCGCCGTACTACGTGGTGATCTTCACCTCGCTGCGCAACGGGCGCGACCGCGCCGGCTATGCCCTGATGGCCGAACACATGGTGGCACTGGCAGCGCGGCAGCCGGGCTACCTGGGCATGCACACGGCGCGCGGCGCCGACGGCCTGGGCATCACGGTGAGCTACTGGCGCAGCGAGGCCGACATCCTGGCCTGGCGGCAGGTGAGCGAACACCGCGTCGCCCAGCAGGCCGGCCAGGACTGGTGGTATGCCGGCTACGAACTGCAGATCGCCCGCGTCGAACGGGCGTACGCCCGCGGCGCCGGCCTGCTGGGCTCGCCGCTGTCCCACGCGACGCAGGGTGCCGGCGCGCCGGTGCGGGCCCACCCCCACGCCGGACGCGCAGGCCTGGGCCGCGACGGCGAACTGCTGGCGGACATCCCCCTGGACCTGCCGCCGGGCTGAATGGCACTCAGCCTGGCCACGGGTCAATCCCCTCAGGATTTTCCCTAGGCTGACACATCTGGCGTGCGTTCCGGCACGGGCTTTGCGATCTGATGCGCGGTCGAGCCGCGCGGCACCCGGTCGCGCGCTCCCCACCCGAGGAGACGCATCCATGCCCCACCGCACCGCCAGCACCCAGAAGTCCGCCCACGCCCGCCGCACCCTCGTGTCCGCTGCCTGCGCCGCGGCCAGCCTGTTCGCCGTCGGCGCCGCCGGCCTGCTGCCCGCCAGTGCCCTGGCCCAGGCCGGCAAGGAGTTGCGCATCGCTCACATCTACAGCAAGACCGGCCCGCTGGAGGCCTACGGCAAGCAGACCGCCGCCGGCTTCATGATGGGCCTGGAATACGCCACCGGCGGCACCATGACCGTGGCCGGCCGCAAGATCAGCGTGATCGAGAAGGACGACCAAGGCAAGCCCGACAACGGCAAGAACCTGCTGGCCGCCGCCTACGCCGACGACAAGGTGGATCTGGCCGTCGGCCCGACCAGCTCGGGCGTGGCCCTGGCCATGCTGCCGGTGGCCGAGGAATACAAGAAGCTGCTGATCGTCGAGCCCGCCGTGGCCGACGCCATCACCGGCGACAAGTGGAACCGCTACATCTTCCGCACCGGACGCAACAGCTCGCAGGACGCGATCAGCAACGGCGTGGCCCTGGACAAGGCCGGCGTGACCATCGCCACGCTGGGCCAGGATTCCGCCTTCGGGCGCGACGGCGTCAAGGCCTTCAAGGACGCGCTCAAGGCGGCCAAGGTCGGCCACGAGGAGTACCTGCCGCCCACCACGACGGACTACACCCCCGGCATCCTGCGCATCGTCGATGCGCTCAAGGACAAGCCCGGCCGCAAGGTGATCTGGGTGATCTGGGCCGGTGCCTCCAATCCCTTTGCCAAGCTCGCCGATGCCGACCTGCAGAACCGCTTCGGCATCGAGGTGGCCAGCGGCGGCAACATCCTGCCCGCCATGGCCGACTACAAGCGTTTTGCCGGCATGGAAGGCGCGGCCTATTACTACTACGAGATCCCCAAGAACCCGGCCAACCAGTGGCTCGTCACCGAGCACCAGAAGCGTTTCAACGCCCCGCCGGACTTCTTCACCGCCGGCGGCATGTCGGCCGCCATGGCGGTGGTCGAGGCGCTGAAGAAGACGAATGGCGACAGCGCCACCGAGAAGCTCATCACCACCATGGAAGGCATGAGCTTCGACACGCCCAAGGGCCGCATGACCTTCCGCAAGGAAGACCACCAGGCGATGCAGAGCATGTACCACTTCAAGATCAAGGTCGACCCCAAGGTGACCTGGGCCATCCCGGAGCTGGTGCGCGAGATCAAGCCCGAGGAGATCAACGTGCCGATCAAGAACAAGCGCTGATGGCCCACCTCGAACCCTGATCTGACGTGCTCGAAACCCGCGCCCTCACCGTGCGATTCGGTGGCCATGTGGCGGTGAACGCCGTGTCCTGCGCCTTCGCGCCGGGCACGCTCACCGCCATCGTCGGCCCCAATGGCGCGGGCAAGACCACCTATTTCAACCTCGTCTCGGGCCAGCTGCCGGCCAGCTCGGGCGAGGTCTGGCTGGATGGTGAAGACATCAGCCGGCTGCCCGCACCGCTGCGCACCCGCAAGGGGCTGGGCCGGGCTTTCCAGCTCACCCAGCTCTTCCCCAACCTCACGGTGCTGGAGAACGTGCGCCTGGCCATCCAGGCGCGTGTGAGTGGCCGCAGCAACAGCTGGCATGCCGGCGCGCTCGACCTCATGCGCATCTGGCGGGACCATGCCGACTGGATCGCCGAGGCCCGTTCCATCCTCGCCAGCGTGCGCCTGGCCGACAAGGCCGAGGCCCCCGCCGCCGCCCTGCCGCACGGTGACCAGCGCAAGCTGGAGGTGGCGCTGCTGATGGCGCTGGACCCCAAGGTCTACCTCTTCGACGAACCCACCGCCGGCATGAGCGTGGACGAGGTGCCCGTGGTGCTCGACCTCATCCGTTTGCTCAAGCATCGCCGCGACCGCACCATCCTGCTGGTCGAACACAAGATGGACGTGGTGCGCGAACTGGCCGACCGCATCGTCGTGCTGCACATGGGCGAGCTGGTGGCCGACGGCGATCCCGCCGAGGTCATCGCCAGCCCGGTGGTGCAGCAGGCCTATCTCGGCACGGCGGCCGTGGCGGGGGCCGAGGCATGAGTGCTTCCACCGCGCTGCTTCAGCTCACCGGTGTGCACACCCACATCGGCGCGTATCACATCCTGCACGGCGTCGACCTGCAGGTGCCGACCGGCCAGGTCACCATGCTGCTGGGCCGCAACGGCGCGGGCAAGAGCACCACGCTGCGCACCATCATGGGCCTGTGGCAGGCCAGTGCCGGCAGCGTCACGTTCAAGGGCCGGGCCATCGGTGGCGCGGGCGCGGCCGGCGTGGTGACGCCCGACATCGCGCGCCTGGGCATCGCCTACGTGCCCGAGGCCATGGGCATCTTTGCCGACCTGACCGTGGCCGAGAACATGCTGCTCGCCGCACGCGGTGCTCGCCGCATCGACGAGCTGGACACGACCCGGCTGGACTGGATCTTCAGCATCTTCCCGGCGCTGAAGAAGTTCTGGCTCTACCCGGCCGGCAAGCTCTCGGGCGGGCAGAAGCAGATGCTGGCCGTGGCACGCGCCGTCATCGAGCCGCGCGAGCTGCTGCTCATCGACGAACCCAGCAAGGGCCTGGCGCCCGCCATCGTCGCCCACATGACCGAGGCCTTTGCCGAACTCAAGCGCCAGCGCACCACCCTGCTGCTGGTGGAACAGAACTTCGCCATGGCCAGGGCCCTGGGCGACACCGTGGCGGTGATGGACAACGGCCGCGTCGTGCACGCCGGCGCCATGGCCGCACTGGCCGCCGACGACGCCCTGCAGCAGCGCCTGCTCGGCCTGGCGCTGGGAGCACACCAATGAACGCCGTCGCCACCCCGCCGGTCACGCCCGCCGCTGGCGCGGCCGCCACGCCCGACGCCATCCCCAAGGCGCGGCTGGACCTCGTGCCGCTCGGCCTGCTGGTCGCCCTGCTCGTGCTCGGCCTGCCGCTGGTGGGCTCCACCTCGACCTGGCTCACGCTCAGCGTGGCCGGGCTGGCCATGGGCATGATCGTGTTCATCATCGCCTCGGGCCTCACGCTCGTGTTCGGCCTGATGGACGTGCTGAACTTCGGCCACGGCGTGTTCATCGCGCTGGGCGCCTACATCGCCACCAGCCTGCTGGGTGCGCCCTGGAGCCCGCTGCTTGCATGGATGGCGCCGGGCGCCTCGGTGGCCGCGCAGGTCGGCGCGGTGCTGCTGGCGCTGCTGATCGCCGCGCTGCTCACCGGCCTGGTCGGCCTGGTGTTCGAACGCGTCATCGTGCGGCCGGTGTACGGCATGCACTTAAAACAGATCCTCATCACCATGGGCGGCATGATCGTCGGCGAGGAGCTGATCAAGGTCATCTGGGGCCCGGCTCAGCTCAGCCTGCAGTTGCCCGAGCTGCTGCGCGGCGCCTGGCTGCTGCCGGTGGGCTCCATGGGCGCACCGGTCGAGAAGCTGCGCGTGCTGGCCGTGGTGATCGGCGCCGTCGTGCTGGGCGGGCTGCTGTGGGCGCTCAACCGCACCAAGCTCGGCCTGCTGGTGCGCGCCGGCGTGCAGGACCGCGAGATGGTCGAGGCCCTGGGCTACCGCGTCAGCCGCCTGTTCGTGGGTGTGTTCGCGGCTGGCTCGGCGCTGGCCGGCCTGGGCGGCGTGTTGTGGGGTCTGTACCAGCAGAACGTGACGCCGCAGATCGGCGCCCAGGTCAACGTGCTGATCTTCATCGTCATCATCATCGGCGGGCTGGGTTCGACGCTGGGTTGTTTCGTCGGCGCGCTGCTGGTGGGGCTGATGGCCAACTACACCGGCTTCCTGGCGCCCAAGCTGGCGCTCTTTTCCAACATCGGGCTCATGGTCGCCATCCTGCTGTGGCGCCCGCGCGGGCTGTATCCGGTGACCAGCCGGTGAGCGGGCGGACGACAACAACACCATGTTCCTGAACCGACTCCTCTCTCACGACCTGCCGCGCAACCGCTGGCTGGGCCTGCTGCTCATCGTCCTGCTGGTCGGGCTGGCGACGGCGCCCTGGTGGCTGACCGGCAGCAAGGCGCTGGCCGTAGCGGCCAAGATGCTGGTCTTCATCGTGCTGGTGGCCAGCTACGACCTGCTGCTGGGCTACACCGGCATCGTGAGTTTTGCCCACACCATGTTCTTCGGCATCGGCGCCTACGGCGTGGCGATCGCCAGCACGAAGATGGGCCCGGGCTGGGCCGCGCTGGGCGTCGGCCTGGGCGCGGCGCTGGCCTTGTCGCTGCTGCTGTCGCTGCTGATCGGCCTGTTCTCGCTGCGGGTGAAAGCCATCTTCTACGCCATGATCACCCTGGCGGTGGCGAGCGCCTTCCAGACCCTGGCCTCGCAGCTGTCGGACTTCACCGGCGGCGAGGATGGCCTGTCGTTCAAGCCACCCGTCGTGCTCGGCCCCGGCTTCGAATTGTGGGAGGGCAGCGCCCTGAACGGCCGCGTGTTTGCCTACTACCTGCTGTTCTTCGCCGCGCTGGCGCTCTTCCTGGCCCTGCTGCGCATCGTCAACTCGCCCTTCGGCCGGGTGCTGCAGGCCATCCGTGAAAACGACTTCCGCGCCGAGGCCATCGGCTACCGCACCGTCGTGTACCGCACGCTCAGCAACGTCATCGCGGCGCTGTTCGCCACGCTGGCCGGCGCGCTGCTGGCCATCTGGCTGCGCTACACCGGGCCGGAGACGACGCTGTCGTTCGAGATCATGCTGGACATCCTGCTCATCGTCGTCATCGGCGGCATGGGCACGCTGTACGGCGCGGTGCTGGGCTCGGTGCTCTTCGTGCTGGCGCAGAACTATCTGCAGGATCTGCTCAAGCTGGGCGAGGCGGCGGTGGCCGGCCTGCCGGTGATCGCCGGCATCGTCACGCCCGACCGCTGGCTGCTCTGGCTGGGGGTGTTGTTCGTGCTCTCGGTCTACCACTTCCCGAGCGGCATCGTCGGGCGGCTGCGTGCCATGCCGACCCGCCGACCCGCCTGACGGCCTGGCATGGCACGTCATGGCACCTGCAGGATTCGACACATGCGCTGTACTTCCCGCTATCTGAGCTGCCTGGGGCGCGAGATCCACTTCATGGAATGGGGCGCAGAACACGCCAGCGCCGGCACCGTCATCGCCTGGCACGGCCTGGCGCGCACCGGCCGCGACATGGACGACATCGCCGCCCACCTGGCCGAGCGCTGGCGCGTGATCTGCCCCGACACCATCGGCCGGGGCCTGAGCCAGTGGAGCCCCGAGCCGGCCAGCGAGTACTGCCTGGACTTCTACACCCGCCTGGCCGAGAGCCTGCTCGACCAGCTCGGCATCGCGCAGTGCCTGTGGCTGGGCACCTCGATGGGCGGCGCCATCGGTCTGGTGGCGGCGGCCGGGCGGCTGCGCGGGCGCATCTCGAAACTGCTGCTCAACGACATCGGCCCGCAGCTGGCGCAGCCGGCGATCGAGCGCATCCGCAGCTACGCCGGCAGCCCGGCGAGTTTTGCCACGGTGGGCGAGCTTGAGGCCTATTTCCGCCAGATCTACGCGCCCTACGGGCACTTGAGCGACGCGCAGTGGCGCCGCCTCACCGAGACCAGCGTGCGCCGCCTGCCCGACGGGCGCGTCACGCCGCACTACGACCCGGCCATGGTGATGCAGTTCACCCACCACGCCGACGACTACGCCCGCTGGCACGAGTGGGACAGCCTGGACGCCGACCTGCCCGTGCTGTGCCTGCGCGGCGAACGCAGCGACCTGCTGCTGGCCGACACCGCCGACGAGATGACGCGCCGCGGCCCGCGCGCCGAACTGGTCACCATCGCCGGCTGCGGCCACGCCCCGGCGCTCAACGTGGCGACGCAGTTCGAGCTGGTCGAGCGCTTCTTCGCCCGAGCCTGAGGCTGCCGGCGCGGCGCGCGCCAGCCTGAAGCCGGCTTCAGACTGGCGCCAGACCCTGACGCACGTCACGTTCCACGCCGGCCCGGTCCCGCGCTTGCGCGTGTGCGCACCGCCTCGGCAGGCGGATACTGGCTGCATCACGCACTGTCCCCGCCGCGCCTGTCCGCGCGCCCCCCACTGCCATGCAACGTCGCTCCGCCCTGACCCATCTGGCCGGCCTGGCCGCCACTGCCACCGCCAGCACCACCGGCCTGCTGGGCCTGTCGTCCACCGCCGCCCAGGCGCAGCAGGGCGGGGCCATCCGCCTGGTCGTGCCCTACCCGCCCGGCGGCCCGCTGGACACCATCGCCCGTGCCATGGCCAACCAGGCGCGCGAGTTCATCGGCCCGGTCGTGGTCGAGAACAAGCCCGGCGCCGGAGGCAGCATAGGCGCCGACCTGGTCGCCAAGGCCGCACCCGACGGCCGTACCATCGTCATGGGCGCGGTGGCCACCCACGCCATCAACCCCTGGCTGTACAGCAAGCTGCCCTATGACGCGCAGAAGGACTTCGCCCCCATCACCCTGGTGGCACGCGTACCCAACGTGCTGGTGCTCAACGCCGAGAACGCCGAACGCCTGGCCATCCACAACGTGGCCGACCTCATCTCCTACGCGCGGCGCAACCCGGGCGAGCTGAACTACGGCTCGGGCGGCAACGGCAGCGCCGGCCACCTGGCCGGCGAGCTGCTCAAGACCATGGCACAGCTCAAGTTCAACCACGTGCCCTACCAGGGCGCGGCCGCGGCGCAGATCGCCCTGCTGAGCGGCCAGGTGACCTTCAACTTCGACAACCTGGCTTCGGCTGCGGCCAACATCCGCGCCAGCAAGCTCACCGCCCTGGCGGTGACGAGCGCCAAGCGCAACTACGCCATGCCCGAGCTGCCGACCATGGCCGAGGCCGGCCTGAGCGGCTTCGCCATCGACACCTGGTTCGGCCTGTTCGCCCCGGCCAGGACGCCCGCGCCGGTGATCGACAAGCTCAATGCCGCCTTCCGCAAGGCGCTGGAAAGCACCGAGCTGCGCGTCGTGCTGACCAACCTGATGGCCTACCCGGCCGGTGGCACGCCCGCCGAGCTCGCCGACCTGGTGACCAGCGAGCTGGCCAAGTACAAGACGCTGGTGGCCAGCAGCGGGGCGAAGGCGGACTGAGTCGCCTGCGGGCCGCAGGCATGTCGCCCAACCGGTGAGGCGCACGGAGCATCGGCTGCTGGCGCGTCAAGCCGGGGACGAGCAATCCGGTCAAGTGGGAGAGGTGATGGCACTACCGTCAAGGCATCAGCCTCATGGCGGCCCACCCGCCCGTTCGAGCAGTTCGGCAGCCTCGCCGGTCAACGGCTTGATCTGGTGCGCGGCCGTGAGCGCCTCGCGGGCCTGGCGCTGCCAGTCACGAGCGGCAGCGCCCGACGCCAGCTCAGCCAGGGCCAGCATCGCTTCAGCGCCGTTGACCAGCGCCGTGTGACGCCATGCCGGCTCGGCCGCCCAGGCCTGGTAGCGCGGCACGACCGGGACGAGCTGCGCGCGTGCCTCGTCGCGCCGGCCCAACGCCTGCAGCGACAGGCCGCGCTTGAGCGCGATGACCACCAGGCGCAGCTCGTTGCCCTGCGCGGGCGCCTCGGCCTGCATCTTCTGCCATTCCCCTTCGGCGCGGGCGTACATGTCCAGCGCCTCGGCATGCCGGCCCACCGCCGCCAGCGCGCGACCGTGGTTGAACGCATAGAGCTTGCTGAAACGCGCCCACTTGCTGGCCGGGCCGTTCTGGCGCGCCAGCAGCAGCGCGGTCTCGCGCGCCAGGGTGGTGGCCTGCACGGCCTCAGGCCCGCGGCGCATGCGCAGCAGGGCAAAGCCGAGGTTGTTGGCCTCGGTCATCAGGCCGTCGGCGTAGACGGTGCTGCTCGGGTCTTCCTCGGCGCTGCGGCGACGCAGGGCCACGGTCTCCTGCGCCCGGGCGATGGCCTCATCCATCTCGTCCAGGCCCAGGTGCACCAGGGCGATGCCACCCACCACGGTGCCCAGCTGGTAGACCACCTCGACGTCATGGGCCTGGGCTTCCAGCGCCTGCAGCGTGCTGCGGGCCTGGCGCAGCAGGGCCAGGGCATCGGCCGGGCGGCCCAGATGGTTGTTGCCGGGCTGGTAGAGCAATTGGGCCAGGCCGTGGCGCATGGTGGCCTGCTCGACCAGCAGGGTGCGCGCCGCCGGCTGGGCGGTCAGCCCTTGCTGCAGCACGGCCAGCGAGGCCTCGAAGGCCAGGCGGGCGTCGTCCTTGCGGTCGAGCTGGCGCAGGGCATGGCCGCGGGCGCCGTGGGCGCGGGCCATCCAGACCATGAAGTCGGCGTCGGCCTGACGCTGCACCAGGGCATCACCGGCCAGGGCCAGGGCCCGGTCGGCATTCACGATGGCATCCTCGGGCTTGCCCAGCGTGGCGGTGTTCTCGTCGCCCTGGATGTAGGCCAGCCGCGCCCAGGCGGTGGCCACGTCGGCGCGCAGCTCGGGGTCGTCGGCGGCCAGGCCGGCAAAGGCTTCGAGACGCTGGGCGGCGTCGACCATCATGCCTTCCTTGACCTGCAGGCCGCCGGGCAGGTAGGTCACGGCGTCGCCGTAACGGAACACCACGTCGCGGGTGAGTTTCTTCACCCCGGCCAGACGCTGTTCGGCCAGCCGGCGCGCGCTGTCGATCTGATGGTTCTGCCACAAGGCCGCGGCCAGGCCGCCGACCAGCGCCAGCAGACCGAGCGACGAGGCCAGCACGACCGGCCACTGCCGGCGCACGAACTTGCCGGTGCGGTAGCGCCAGCTCGGCGCCCGTGCGCTGACCGGGAAGCCGCCCAGGTGCGCGCGCACATCGGCCGCCAGCGCGTCGACGCTGGCGTAGCGCTGCGCCACCGGCTTGGCCAGCGCCTTCAGCAGGATGTTGTCCAGGTCGCCCTGCAGCCGCCGGCGCGTGGCCAGCCAGGCGGGGTCGCCCACCAGGTCGGGCGACAGGCTGCTCGGGCGGGTGGGCTCGTCCTCCAGGGCGCAACGCGCGGCCTGCTGCGGCGTGGTGGCGTCGCGGCCGTAGGGGCGCACGCCGGTGAGCAGCAGGTAGAGCAGCACGCCGAGCGAATAGAGATCGGTCGCCGTGCTGACCGGCTCGCCGCGGATCTGCTCGGGGCTGGCGTAGTGCGGTGTGTAGGGCCGCACGCCGGCCTGGGTGGTGGCGGCCGCGTCGCCACCGTGCGCATCCACCTCCGCCGGGTCCAGCGCCTTGGCGATGCCGAAGTCCAGCAGCTTGACCTGGCCGTCGTGGGTGACCAGCACGTTGCCGGGTTTCAGGTCACGGTGCACCAGCAGGTGCCGGTGCGCATGCGCCACGGCGTCGGCCAGTTGCAGGAACAGGCCCAGGCGCGCCTCCAGCGCCATCGGCTTGCAGGCCTGGTCGATGGGCTGGCCGTCGACCAGTTCCATCACGAAGTAGGGCAGGCCTTCGGCGCTGCGCCCGGCGTCAAACAAGCGCGCGACGTGCGGATGGTTGAGCCGCGCCAGGGCCTGCTGCTCCTGCGCGAAGCGGGCCAGCACCGCGGCGCTGTCCAGCCCGCGGCGCAGCAGCTTGGCGGCGGCCCGGCCCTCGAAGCTGCCGTCGGCGCGCCGCACCTCGTACACATCCCCCATGCCACCGTGGCCGATGGCGCCCACGATCTGCCAGGGGCCCAGGCGTTCGCCCTGGCGGTCGGGCACCGTGGCGACGGGCAGGTCGCTCGCCAGCAAGGCGGGTGCGACGCCGATGTCGCAGTCGGTCGTGGCATGCGCCAGCAGCGACAGCACCTCGGCCTGCACGTCGGGCGGCGCGCCGCTGGCTGCCACGTGCGCCGCACGCTGCGCCGCGGGCCGGGCCAGCGCGGCGTCGAAAAGCTGGCGCACCTGCAACCAGTCGGCTCGGGCCGGCGGCACCGGCGCGCCGGTGGCTGATGGGCTGTCGGGCAGGTCGGACGGCGGGGTCAAGCAGGTCTCCAGCGGCACGTGGCGGCCAGGGGCAACGGCCGACCACGTGGATTGTCAGCCGCGCCACCGGCCGGGACGCATCGACGCTCAGCGCTGCTTGGCCAGTTCCAGCGCAAACATCTCGCGCGCCGCGCCCAGCAGGTCGGCGCTGCGGCGGTAGTAGGTGTCGAGGTCGAAGGCGTCGGCGCCGCGTCTGCCGCTGGCCGTGCCGGTGGTGGTGGTCGTGGTGGCGACGCCACCGGCCGTGAGCGTCTGCGCGCTGGTCTGGCTCAGCGCCACGTTGGTCTCGGCGATCAGGCGGATGTCGGACACCAGTGGCTGCTTGAGTCGCGCATACAGCAGCTCGGGCTGGCCCGGGCCGATGAAGCGGTACGAGGTGTTGCCGGCGTGCAGGTGGTGCAGGTTGGCACCACCCGTCGCGGCATACGAGACAAAGCTGCGGCCCGAGGTCTTCATCGCCGCGAAGTCGACCACCATGTTGACCGACAGCAGGTGCACCTCGCGGTTGAGCTCGAAGGTGAGCATCACCTCCTTGAGCCGCGTATTGGTGCCGAAGGTGAAGCCCAGGCCCTTCAGGAAGTCGGCGCGCTCGGGGTTGTCCATGTACAGCGGCATGCCGGTGGGCGCGACGAAGACCGACTGGCTGTCCCTGGTGTCGGTGGCCCAGGGCGATGCATGCTGGGCCGGCGCCAGCTCGGCGTAGTTCTTCGTCGCCTTGAGTCTCTCGAACGGCAGCACCTCGACGCCCATGGCGGTGAAATCCTGCACCGTGCGGGCGTAGAGCTGGTCGACCATGGCCTGCAGCCTGGCCACGTCGGGCGCCGGGATCTGCATGGACTTGGCCGAATCGCGCCCCGTGGTGTTCAGGCTGGTCTGGCCGCCGCTGGCCTGCACCTCCTTGAACAGCGCGAACTCGATGCTGAAGTTGACGATGGCTATCTTCCTGATGTCCTTGAAGTTGCTGCCGCGCTCCAGTTCCACGTGGCGCGCCACCTGGCCGGCGGCGGGCTGGTCGAACTGGTAGGGCGGAAACTTCTTCGCCAGCTCGGCCTCGTAGGCGGCGTCCTGCGCCGCGTCGTTGCTCAGCTTGCTGTCGCTGATCTTCTTGGTGAGGTCGCCGATGGCGTCGAACAGGCCGGCGTGGGCCGGGGCTGCGGCGAGCAGCAGGGGCAGGGCCAGGCCGGTGACGGCGGCGTGCAGGCGAACACGGCGGGGAGTCATGGCGCTCACTGCTTGCGGCCGTTCTGGATCAGCACGAAGGCGGCCAGGGTCGACGCCGGCGAGACGCCGCTCATCGACGACGTGGCGAGCGAGGTGCCGAGGTTCAGGTCCAGATGCCCCAGGCCGGCGCCGCCGGCCAGATGCAGCACCAGCTGTGCGCCACCTGCAAAGGTTTCGACGCAGGCCGACGACACCGTCCGCGCCGTGCCCTGGTAGCTCAGCGCCCCGTCGGACCCCAGCACCACCGTGGCCGTGCCCGTCTTCACGAAGGGGTCGGTCGGCAGGCCGCCCTGCGTGCCTTCGTCACCGACCCAGGTGCCGGCATAGCTGGCGAGCTGGGTCGACGTGGGCACGGCCACCGCCGCACCGGCGGCGAACAGCGCGGTGTTGCAGGTCAAGGTAACCGTGCTGCCCGTGCCACCGGTGCCACCGCCACCGGCAGCAGGGGCTGGGGTGACCGGATCCGAGCCTCCGCCGCCACAGGCCGCGACGAGGCAGACAGCACCGAACAGCGCAGCGGCGGTGGACACACGACGCAGGGACCAGACAGGACGACGGTTCATGATGAGACTCCTTGGGGGTTGACAGCGGAATTCGTGACATGGCACCGCCAGCGGCGGGCCACTGAGGGTTCCGCTGTGTCTACGCAGGCAGCGCCGGCCAAACAGCTCACGCGGATCGCGACAATCCCCGCCAGCCGTGACAGGTTGCACACACCGCGATGAACACCACGCCCGCCCCATGCAGCAGCCACGACGCCGGCGATGGCCCGGTCGATCCCGCCGACCGCCCGAACGACCGTGCGCTCGGCCGCTGGCCTGACACGGACGCCTCGCCCGCGCTGGCCGACATCACGCAATGGCTGGCCGCCCTGCCCGGCGCGTCGGTCGACGCCAGCCAGACGCTGTTCGAGCTGCTCTACGGCGAGCTGCGGCGCATGGCCAGGTCGCAACTGCGGCGCGAAGGCAGCGAACACACGCTCAGCGCCACGGCGCTCACCCACGAGCTGTGGTTCCGCATGAGCGAGCAGAGCCGCACGCGCTGGCGCAAC
>JBJOKY010000262.1:0-6589 GCA_046045865.1 Pseudomonadota bacterium | reverse complement strand
AGCACGATCTGGATGAAATGAGCAGCTTCCATGGCGATCTCGCGTGCTGCTTCAGATGAAGAGGCAGACGTCGGTCTCGCCGGCGAACTTCATGAAGGTCGCCGCACCGCCGAACTCGATGCCGTCGACGAACATCGACTTCTCGAAGTCGAACAGGTCCACCGTCATCTGGCAGGCGATGAACTTCACGTCGGCCTCCACGCACAGGTCGCGCAGTTCCGTCAGCGACGCCACGCCCTTCTTCTTGATCTTGGCCTTCATCATCGCGGTGGCCATGGCTTCCATGCCCGGCATGGCGCTGAGCACCACCGGCATGGGCACGGGCATGGGCATGGCCGGGTTGGCCAGCGGGCTGATGGAGATGCCGCTCAGGTCCTTGCGCAGCAGCTGAAGGCCGTAGAAGGTGAAGAAGATCTGCACATCCCAGCCCAGTGCGGCCGCGGTGGATGCCAGGATGAGGGGGGGGTACGCCATGTCGAGCGTGCCCTTGGTGGCGATGATCGCCATCTTCTTTGTCGCCATTCGGCTGGTCTCCAGATATCGTTCTTGTAGGAAGGCCCGTTGCCGGGCCACCTGGCTTGTGCCGCTCAGCCCTTCTTGAGGAAGAAGACGAACTTGCCGCCCTCCTCGCCCGACGACAGCAGCGGGTTGCCGGTCTGTTCGGCGAAGGCCGCCATGTCGCACACCGAGCCCGGGTCGGTGGCGATCACCCGCAGCACCTGGCCGGTCTCGAGCGCGGACAGCGCCTTCTTGGTCTTGACGATGGGCATCGGGCAAGCCAGGCCCGAAGCGTCGAATTCCTTGTCGAATTGCATGCAGGTCTCCTCAGCGCGCAGGGGTGGCGCATGGTCTGGCATTAGCCGGCCAGATACGCCATGGCGTCTACTCCCGCTACGGGTGATGGTTCATAGCCCTTTTGGGTAGTACGGGCTGTGCGCGGTTCGGCGCACGATAGTGAGGATAGTGCCGTCCTGGCCCGTCGGCCGATCGGCCAGTCGGCCATCCGTCAGTGGCTGGCTGGTTGGCAGCGTCCTGGCGGGCTGGATGCACCTGACTCACCTCACAAGACTCACAAGAGGGCCACCCTCCAGGAGATACCCACGATGAACCTCGATCGACGTCAGATGCTCGGGCGCAGTGCCGCAGTTGCGTCCCTGCTGGCCGGTCTGGGCCTGCTGCCGCAAGCGGCTCGTGCCGCCTGGTCACAGGCCGCGTTCGATGCCAAGACCATGGCCGAGGCCATGAAGGCGCTGGGTGCCGGTGCGCCCGTCGAAAGCAGGGATGTGACGCTCACCGGCCCGGACATCGCCGAGAACGGCGCGGTGGTACCGGTCGGTGTGTCCACCAACCTGCCGGGTGTCAAGCGCCTGCTGGTGCTGGTGGAGAAGAACCCGAGCATCCTGATTGCAGCTTTCGACGTCACGGACGCGGTCGAGGCCAGCTTCTCGACCCGCGTGAAGATGGGCCAGTCGTCCAACGTCTACGCCGTGGCCATCATGGCCGACGGCAAGGCGCTGTTCTCCGGCAAGGAAATCAAGGTCACCCTGGGGGGCTGTGGTGGATGAGACGGGACGACCGGGCCTGCAGGCCCGGCCGTGGAGGGCTCGCGCCTGCAGCTCTCAACCCTCTGATCCCGTCCCATCCTCCCCTGCATCGAAGGAAACTCCATGGCAGATCCCATGCGCATCCGCGCCCAGGCCGCAGGCGACAAGTGCACCGTGCGCGTCCTCATGAGCCACGAAATGGAAACCGGCCAGCGCAAGGACAGCGCGGGCAAGGTCATCCCGGCCTGGTTCATCCAGGAAGTCAGTGCCACCCACAATGGCAAGGCGGTGATGAGCGCCCAGTGGGGCCCGGCCGTGTCGAAGAACCCCTTCCTGCAGTTCGTGGTCAAGGGTGCCAAGGCCGGCGACAAGATCGTCATCACCTGGACCGACAACAAGGGTGACAAGCGGACCGACGAGGCCACGGTATCCTGACCGAAGGCCGTGCCACCGGCGGTCCGTTCGCCGTGCAGACTCCAACTCCATGACCCACGCCATCCTGACCGACGAACTCGACCTGCTCGCCGCCCTGGTGCCGCTGGATGGCCAGCGCGTCATCGAACTGGGCTGCGGGGCGGCGCGGCTGGCGCGCAGCCTGCTGCAGCGGCATCCGGGCAGCACGGTGGTGGGGTTGGAGGTGGATGACCGCCAGCACGCCAAGAACCTGGCCGATCCCGCGCCCGGCCTTGCCTTCGTGG
Organism: Pseudomonadota bacterium; assembly: GCA_046045865.1. Taxonomy (GTDB): domain Bacteria; phylum Pseudomonadota; class Gammaproteobacteria; order Burkholderiales; family Burkholderiaceae_C; genus Sphaerotilus. The sequence continues at coordinate 4,347 of JBJOKY010000262.1, read as the reverse complement.
CGGCCGGGGCGCAGGCCATCCCCTTCGACGACGGCCGCTTCGACCTGGCCCTGATGCTCAAGTCCCTCCACCACGTGCCGCTGGCGCTGATGGACCAGGGTCTGGCGGAGGTGGCGCGGGTGCTGCGCCCGGGTGGCCACCTCTATGTCTCCGAACCGGTCTACGCCGGGCCGATGAACGAGGTGATCCGTCTCTTCAACGATGAAGGCACGGTGCGGGCCGCAGCCCAGGCGGCGGTCGACCGTGCGCTGGACGGCGGCCACTACGAGGCGGTGGCGGAGCGGCGTTTCGACATGCCGGTGCACTTTGCCGACTTCACCGACTTCGAGCGGCGCATGATGCGGCCGACCTACGCCGACCATCACATCGACGACAGCCTGCTCGCCCGTGTTGCTGCCGCCTATGCTCCCCACCAGGGCGCCGACGGTGCGCACTTCACCCGGCCGATGCACGTGCGCCTGCTGCGCCGCGTCGGGTGAGCCCGGTCGCCGGACCGATCTGCCCTGGGCCATCAAGGCAAGCCCGCACATCCTGGCCACCTCGGCTGCGCACCTGCTCGGACTGTCGCGATGACCCAGCCTGCGCCTCACGCCCCCGCGCTCGGCAGCCTGCTGGTGGCGCTGCAGTTCGGCCTGCTTGCTGCGCTCGGCCTGCTGGCCGGGCTGGCCTGGCGCCAGGCGGGTACGGCCCCCATGCCTGCCAGTACCCTGCCGCTCGATGCCCTGCTGCTGGCCGGTGTGTCGATGGCCCTGGGATTGTGGGCGCTGGCCTGCAACCGGCCAGGCAACTTCCATATCCGACCCCTGCCCAAGACCGACGGTGCCCTGGTGCAGCACGGCCCCTATCGCTGGATCCGCCACCCGATGTACACCGCGCTGCTGCTGCTGGCCGCTGCCATCGTGCGGCTGACCGCGTCCGCCGCCGGGGCCGGTGCAAGTGTCGTCAGCCTCGCAGGTCTTCCCCTGGGCACCTGGGCGGTGCTGTGCTGGGCGGCGCTGCTGGGTGTGCTGGTGCTGAAGGCACGGGTCGAGGAGGTCGCCCTGCGCCTGCACCACCCGGGCTACGCCGCCTACTGCGAGCGCAGCCGGCGCTTCCTGCCCGGCCTGTGGTGACGCTGCCGGTACCCGCTGCCACGCCGCGCCCACGCCGCGGTGACACGGCGCGACGCCGCCGGCCGGCCGCCCCGATCCATACCGTACTGACCTGATCTGGCCATCCACCCCGGAGCACACATGAACGACGAATTGTTGCGCGCGATCGATGCCGACGACCTGAGCGCCGTGCAGGCCCTGGCCTCCCCGGAGCGGCTCGCTGCCACCGATGCCCAGGGCGGCACCGCGCTGATGCGGGCCGCGCGCCTGGGGCGGCTGGCTGCAGTGCAGACCCTGCTCGCGGCCGGTGCGGCGGTCGATGCCCGGGATGCGCGCGACTACACCGCCCTCTTCCACGCCTGCCACGACGGCGAGGCCGACCGGGGCTACCCGGCGGTGGTACAGGCCCTGCTCGACGCCGGTGCCGACAAGGAGGCCTGCATCGGCTTTGGTGTGCGACCGCTGATGTACGCGGCTGGCACCGGCGAGGCTGCGGTGGTGCAGGTGCTGCTGGCCGCCCGTGCCGATCCGCTCGCGCGCAACGAGGTGGGCCGCACCGCGCTGATGATGGTCAAGGACCGCGACTACGTCGATGTGATCAACCTGCTGCACGAGGCCGAGACCGAACTCGGCGCCTCGGGTTGCAATACCCGCAACGCCCCCGACATGCAGGTGGTGACCTTTCTCAAGCCGGGGCAGCGCCTGGGTTGAAGCGGCTGCACCACCTGTGTGCGACCACAGGCCCTGCGCCTGAACAGCCTTCAGAGGCGCCCCAGGCGTGCCCTCAGCGTCGTCACATCCTGAACATCACCCTTGCACAGCCATGAGCACCATCCTCGATCCCGATGCAACCATCGCCTGCCCGCACTGCCACAAGACCAACCGTGCTGGCGGCGGAGACCTGGTTCAGGCCCATTGCGGCAGCTGCGGCGAGCCGCTCTTCGATGGCCACCCGGTGGCCCTGACGGCGCAGACCATCGACCGACATCTGGCCAACTCGGACACGCCCGTGGTGGTGGACTTCTGGGCCCCCTGGTGCGGTCCCTGCCGGACCATGGCGCCGGTGTTCGAGCGCGCCGCACGCGAGCTGGAGCCGGGCTGGCGCTTCGCCAAGGTCAACACCGACGAGGAGCAGGTCCTGGCCGGCCGCTACCAGATCCGCGGCATCCCCACCGTGGCCATCTTCAAGCAGGGCCGCGAGGTGGCGCGCACCAGCGGCGCCATGGACGCCGCGCGTTTCACAGCCTGGCTGCGTACCTACGCCTGAGCGTCTCCGGCACGTCCGCAGCCGCCCACCACCGTGACCCGCTACACCGATCTGCTGGCCCGGGCGCGTCTGCGCGTGACCGAGCTCATGCCCTGGGATCTGGCCCAGGCACTGGCTGGCGCCACACCGCCGCTGGTGCTGGATGTCAGGGAACCGGCCGAGGTGGCTGCTGCCGCCATCGCGGCGTCGCTGCACGTGCCGCGCGGCCTGCTTGAGGCCGCCTGTGAATGGGGTTACGACGACACCGTGCCCGCCCTGGTGCAGGCGCGCTCACGGCCGGTGGTGGTGGTGTGCCGCTCGGGCAACCGTTCCTTGCTGGCAGCCGCGCTGCTGCAGGATCTGGGCTATGCCGACGTGCGCTCGCTGCGCACGGGGGTGCGCGGCTGGAACGATGCCGAATTGCCGCTGGTGGACGGCGACGGCCAGCCGGTTGACCCCGACACCGCCGAACCGCTGCTGGCTGCCCGCGTGCGGCCCGATCAACACGGCCCGGCCTGACCCGGCCCATGGCGGGGTGGCCTTTTGCGCAGCGACCGAGGCCGCAATCGCGCGCTGGACGATACCGTGCAGATCCTGGATGAAGTCCAGCGCCGCTCAGGGCTTGGCATAGGTCATCACCGGCGGCGGTGTCTGGGCTGCGGCCATGCTGGATCGACCGGTCTGGGCCAGCGCGTCCTGATGCGCCTCGCCGCGACGGTCCATCAGCCAGTCGGTGGCGATGGCGGCAGCCCACATGCATGAAAGCGTCACGTAGGCGGTGATGGTGAACACCGCCGCGCCCGAGACGCCGGCACCCACGGCGCAGCCCCCGGCCAGCATGCCGCCGAAGCCCATGAAGACCGCACCCACGATGTAGCGCCGCATGGCCTGGCCGCCCTGGAAGCCTTCGAGCTGGAATTCGCGCCAGGCCAGGGCCGAGAGCAGCGCGCCGATGAAGACGCCGGGGACCAAGCCGAGGTCGAACTTGAGCGGCTGGCCCGGCGGGCTCAGCACCAGCATGAGGGTGTCGGCGGCCGGGCCGGTGAAGCTCAGGCTCTGCACTGCCACCACGCTGTCGAAGGCGCTGCGGTGCAGCTGGAAGGTGGCCAGCCAGGCCAGGGCCACCGTCACGCCCACGCCGATCGCGCCGAACCAGCCCCAGAAGCGCACGCGCTGGCGGCGCGCCCACATGAAGGCGGCTGCAAGCCACAGCGCTCCGAAGGCCACGCCTGCCGAGCGTCCCAGATCCGACCAGGCCAGCAGGTCGCGCGCACCGCCGCCGTCGATGGTCCACAGGTTGGACAAGCCCTGGCGCAGCGGCGAGAGCATGCCGCTCAGGGCCGACTGGGCCGTGACGGCGAACACCAGGCCGGACAGCAGCGCACGCAGATTGCCCTGTGCGGCCAGCACCAGCATGCGGCTGGAGCAGCCGCGCGCCAGGATCATGCCGGCGCCGAAGAGCAGACCGCCCAGCGCGGCGCCTGACAGGCTGCCACGCGAGGCGAGCTGGCGCGCCTCGCTCACGTCCAGCCAGCCCATGGCGATAAAGGCCTGGGTGAGCAGCAGGGCGCTGGAAAACGTGAACAGCCAGACGGTGAGCTTGCCCTCGTGGCTGCCGCGAGCAAACTCGATCACGGCAGAGCGCAGGCAAAAGCGCGAACGATGCGCGAAGAAACCGAAAGCGACGCCGATGATGGCCCCGGCGAGCGTCACGGTCGGCATCTCGCCCCAGGCCTGCATCAGGGCTTCCAGATTCATGGCACGGCTCCGTTCATCATTGATTGCTGATATTTCAATGATGGCGAAGCGTGCCTGACGCAGCTTGATCTGCGTCAGGCCTTGTCCCTCAGCCCAGCATGTCGGTCCAGATGTTCTGGGCCCAGCCTTCGGCATAGGCCGCTTCCAGATCCGAACGCGCATCGGACACGCCACCCGAGCCGCCGATGGTGAAGAAGCTCTTCTTGGGCGCCTGATACTCGTGCACGCTGGCCACGTGGATCACGTGCTTGT
>JBJOKY010000576.1:0-3186 GCA_046045865.1 Pseudomonadota bacterium | reverse complement strand
GCCAAGGACATCCTGTTCTTCCGCGTCGACCGCCGCCGCAAGATGCCGGTCACCATCCTGCTCAAGGCCATCGGCCTGAACCCCGAGCAGATCCTGGCCAACTTCTTCAAGTTCGACAGCTTCCGCCTGATGGACTCGGGCGCGCAGATGGAGTTCGTGGCTGAGCGCATCAAGGGCGAGGTGGCCCGCTTCGACCTGACCGACAAGAACGGCAACGTCATTGTCGAGAAGGACAAGCGCATCACCGCGCGCCACATCCGCCAGCTCGAGCAGACCGGCACCCAGTTCGTCAGTGTTCCGGAGGACTTCCTTGTCGGGCGCATCGTCGCGCGCAACATGGTCGACCCCGACACCGGCGAGATCGTGGCCAAGGCCAACGACGAAGTCACCGACACGCTGCTCAAGAAGCTGCGCGGTGCCGGCGTGAAGGAGCTGCAGTGCCTCTTCACCAACGAGCTGAACCAGGGCGCCTACATCAGCCAGACCCTGGCTGCGGATGAAACCGCCGACCAGCTGGCCGCCCGCGTTGCCATCTACCGCATGATGCGCCCTGGCGAGCCGCCGACCGAGGACGCGGTCGAGGCCTTGTTCAACCGCCTGTTCTACAGCGAGGACACCTACGACCTGTCGCGTGTCGGCCGCATGAAGTTCAATGCGCGCGTCGCCCGCAGCGAATCCGTCGGCCCGATGACGCTCTCGAACGAGGACATCCTCGACGTCGTCAAGATCCTGGTCGACCTGCGTAACGGCAACGGCGAGGTCGACGACATCGACCACCTGGGCAACCGCCGTGTGCGTTGCGTGGGCGAACTGGCCGAGAACCAGTACCGCTCGGGCCTGGCGCGTATCGAGAAAGCCGTCAAGGAACGCCTTGGTCAGGCCGAGACCGAAGCCCTGATGCCGCACGACCTGATCAACTCCAAGCCGATTTCCGCCGCGCTCAAGGAGTTCTTCGGCGCGTCGCAGCTGTCGCAGTTCATGGACCAGACCAACCCGCTGTCCGAGATCACGCACAAGCGGCGCGTCTCGGCCCTGGGCCCGGGCGGTCTGACCCGCGAGCGCGCCGGCTTCGAGGTGCGCGACGTGCACCCGACCCACTACGGCCGCGTCTGCCCGATCGAGACGCCGGAAGGCCCGAACATCGGCCTGATCAACTCGCTCGCCCTGTTCGCCCGCCTGAACGACTACGGCTTCCTCGAAACGCCGTATCGCCGTGTGGTGGACAGCAAGGTCACCGACCAGATCGACTACCTGTCGGCCATCGAGGAAGGCAAGTACGTCATCGCCCAGGCCAATGCCACGCTGAACAGCGAAGGCACGCTGACCGACGAGCTCGTCTCGGCCCGTGAAGCCGGCGAATCGGTGCTGACGCAGCCGGAACGCATCCAGTACATGGACGTGGCCCCCACGCAGATCGTGTCGGTGGCCGCCTCGCTCGTGCCCTTCCTGGAGCACGATGACGCGAACCGCGCGCTCATGGGCGCCAACATGCAGCGCCAGGCCGTGCCCACGCTGCGCCCCGAGAAGGCCATGGTCGGCACCGGCATCGAACGCGTCGCCGCGGTCGACTCGGGCACCGTGGTGACCGCCCGCCGCGGCGGCATCGTCGACTACGTCGACACCAACCGGGTCGTGATCCGCGTCAACGATGCGGAAACCGTCGCCGGTGAAGTCGGCGTCGACATCTACAACCTCATCAAGTACCACCGTTCCAACCAGAACACCAACAGCCTTCATGCCCTGGAACGGCTACAACTTCGAGGACTCCATCCTCATCAGCGAACGTGTCGTCGCCGAAGACCGCTACACCTCGATCCACATCGAGGAACTGGTGGTCATGGCGCGCGACACCAAGCTCGGGCCCGAGGACATCACGCGCGACATCCCCAACCTGAGCGAACAGCAGCTCTCGCGTCTGGATGAATCCGGCATCGTCTACATCGGTGCCGAAGTCACGCCGGGCGATGTGCTGGTGGGCAAGGTCACGCCCAAGGGCGAGACCACGCTGACGCCGGAAGAAAAGCTGCTGCGCGCCATCTTCGGCGAGAAGGCCAGCGACGTGAAGGACACCTCGCTGCGCGTCGACCAGGGCACCAACGGCACCGTCATCGACGTGCAGGTCTTCACCCGTGAAGGCATCACCCGCGACAAGCGCGCCCAGCAGATCATCGACGACGAACTCAAGCGCTTCCGCCTGGACCTGAACGACCAGTTGCGCATCGTCGAGGCCGACGCCTTCGACCGCATCGAGAAGCTGCTGACCGGCAAGGTCGCGAACGGTGGCCCGCAGAAGATCGCCAAGGGCACGGTCATCGACAAGGCCTACCTCACCGCGGTCGAGAAGTACCACTGGTTCGACATCCGCCCGGCGGAAGACGAGGTGGCCAACCAGCTCGAATCGATCAAGAACAGCCTGGAGCAGACCCGCCACAGCTTCGACCTGGCCTTCGAGGAAAAGCGCAAGAAGCTCACCCAGGGCGACGAGCTGCCCGCCGGCGTGCTCAAGATGGTCAAGGTCTACCTGGCCGTCAAGCGCCGCCTGCAGCCTGGCGACAAGATGGCCGGCCGCCACGGCAACAAGGGCGTCGTGTCCAAGATCACCCCGATCGAGGACATGCCCTACATGGCCGACGGCACGCCTGCCGACATCGTGCTCAACCCGCTGGGCGTGCCCTCGCGCATGAACGTGGGCCAGGTGCTCGAAGTGCATCTGGGCTGGGCCGGCAAGGGCATCGGCCAGCGCATCGGCGACATGCTGCAGCAGCAGGCCGCCGTGGCCGAGATCCGCCAGTTCCTCGACCAGCTCTACAACCAGAGCGGCGGCACGCCGGAAGATCTCGACCAGCTCAGCGACGAGAACATCCTGGAAATGGCCGGCAACCTGAGCAAGGGTGTGCCCTTCGCGACGCCCGTCTTCGACGGTGCGAAGGAAGAGGAAATCCGCGCCATGCTCAAGCTGGCCTATCCGGACGACATCGCCGCCCGCAAGGGCCTGACGTCCACGCGCACCCAGGCCTGGCTGTGCGACGGCCGCACCGGCGAGCAGTTCGAGCGCCCCGTGACGGTCGGCTACATGCACGTGCTCAAGCTGCACCACCTGGTGGACGACAAGATGCACGCGCGTTCGACCGGCCCGTACTCGCTCGTCACCCAGCAGCCGCTGGGCGGCAAGGCGCAGTTCGGCGG
>JBJOKY010000261.1:0-6628 GCA_046045865.1 Pseudomonadota bacterium | reverse complement strand
CCTGGGCTGGCGCAACGACGACAACCGCATCGTGGTGCTGGCCAGCGACCAGAACCAGAGCGCCGACGACCCGCTGGGCATGGACCGGGCCAGCTTCGAGGCTGACCCGCGCTCGACCGTGGCCCAGGCCGACCAGTTCCGCACCCGCAAGACCATCCGCCAGACCCAGGTCGGCCTGGCCTGGACGCGCAAGCTCGGCCTGGGCGCGCTGGACACGCTCAGTGTCTCGACCTACAGCGGCAGCCGCGGCGTGGTGCAGACCCTGGCCATCCCGGCCGGCACGCAGAACGGCAACCGCCACGGCGGCGGCGTGATCGACTTCGACCGCACCTATGGCGGCCTGGACACCCGGCTGGCCTGGCGCCTGCCGCAGCTCGACCTCGTGACCGGCGTGAACCTCGAGCAGCAGATCGACGACCGGCGCGGCTACCTCAGCTTCACCACCGCGGCCAACGCGCCTGCGCCCGACTACGGCAACGTGGGCGCGCTCAAGCGCGACGAGCGCAACAAGGCGACCACGCGCGAGGCCTACGCCCAGGCCGAGTGGACGCCGCAGGCGCAGACCTCGGTCACCGCCGGCCTGCGCAGCGGCCAGGTCGCGCTCAGCACCGCCGACCACTACACCAAGGCCGCCACGGCGCCGCTGACCAACAACAACCTGGACGACAGCGGCGCGCTCAGGTTCAAGTACACCAGCCCGGTGCTGGGCCTGCGCTACGCCGCCAGCCCGGCGCTGACGCTGCACGCCAGCGTGTCGCGCGGCTACGAGACACCCACGCTGGGCGAGCTGGCCTACCAGGCCGATGCCAACAGCGCCGGCTTCAACACCGGCCTGCAGGCGCAGACCAGCCGCCAGGCCGAGCTGGGTGCCAAGTGGCGCGGCGGCGCCGGCCTGCCCGACCTGGACGCTGCCGTGTTCGACATCCGCACCAGCAACGAGATCGCCGTGCTCACCAACACCGGCGGGCGCAGCGCCTTCCAGAACGTGGGCCACACCTCGCGCCAGGGCCTGGAGCTGTCGGCGCGCTGGCGCCCCGTGGCCGGCGTGAGCACCCAGCTGGCCTACACGCGGCTGACCGCCAAGTACCTGGACGACTTCAGCACCTGCCGCAACACGCCCTGCCAGGTCGCCACGGCCAAGGCCGGCAACCTGATCGCCGGCACGCAGCCGCAGTCGGTCTACGCCGAGATTGCCTGGAAGCCCGACGCCGCCGGCGAGCTGGCGCTGGAGCTGCGTGGCCAGGGCCGCACGCCGGTGAACGACCTGAACGACGACTTCGCAGGCGGCTATGGCGTGGCCAACATCCGCTACAGCCGGCGCATCCAGCTCGGCCAGGCCGACCGGCTGGAACTGCTCACCCGCGTGGACAACGTGGCCAACCGCGTCTACGCCGGCAGCGTGATCGTCAACGACGGCAACAACCGCTTCTTCGAGCCGGGCGCGCCGCGCGCCTACCTGGCCTCGATCCGCTGGCATCACAGCTGGTGAGGCCGGCATGATGCACCCGACCGCCACGGCCAGACCGGCCACCCGCCCTGCCCCGCCGTCCACGGTCGGGTCGCCGCGGCGAGCGAGCGCGCTCGCCCTGGCTGGCCTGTTGCTGCTGGCCGACCCCGCGCTGGCGGCCGGCACGGCCGGTGCGCCCGGCACCCTGCCCGCAGCGGCCGGCGACCCGGGCGCGGCCGACCCGGCCGACCCCTACCGGTCGCTGCCCTGGGTCGACATGCGGCGCGAGTATCTGGGCGCGCAGGCGCGCACAGTGTTCGACGAGCGCGTGCAGATCAGCGGTCCGGGCTTTGCCGAAGACCCGATGAACGTGCCGATCACGGTGGCCGTGCAGGGCCTGGCCGACGTGCAGCGCATCGTCGTGCTGGTCGACCGCAACCCCATCCGCAAGGTGCTGGAGTACCAGCCGGTCGGCGCGCTGCCCCGCGTCTCGTTCCGCTTCAAGCTCGAACAGGCCAGCCCGGTGCGCGCGGCGGCGCTCACGCGTGACGGCGTGTGGCACATCGGCTCGGCCTGGGTCGATTCCAGCGGCGGCGGCTGCACCGTGGCCGGCGCCACGCGCAAGGACGGCAGCTGGAGCCAGACCCTGGGCCTGGTGAGCGGGCGGGTGTTCGAGGCCACGCCCGTGCCGGGCAGCAGCCCGGTGGGCACGATCGGCGGCGCGGCGCCGGGTGCGCGGCTGCGCCTGCGCGTCATGCACCCCATGGACACCGGCCTGGTGGGTGGCATCCCGGCCTTCCACCTCACCCGGCTGAGCGTACGCGACGCCGCCGACGTGGAACTGCTGCGCCTGCAGACCTTCGAGCCGGTGAGCGAGAACCCGGTGTTCTCCTTCGACTTCGCCGTGCGCCCGGCCGGGCCGCTGCGCATCAGCGGAGTGGACAACAACGGCAACCGCGTCGACAGCCGGCTGGAGTGAGCACATGCCCCCCCTGACCCGCCCTGCCCCGTCCTGCATCACGTGCCTTGCCCGCGTGGTCCGGTCCGTCCGCGCCTTGCGTCCTGCCGGCCTGCGCGCCCTGGCCGTGCTGCCGCTGCTGCTCGCCAGCCTGCTGCCCGCGCATGTGCTGGCCGGCGCCGACCCGGCGCGTTTGGACTACCAGCTCGCCGCACGCGCCCTGGCGCCCGGCGTGTGGGTGGTCGAAGGCACGAACGCCGACTTCAGCCCGGCCAACGGCTGCAACATCATCAACACCGGCTTCATCGCCACTGGCGCCGGCGTGCTGGTCATCAACACCGGGCCGTCGAAACGCTACGGCGAGCAGCTGCGCGCGCTGATCGGGCGCACGACGCGCGAGCCGGTCGTCGGGGTGCTGCACCTGAACCTGCACCCGGACTACTTCCTGGGCAACCAGGCCTTTGCCGACGTGCCGCGCTACGCCAGCAGCGCGACGCGGGAGGGCATGGCGCGCGAATTCAAGGCCTACGAGGACAACCTCTACCGCCTGTGCGGCGACTGGATGCTGGGCACCGAGACCCTGCTGCCCGACCAGGGCCTGCCGGCGGCCGTGCCGGGCGCGGCCGGCAGCGCCATCACGCGGGTCACAGGCGCGCGCTGGCGCCTGGGCGAGCGCGAATTCTTGCTGCACGAGGCGAGCGGCCACACCGCGTCCGACCTGGTGCTGGTCGAGCGGCGCAGCGGCATCGCCTTCGTCGGCGGGCTGGTCTTCGTCGACCGCATCCCGACCACACCACACGCCCGCATCGACTCCTGGCTGGCCAGCCTGGAGCGGCTGCAGACACTGGCGCAGGACGACGGCCTGCAGCTGCTGGTGCCCAGCCACGGCCCGGTGCGCGCCGGCACCGCCGGCATCGCCCAGACCCGCGCCTACCTGCGCTGGCTGGACGTGAACTTCAGCAGCCGGGCGCGCGAGGGCTGGGAGATGAGCGAGGTGCTGCGTGCCCCGCCGCCCGCGCCCTATGCCAGCTGGGCCGCGGTGAAGACCGAATACGTGCGCAACGTGGCGCACCTGTACCCCGGCTACGAACGCCGGGCGCTGGCGCCGAGCACGCCGCGCTGACGGCGCCTTGCGCGCGGCGTGACACCACGCGCAGGCTGACGCCGCCACCGCCGCTGCCGCATGGGCGGGCGGGAGCGCCTCAGTCGGCGGTCGACGCCTCGTCGGCTGCCTGGGCCGTCTCCTTGGCGTGGCGGAAGGCCCACCACGGCAATGCCCGCACCAGCGACAGCACCTCGCCGCCGCCCTGCGCCGCGCCGTAGCCGGGCAGGCTGGCGAGCGACGCGGCCCATGCGGCGCCGGCCAGCACCTGGCGCAGCTTGAGCACGGCGGGGTGGTCCAGCGCGTCCTTCAGGCAGACGAGGAAATAGTCCTCGTCCATCACCGGCACGAAGTCCAGCCCGAAGGCCTGCGCGGCGGCAGCCAGCCCCAGGCCAGCGTCGCCCAGACCGCTGGCGATGGCGGCAGCCACGGCCATGTGGCTGTCCTCGGGGCTGAGTGCACCGGTGAGCCGGTCAGGCGCGATGCCGTTGGACTCCAGCAGGTAGTCGGTCAGCAACCGTGTGCCCGAGCCGGGCTGGCGCTGGATGAAGCGCACACCCGGGTGGATGGCATCCGCCAGGCTGGCCAGCCTGAGCGGGTTGCCCTTGGCCACCATCAGCCCCTGGGCCCGGCGGCTGAAGGCGATGAGCTTGTGGCGCCCGGGCTTGAGCAGCGGCTTCAGGGCCTGGGCGAACACCGGCGCGGCGCCCTGGACGGGCGGCACGTGAAAGCCTGCCACCAGGCAGCGCCCCTCGGCCAGGGCGCGCAAGGCATCCACACTGCCGGCGAACTTCAGCTCGATGTGCAGGCGCTGCTGGCGCGCGGCCAGGTCGCGCAGCAGCGGCAGCGCCAGGTCATGGCTGGCATAGATGGGCAGCACGTGCTGGCTGCCGTCCAGCGCCTCGGCCAGCACGCGTTCGAGTTCGACACGCAGGGCCTCGATGTGCGGCGTCAGGCGGGTGCGCGCACGGGTCTCGGCCCACAGCAGGCGGTCGGCAAAGGGGGTGAGGCGCGCGGGCTGGCCCTGCGTCCAGGTGACGAGCGGCTCGCCCATCACCTCTTCCCAGTGCTTGAGCGACCCCCACAGGTGGCGGTAGGACACGCCCGTGGCCCTGGCCGCATGCTGGATGGAACCATGCTCGCGCAGCGCGCCGAGCAGGTCGAACAGCGGGTTCTTGACCTCGGCCCCGCGCTGGCCGGCAGCCTCGAAGCTGTACTGCAGGTGAACGCCGCGGGATTTCATGGCAGGAAGGGATCGATCGACATGCGGCGACGATAGCGCATGTGTGCAAGGGCCCGGCAAAGCGACCGGGCCGGGCCGGGCCGCGTCGACCCGACGGCTGGCTGCTCAGCCGCCGCCGCGCTGCGTGTAGAGGTCGAAGTACTTCATGAATTCGAGCCGCGCAGCCTCGCTGATGCCGGGGTCGAACTCGTAACTCACCGCCAGGCGCGGCAGCGCGACCAGGGCCATGCGCCGTGGCGGCAGGACCTGCCAGCTCAGGACGAGCTGGCCGCCGTCGAGATCGATGCGGGCCTGGCCTTCGGCAACCAGCCACCAGGCCCGGCCCCGCACCGCACCGGGCAGACAGGCCAGCCAGTCGGTGGTGCTGAAGCCCTGCTCGCGCTCGAAACGCGCCGGGTAATGGCCGAACATCCACTCAGCCGCCGGCAACCGGCGGCCAGATGGCCAGCACGTCCCCCGCCACCAGGGTGCGGGTGGCACGTTCGGCGGGTGGCACATAGATGCCATTGATCAGCACCAGGTGCACGAATTTCATGGGCAACTGGAAACGATCGATGATGCTGGCAATGCTGGCATCGACCGGCACATCGAGCTCGATGCGGTTGCCCGTGCGCAGGTCGTGCGGCAGGTATTGCGTGAGCTGGGCGTAGAGCTTGAACGTGATCTGCATGGAGCGATGAGGGTAGCTCGTGGGCCTGGCGAACGATCAGGACGCCACGAAGGCGCGGCCGGATTGCGCCTGCGCACTGGCCAGATAGGCCTTCATGAGCTGGGTCGGGTCGTCGAGCAGCTTGTCCTTCCACTCGCCCAGATGCACCTGGCCTTCGACCAGGCCACGCATCACGCCCACGTGTTCGGTCCAGCCGACCGAGTTGCAGCCCACCAGCTGGTCGCCGCTGAACTGCAGGCTCAGGTGCCGGCCGCTGGCAGCGTCGGTCAGCTCCACATGCTGGCCGCCGGGCACGCCGTCCCACTTGCCGAAGCTGCTGGAGATGAGGCCCAGGGTGTCGAGCACGTTGATCTGCGTGACGCCCTTGAGCGAGGTGGCCTGGCCGACCATGTTGAGTGCCGCCACACGCGCCTGCTCGGCCGCATTGGGCTGGATGGCGCTGACGATGGTGGTGCCGCTGACCTTGTCGTAGGCCTCGGCACAGTCGCCCGCGGCGTAGATGCCGGGCACGCTGGTCTGCAGATGCTCGTCGGTCAGCACGCCCACCAGGCAGGTGATGCCGGAGTTCTCGAGGAAGCCGATGTTGGGCCGCACGCCGGTGGCGCTGATGACCAGGTCGGCCTGCAGGCTCTGGCCGGTGGACAGGCGCACCGTCATGGGTGATGCCGAACTTGCGGTCGGGGCGGGCGCAGGTGCGGCGGGTGCCGGTGCGGGGGCCAGGCCCACGGCCTGGGCGATGCGGGTCAGCAGGCCGGGTTCGGCCGCCGCCGGAGCAGGCGCAGCGGCAGCGGCGGGCACGGCACGTTCGATCGCCTCGACCCGCGCGCCGGTGTAGACCTTCACGCCCTTGGCCAGGCACCAGTCCTTGATCATGCCGCCGGCCGTCGGGCCCATCATGCGCGGCACCATGCGGTCGCCCATCTCGACCACGCTGAGCTCGACGCCGCGCATGGCCAGGGCCTCCATGATGATGCAGCCGATGAAGCCCGCGCCCATCTGCAGCACCTTGGCGCCGGGCTGGGCCAGGGCGGCGATGGCGCGCGCGTCTTCCAGCGTCCAGCAGGTGTGCACGCCGGGGCCCTGGATGCCGGGCACCGGCGGCGACACCGGCGAGGAGCCGGTGGCGATGAGCAGGCGGTCGAAGCCCTCGCGGCTGCCGTCTTGCAGCAACACGGCGCGGCCGGCCACGTCGACGCTGGCGGCGCGGC
>JBJOKY010000039.1:0-19113 GCA_046045865.1 Pseudomonadota bacterium | reverse complement strand
ATCAGGTCGGGCAGCTTCTTGTCCGGCTCGGCCATGGAGAAGCTCATCCTGGGATGCATGAGCTGGCCTCTGTCGTTGAGCACCCACAGCTCGGTGCCGGTGCAGGGCTGGGTCTGGCAGGTCACATGGCCGGGCAGGCTGCCGGCCTTGGGGTCGGTTGTCGGTGCGACCGGACGGATCAGCGCCAGCTGCCATTGCGCGGCTTCGGGCTGGTCGACCAGGTCAAAGCCCTGCAGCGTCACGCTGCGGGCCTGCTCGATGGCCTGGCGGACCCGGGCGGCCAGGGCGGCGTCCACGCCCCTGGCCTGCGGGCCGCCGACGTACAGGGAGATGCGGGACTCGACCTCCTTGTACTTGGCGACCTTGAGCTGGGCGCCTGCGCTCACCGTGCCGGCCAGCGGCTTGGCCTGGGCGGTGGCGGCGGACACGCTGGTGACCGCCAGCCGCGCCGGGGTCTGGCCTTCAGGCACCACGCTGACCAGCTCGCTGCCCTCGGTGAGGCCGGCCAGGCGGCCCGCGCCCAGTTGCACGCTGCCGTCGGCCTCGACACTGCGCACCGGCACGGTGTGGGTGAGGGGGGCGAACTTGCCGTCGAAGACGGCGACCTCGACATGGCCTTCCTTCTGCGGGCGCTGCACCACCTGCGGGGTGGCCTCGATGGCGGCCAGGGCACGGTTGTAGACGTCACCCCAGGATTCGCCCGGCCGGCTGCTGCGCAGGGCCTGGGCCCAGTGCCAGGTCAGCACACCGTAGCAGCGCCTGGGGTCGACGCAGCGGGCGTTGGTCACGGGGTCGAGTTCGACCGCGCTCTCGAACTCGCGCGCCGCACCGATGCGCACGCCCTTCCTGTCGTCGAGGTCGATCACATCGGGCAGCTTGCTGCGCAGCGGGTGCACCTCGGCCACACCATCGGAGGCGCGTGCACCGACCTGCACGTCGCGGGTCATGCTGCCGGAGTGGCAGGAGTCGGACACCAGCACCACGTGGTCGGTCACCTCGTGCAGGGCCTTCATCCAGGTGCCGACTTCCTTGTCGAGCACGTCGTAGGCATCGTCGCCCTGGCTGCCGGGTGCGCGTGCGCCATGGGTCACCCAGGTCTCGTCCTGGCCGCGGCGCTCGCTGGCCAGCGGCGACTTGTACCAGGAGCCGTGGCCCGAATAGTGGATGTAGACCTGGTCACCCTTGTGCACCTTGGCGGCGAGTTCGGCAAAGGCGCTGCGGATCTGGGTATGGGTGCCGTTGCGCAGCAGCTTGATATTGGCGGTGGGCACCTTGAAGCGGTCCACCAGCACGTCGTTCATCAGCTGGATGTCGTTGGCCGGGCCCTGCAGGTCGGAAATGCCGGCGGCCTTGTAATCGGTGATTCCGATCAGCAGGGCATGGACGGCGGCATCGGCATCGGCATGGCCGGCCAGCCCGAGGCTCAAGGTCAGCGCACAGGCGGCGGCCCTGCCCTTGGGCAGACGGATCTTGGACATTCTGGGATTCCCCGTGATTGTTCCGGATAGGTTCAGGCGGTTACCCCATCGACACGCCGGCCGGGCTCTGCATCATGATCGTGATGATGATGATGCGGCGCAGCGGCACGTTGAGGGGCGCGTGCCAGTCTAGGGGGCAGGTAACCCGAAATGAAACCCGGCCAATATGCAGTTCATCGTCGATCGAGAATTTTTGGGTGCGAATATTCCGCGTGGCGATGCGACAGGCCGGAACCTTCAGACTCGATGACTTCAGGCAGCGATCGGCGGCTGATCCCGCTGCGAAGAAACTCACGGCCAGCGCGGCACTGCCGTCTCCCGACGTCAGGATCGCCAGGCGGGGCGCGCGTGCACCCGGCGTCAGCCACGCCGCGGCGCTCGCGCAGCGTGTGGTCGAAGATCAACGGCGACAAGGTCGCGGCGCTCATCGCGGCGGGCCGCATGCAGGCGCCGGGCCGTGCGCAGATCCAGGCGGCGCAGGCCGACGGACGCTGGGCGCAGGCCTACGACGGCGCGCGCACGGCCACCGTGCCGCATGACCTGCTGGCGGCGCTGCACGCCGAGCCGCGCGCCCAGGCCTTCTTTGCCACGATCGATGCGGCCTATCGCTATGCGGTGCTGTGGCGCATCCAGACGGCCGTGCGGCCCGAGACACGCGCCCGGCGCATCGCCCGGCTGGCGTGGCATATACAGTGACGGTGAACCCGGTGCGGCAGATCTCCTGGCCCCGGAAGAGATCGCAGACAACGTCGATGGCCTGGAACTGGTAGACCTGTCGCGCTGTGAACTGGTCGCCGTGGTCACTCCTGAACTGAACTGCGCGGCTTCATCTTCTGCGCCAGGAACCAGGGCCAGCGGCTTGTCGGGTGCGTCGCCTCCGTCGGCGTATCCCGCCACCATGTGGCCCTCGATCTTCTCCAGGACGTGGCAGGCGTGAAAGCTGGCTTGTCCTTTGGCTTCTGCCGGGTGGCGGCGCTCAAGCTGCGCGTTGCAGCGGCAGGCGACGACCGCAGCGGCAACTCGTTGTCGGACGCCTTGCGACGCCTATCTGACGAGCGATCTACCAGTTGCACCCGCCGCGCTCCTGGCGCTGCGTCGCGCCACGTCACCCAGCAAACCAAGGCCCAACAGCATCATGGCCAAGGTCCCCCCTTCGGGAACCGGGCTCGGTACCAGCACCGTCACGGTGTCGCTGGGCAACATGTAGGTGTAGGTGCCGGCGATCAGACCCAGCGAACCGAACGTTTGATTCACAAAACGCGTACTGCCATTCAACGCCGTCCCGCTGATGTAGCCCTGGTACAGGTTGAGGTAGCCAGTCCCATCGTAGGCGTTCATGCCAAATCGGTCGCCAGTGTCCTGTGTTCCGTCGATGTACGAACCGGTACCAAACGCGGGATCACGGCTGGCCAACATTGAAAACGAGACATTGCCGAAAGGCCCGCCCACCGCCAGACCACCAGTGCCGGAGTTCAAGTACCCGTCCTGGGCTCCGCAACAGTAGGTGGTTGCACCTGCAAGGTTAACGCTGCCGCTGCCGGTTAATAAGACATCGTTGCCCGACTGAGAAAACTCGAACGTGACCGCGGCATATGCAGGCGTCATCAAACTGGCCGCAGCGAGAGCCACCCATACGTATCTCTTCAAGATCATCCCCATCCATGATGTGGTGCTGATGTTGCCGAGGAGCCGCACACCAGACAATACGTGACCCCGGGCCTGAGGGGTACGAATCGGTATCCGGTGGGTGCCATGTGGATACGTCACCACAGCCTGCCCACCACCCTGGCCGCCGACATTGCACCGATCGACGACCTGAGCGCCATGATCCCACTGGCCGACCACGGCCCAACTATTTGTATATCGCCTTGCGCACGGTGTGAAGATCCAGGGCATGCACCAGCGGATTCTCCGCGCCGTGAAAGAGGCCGATTTGGTTCGACGCTGGCGCCGAATAAACCAGATCGCTCAGGACCACCGTCCCGCCGTCGGCAAACACTTCGAGCGTGCTGCCATCTACCCAGACTTCGAGCGAGACCTGGTTCGTGTCGAGCAGGCGGGCAGCGTCGTGCCGCTCGGATTGCCCTGCAAATCGGGACGATGTGGTGCGCCGGTCGATGAAGAAGGTGTTGGCCTTCGGGTCGTAGCCGACCTTGACCGATTCGGCCGGGCCCTTGAACAGTTCCAGCCCGATCGGCGTCTGCAGGCCCCGGGTCGACACGTCGAGGCGCGCCATGAACTGTCTGGACGACGGTGCCGCGGCCGCCAGCGCCCCAGCCACCTGGGTGGCTGCCTGCTGGCGCACCTGCACCCATGCTGCCGGTTCGACCAGGGCCAGCATCTCCGCGGCCATGCGCTGGCGCAGCCTGAGGCCGCGGGGCGTGGTCACCAGGCTCAGCTCGCGCACGCCCGATTGCTGGCCGCGCCAGGGTTTAGTCGGCAGGTCGCGGGCGTAGTCCCAGTTGCTCATCCAGCCCATCCACAACACGCGGCCGTCGGTCAGGTTGGAGAAGGTGATGGGCGCGTAGAAGTCGCGGCCGTGGTCGGCCCACAGCGTGATGTCGGCGTTGGCCACCTGGGGCACCGGTGCATCACCCATCACGAGGTGGTCCAGCAGGAGGTGTCCCCAGCTGCCCGTCGCCTCGTCCACCGCGCGCAGCACGGCCTGCTGGCCGACCAGCGCCGACACGTCCCACGACTGCCACTTCAATATTTCGGTGTCGTCGCCACTGGCCTGACGGACCACCTGGTTGCCGACCCGCAGCTCCAGCCGCGTGAGCGGGCTGCGACCACCGGCGATCTGGAAGCTCAGCCAGGGCCGCGTGATGATGAAGGGGGGCGAGGTCAAGGTGCCGGTGCTGCCGTCGCCGCCGTGGAACGAGTTCATCACGCCGTGGCCGAGGTGGCCGCTGACGAACTGCTGGCCATCCAGCAAGCCGGCCACCGGCCCGGGCCCGAAGGCGGTGCCACTGGTACGCCACCCCGGCGGCAGCTGGCCGCCTTCGAAATCGGCGATCAGGTCGCCGGGCGGTGGTGTCAGTGCGTCGATGGTGTCGCTGGCGTCGGCCACGAAGCGGGTGCCATCGAAGTCGCCGATGAAGTACTGCACGCCGCTGCCGCCCCAGATCGAGCCGTGGTTGACCGAGATCACCAGCACCCAGCGCCTGCGGGCCGGGTCACCGTCGATGGACAGCTCGAACAGGTCGGGCACTTCCCAGATGTTGTTGGCAGCCGAGCCTGCCGGGCCGAAGGTGGACGTCCTGGTCCAGTCGGTGAGGTTGGTCGAGGTGTAGAGCCACATCTGCTGCTGCAGCGCCGCCACCACCAGCATCACCCAGCGCGCGGTGGGCGCGTGCCAGAACACCTTGGGGTCGCGGAACTCGGTCGAGCCGATGTCGATGATGGGGTTGCCGGCGTAGGGCGTGTAGCTGCGCCCGCGGTCCAGGCTGGTGGCCACGTGCTGCGACTGGATCTTCGTCACCGGGTCGAAGCCGGTGAAGAAGGCCACCAGGGCCGGTGTCACCGAACCCGGCGGGGCAAAGCCGCTGCTGTTGTCGTGGTCGACCACCACCGAGCCCGAAAACGCCATCACCCGGTCGGTGGCCGGTATCGCCACCGGCAGCTCCTGCCAGCTGACCAGGTCGGTGCTCACGGCATGGCCCCAGCTGATGTGGCCCCACTGGTCGCCCTGCGGGTTGTACTGGTAGTACAGGTGATATTCGCCGTCGACGTGGACAAGCCCGTTCGGGTCGTTCATCCAGTGGCGTGCGGGTGAAAAGTGATAGCGCGGTCGCCAGGCATCGGCTTCCGGAACTGCAGGAAGAGGCGGCGGAGTGGGGTTCACGGAAGGCTCGGTTGACGTTCGGAGATCGATGGAGTCGCTGCCGCCGCAAGCTGACAGCGCCAGCGGCCACAACAGGGCAAAACTTCGTCGGGTGATCACGGGGCCAGGCGCCTGCCTGTGGTGTCGAAGTGGTGGACCTTGTCGGGCTGCAGCCGCAGCCCGCGGACATGGCCGAACTCGAGGGCCCGGTCGGTGCTGAGCACCGTCACCGCGCCGGGCACACCGGCGACCTGCAGATGCACCAGGGACTCGGCGCCCAGGCGCTCGACCAGCTGCACGCTCGCTGCGTCGCCAGCCACGAGCTGCAAGTCCTCAGGTCGCGCGCCGATGGTGGCGATGCCGGCCGCGAGCAGCTCGCTGCAAGCGCGCCCGGTCAGCAGGGCCAGCAACGGGGCATGGGCCTCGTCCACCGGCACGAGGTTCATGCGGTGGCTGCCCATGAAGCCGGCGACGAAGAGATTGGCGGGTGTGTCGAACAGTTCGTCCGGCGTGCCGAACTGCTCCAGGCCCTTGCGGCTGAGCACCACGATGCGGTCGGCCAGCGTCATCGCCTCGACCTGGTCGTGCGTGACGTAGACGGTGGTGATGCCGTGCTTGCGGTGCAGCTGGGCAATCTCGGTGCGCATCTGGCCGCGCAGGTTGGCGTCCAGATTCGACAGTGGCTCGTCGAACAGGAAGGCCCTGGGGGCACGCACGATGGCGCGCCCGATGGCCACACGCTGGCGCTGGCCCCCCGACAGCTGGGTGGGCTTGCGCTGCAGCAGTTCCTCGAGCTGCAGCTGCCGGGCCGCGTCGAGGATCATGGTGTGGCGCTGCGCCTTGGCGACGCCGGCGATCTTCAGGCCGAAGCCGATGTTGTCGTACACCGTCATGTGGGCGTACAGCGCGTAGTTCTGGAACACCATGGCCACGCCGCGCTGCACCGGCGCCACCTCGTTGACCCGCTCGCCGTCGAACAGCAGGTCGCCATCACTGACGGCCTCGAGCCCGGCGATCATGCGCAGCAGCGTGGACTTGCCACAGCCCGACGGGCCCACCAGCACGGTGAATTCACCCTCGCGGATGTCGAGGTCCAGGTCCTTGAAGACGTAGCGGTCGACCTTGTCGTCGTAACGCTTGGCCGCCTGGCGGAAAACGATGTTGGGCATGTCAGTTATCCATGCCGCGGTGCGGCAGCCACGACCGATGATGGTCAGACGAGACACCCAGCTTCCCGCCACGGAACCGGCTTTGCCGGGCCGTTGGCGGACGGCCCCCTCGGGGGGTAGCGAGCGCCAGCGAGCTTGGGGGCTTCATGTCATCCCTTGATGCCCGCGCCAACCACGGAGCGGATGAACTGTTTCTGGAACACCAGGAAGAACACGAGCACCGGCAGCGTCACGACGGACGCATAGGCCAGGATCTCGCCCCACTGGTTGGTGCGGCCGAAGTACTGCTGCAGGCCCACCATCACCGGGCGCGCGCCGCTGGTGTGCACCGTCATCACCGGCCACAGGTACTGGTTCCACATGCCCAGGAAGAGCACGATGGCGGCCGTCACCAGCACCGGCCGGCACACCGGCAGCACGAGGTGGAAATAGATCGTCAGCGCACCGGCGCCGTCCATGCGGCCGGCCTCGACCAGTTCGTCGGGCACGTCCTTGAAGAACTGGTAGAACATGAACACGCAGAAGGCATTGGCCAGGAAGGGGATGATCTGCACCTGCAGCGAGTCCAGCCAGCCGATGACCAGCGTGCCGGTGCTGAGGTCGAACCAGGGCAGCTTCGACACGATCAGCAGCATGGGAATGGCCAGCACCTCGAAGGGCACGATCAGCAGCGCCAGGATCAGCCCCATCACCACACCCTGGCCGCGCCACTTCAGCTTGGCCAGTGCAAAGGCCGCGGCGCTGTTGATGAACAGCCCCGCCACCACGGTGATCAGCGAGACGATGGTCGAGTTGACCAGGTAGGGCCCGATCGACCCTTTCAGGAAGATCGCGCGGTAGTTGTCCAGCGACCAGCGTGCGTCCGGCAGCAGGGCGCGCGGGCTGGCCAGTTCGCTGAAGATGGCGTCGCCCGGCTTGAACGAGGCCGTGAACATGAACAGCAGCGGGTAGGCGAACACCAGTGCTGCCAGCACCAGCAGCGCCATGTTCAGGAGCTGGCGCGCCAGCTGATGGGCGCCGGCCGAACGCAGGGTGGTGGAGGTGTTGCTCGTCATCGGCGTCATGCCCCGCTGCGTTCCATGATCTTCTTCTGCACCAGCGACAGCAGGAGCACGAAGACGAAGAAGAACAGCGCCATCGCCGAGCCGTAGGCGATGTCCTGCTCCCTGAACCCCACCCGCACCGAGTGGAAGATGATGGTGCTGGTGGCATCGCGCGGGCCGCCACCGGTGAGGATGTCGACCTGCGTGAACAGGCCGAAGGCCATGATGGTGGTGGACAGGGTGACGAAGACGGTGGTGCGTTTCATCGCCGGCAGCGTGATGTAGACGAACTGCTGCCAGCGGCTGGCACCCATCACCTCGGCGGCTTCGTACTGCTCCTTGGCGATGCCCTGCAGGCCGGACAGGAAGACCAGCATCTGGAAGCCCGCCCCCTGCCAGGCCGACATCAGCGCGATCGATGCCATGGCGAGCTGCGGGTCGCCCAGCCAGTCGGGCTGTGGTGCGCCGGCACCCAGCACCGCCAGCAGCAGCTGGTTGATGAGGCCGGCATCGGCATGCAGCAGCAGGCCCCAGATGGCCGAGACCACCACCATCGAGGTCACCACCGGCGCGAAGAACACCGTGCGCAGCACCACCCGCCCGCGGAAGCTGCGGTTCACCCACAGCGCCATGCCGAAGGCCAGCGCCGTCTGCAGCGGCACGACCAGCAGCGCGAACAGGAAGGTGTTGGCCACCGAACGCAGGAAGAGCGGGTCGCGCGCGCCGATCAGCACCCGCCCGCCGGGCAGGGCCAGGTCGGTGAGGAACTGGTAACCCTCGAAGTCTGCCGGCGCCTCGCGTTTCAGGCGGCGCCACTGGCGCGAGGGCCGTTGCGCCTCGTCGTCGCTCGTGGCCTCGCCGGCCGCTCGGCGCTCGGGGGCCGGGATCACCTTGATCGAGAACAGCCGCGTGTAGTTGTCCAGGCCCACCCACCCGGCGGGTTCGCTTTGCAGCAGCTTGATGTTGCTGAAGCTGAAACCCACCGCCAGCACGAAGGGCAGCAGCACGAAGCCGGCGAACAGCAGCAGGGCCGGGCCGAGCATGGTGGCTACTTCGGACCAGCGGGCATGGCCCAGTTGGCCCGGGCGCGACGTGTCAGTAGCCATAGTTGCGGTTGCGCTTGAGGTCTTGCTGGATGGCCTCGACGGCGCGGTCCAGCGCGTCGGCGGCGTCACCACCTTCGCGCGCCTCTTTCAGGGCGCGTTCGAAGCTGCTGGAAATCATCGGGTAGGCCGGCGTCTCGGGCCGGGCCACGGCGTAGGCGCGGGCGAACTCGAAGAAGTCGCGCCCCAAGCCGCCCTGGCGGTACAGCGTGGTGGCATCGGCCGCCGCGGCGCTGGTGGGCATCATGCCGGTGGCCTGCGAGAAGCGGGTGATCTCGTCGGTGCTGATCAGGTGCTCGAGAAACTGCCGCGCACCCTCCACCTGCGGGCAACTGCTCGAGATGGCCCATTGCCACGAGCCGCTGCCCACCTTGGGCGAGGCACCGAAGCTGGGGGGCGGCAACACCACCAGGTCGTCGCCGAACTTCCTGCGGTAGTCGGGCGCCGACCACGAGCCGGTGTACTGGAACACCGCACGCCCGCTGGGGAAGGCCTGGTCGTCGACCGGCCGGCGCGAGGCCAGGCGTTCGGTGAACAGCGACTGGTAGTAGTCGACCACCTTGAGCGCCACCTCGCTGTTGAGCAGGCCGTCGACGCGGGTGTAGCTGCTGCGGTCGATGAGGTCGGTGCCGGCACTCTGCAGCCAGGGCGAGAACGCATACGACACCCACTCGCCGCCCCACTGGGCATTGAGGTCCAGCGGGTAACGCTGGCCGGCGGCCCTGAGCCGGCGCAGGATGTCGCGGAACTCCTGTGCCGAGTAGGGCTGCTGCAGCGTCGCCAGGCGCACGCCATGGCGCACCAGCGTGCTCTTGCGTGCAAACAGCGCCAGCGCCACGTCGAACTGGCCGACCGCGTAGAGCCTGCCCTTGTAGTGGCTGCGCCCGCCGGGGATGAGTTCGTCCACGCCGGCCGGGCGCGCCGCACCTTCCAGCGGCTGCAGGTGGCCGGCCCAGGCAAAGTTGGCCACCGTCGGCTGGTCCAGGTCCAGCACGCAGGGCAGCTTGTGCGTCAGCGCCGCGGCCACCACGGCCTGCTGGTAGGAGCCCTGCGGCAGCGTCTCGGTGACGATGCGCCAGCGGCCCTGTCTGGCGTTGAAGCGCGCCACCGCGTCGGCGCTGGCCTGCATCTCGCTGTCACCGGTCTCGTGGCGCCAGAGGGTCACGTCGATCGGTGCAGCGCCCAGGGCGCTGCCGGGCAGCAGGGTGCCGCAGGCCAGCAGGGCGGCGACGGCCAGCCAGGCGCTGGCACGGGGGTGTCTCATGCGCCGTCCCGATTCGGCAGCTGCAACTGCAAGGGCGCCACCGAGGCGCGCACCTGCACGTCGCAGTATTCGCGCAGCGTGCCGGTGATGCCGTCGTCGCAGGCCACCTGGGCGGCGCGGCGGCCCATCTGCAGATAGGGCAGGCGCACGCTGGTCAGCGGCGGGTCGGTGGCATGCACCAGCATCGGGTGGTCGTCGAAGCCCAGCACCGAGATCTGCGCCGGCACCGCGACGCCGCGCCGGTGCAGGCACTGGATGATGCGCGCCGCCATCTTGTCGTTGCCCGCCATCAGGGCGGTGGGCTGGTGGCGCTGCAGCACCTCGGCCACCAGCGCGTCGATGGCGGCGAACTCGTCCTCGGGCCGGGCGCCGTGCGAGCCCTGCACGAAGACAGGCTCGGGCGCCCCCACGTCGCGCGCCGCCTTGAGGCAGCCCTGGCGGCGCAGCTGGGTGGCGCGCATGTCGGGGAACAGTTCGAAGACGACCACGCGCCGGTGGCCCAGCGCGTACAGATGGGCCAGCCCGTCGCGCGCACCTTGTTCGTCGTCGGGCACCACGGCCGGGTAGCCGCCGAGCTGGCGGTAGCAGTTCAGCAGCACCAGCCGTGTGCCGAGCGCGCGCTCGAGCGGCACCGAGTCGACCGGGCGGTGGAAGTGGGTGGCGAAGATCAGCGCATCGACCTGGTGTTCGATGAGTTCGTCGATCAGCGCCGGCACATCGTCCTCGATGCCCGCACATTCGGCGATCAGCAGGCGTTTGCCCAGGTCCTTGGCCGCCAGCTGCAGGCCCTTGATGAGTTCGAACGAATCCGGGCTGGTGGTGATGCGGTCGGACACCACGCCGATCAGGTTGGGCCTGACACCCTTGAGTGCACGTGCCGCCTTGGACGGGCGGAACTGCAGCGCGTCCATGGCCTGGACGATGCGGGCCGAGGTCTTGGCCGACACGCAGGCCGGGTCGTTGAGGTAACGCGAGACCGTGCGCACCGAGACCTGGGCGGTGTCGGCAACCTGGTAGATGGTGGCGGCGTCGGTCATGTCTGGTGGTGCGTGTGCGCTGGATTCGAAGGCCTGTCGGCATGAATTTGTCTATCGATGGTACAAATTTGAGTGTCACCAGATTTCGGTGTTTACCCTGATGATGGGTGTGTGACTGACGTCAGTCCATAGGCACTTCTGGTAGAGATCCCACACCTCGGGAAAACACTCAGTGCAAGCGTTGACGACACAAATACCATCGATAGACATTTTGTGGCGCTTGATCTTCGGCGCCATCTACCGACCGTCCAGCAAGGGCCTGGCACCTCATGAACGTCTTCCGAATCGTGCCGCAGCTGGTGAACGGACTCGCATCTGGCGGGAAGTCCGTGCTGCCAGCACTTGATTCGCCGGTTTTGTCTATCGATAGGCAGACGACGGGTACACCGGCTGCGGCCCGTGCAGGTGCCAGTCGCAGCCACCGCCCGGCGGTCTGGATGCGCGGGCTGTCCGCGCGATCGCCGCGCTTGCCGCAACTGCATCCTGCTGTGGCGAGCGGCACGGCCAGGCGTGTCGGCGCGTTGGCGGTCCTGTGTCTGGTGCTGACGGGCGCCAACGCCCAGGCCCTGCCGCCCGCCTTGCTCGATCTCGATTTCGACGGGCTGGCGCAAGGTGCGCTGCCGCGTGGCGTGACGGTGCGAACCCAGTTCGCGGCGCCGGATGTGGTGCCCGGTGTGCGGGGCACGGCCTGGCGCAGCGACGGGTTCTCGAGTTTTGTCGAAGCGCCACTGGCACCGGACCCGGCGGCCGGCTTCACCTTGTCGCTGTGGGTCGCGCTCGAGAGCTACCCGTCGGACCGCGAGGTGCCGGTGCGCGAGCTGACCGCGTCGTCGATCGCGCAGCAGACCGTCGGTGACCGGGGTTTCGACCTGTTCATCGACACCTACGGCCGCTGGGGCCTGCGCGTCGCGACGTCCGCCGGCCCGCTCGAGGTGCGCGCTCCCAGACGCTTCCCGCTGCGCCAGTGGGCCCATGTGGTGGCGACGGTCGACCCGGCATCGGGCGCCGTCCGGCTGGTCCTGGACGGTGAACTGGTGGCGTCGGCGGCCGGCAGGCCCGGATCGACGCTGCGCCTGGCGCCGGTGCCCTTGCGCCTGGCCACGCCGGCCGTGCTGGCGACCATCCTCGACTTCAGGATCAACCGCCTCAACGGCGCCTTCGACCAGGTCACCGTTCACCCGGGCGCGCTGACGCCGGCACAACTCGCGCTCCTGCCCGGGCCGGCGCCTGGTGTCGTGCCGGACGCCGAAGCCGCGCTGCGTGTGCCCGCATCGCGCTTCGCGGCCGACCTGCTGCGCCCGCGCATCCACCCCATGCCGCCGGCCAACTGGACCAACGAGCCGCACGGCCTGGTGCACTTCGGCGATGCCTGGCACCTGTTCTACCAGCGCACCCCCAACGGCCCCTTCAAGACCCAGATGCACTGGGGCCACCTGAGCAGCCGCGACCTGGTCAGCTGGGACAGCCTGCCCGACGCCCTGCGGCCCGAGCTGCAGAGCGAGGACTTCGGCTTCGACATGAAGGGCATCTGGTCGGGCCATGTGATCGTCGACGGTGGCCAGGCCTTCGCGTTCTACACCAGCGTCAACCACGGCCAGCGGCTGGCCGCCAGCAACCCGGGCATCGCCATGGCGGTCAGCACCGACGCGCAGCTGCGGGACTGGAAGAAGCTCGGCCCCATCCTCAACACCGAGGGTGTGCAGGACTTCCGCGACCCCTACCTGTGGAAGGAAGGCAGCACCTGGCACATGCTCATCGGCGCGGCGCTCGAGTCCGGCGGCGGCCTGGACTACTGGGTGCTGAAGGCGGGCGACAAGGGGGCGCGCTGGCAGCGTCAGCGCCGCTTCTCGGACCTGAGCTACCGGGTGATGGACCCGGGCTCGGTGATCTGGGAGATGCCGGTGTTCCAGCAGCTGAGCCAGGACGTCTGGATCCTGCTGGTCAACCCGATCGGCGGCAAGGTCAGCAAATACGGCGAACCGGCCACGCGGGCGGTGTACTGGACGGGCAGCTGGGCGGGCGGCGTCTTCAAGCCCTTCACCCGCGAGCCCAAGCTGCTCGACATCATCCCCGGCCATCTGGCGCCCACGGTGGCCCGCGCCGCGGACGGCACGCTGCGCGCCATCGGCATCATCGACGAGCGGCGCACGCCGGTGTCTCAGGAACGTGCGGGCTGGGCCAACATGTTCAGCCTGCCGCGCCGCTGGGCCTTGATGCCCGACGGCCGCACGCTGGGCCAGGCGCCGGCGCCCGAACTCGTGGCGCTGCGTGGCCGGCCGCGCATCGACGGCCGCACGCTGGCGACCGGTGCGCCACCACTGGCCATCGACGAGGGGCTGCGGGCCTACGAGCTGCAGGTCGGGTTCGGCGCCGAGGCGGCGCCGGGCACGGTCGCGATCGAGCTCATGGCATCCGCCGATGGCCGCGAAGCCACACAGCTGCGCATCGATCCCGCCTCAGGCGCGGTCGTGATCGACAAGTCGCGCGCCAGCCTGGCGGGCGAGGACGAGGGCCCGCTGGTGCTGCGCGGCAGCTACGACGTCCAGGCCTTCGGTGCCCTGCACACGCTGCGCGTGATCGTCGACGGGTCGTCCATCGAAGTGTTCATCAACGACGCGGCCGCCTTTGCGGTGCGCAGCTACCCCACGCTGGCGGGCAGCACCGGGCTGCGCATCACGCGGGACGGCCATGCCGCATCGACAGCCAAGGTCAGCCTGTGGCCGCTGCGCCAGCCGCCCGGCCCCGCGGCGGCCGCGCTGTCGACCGTCGGGCCGGCCCGGCCGGCCCAGCCAGCGGGGCCGACCCGCAGCCAGACCACTCCCACCTCCTCCGGCCGCGCACCGGGGGCTTCATCGCAAGACCGACACCAGAGCTGAACAGGAGATCCAACCATGCAAGACAAGCCTAGACAACCCCTGCGCATGGGCATCGGTGCGCTCAAGCTGCTGCCGCTGACCCTGGCGGTGCAGTCGGCGCTGGCCCAGTCGCCGGCCGCGGGCGCGAAGCCGCCGGATGCCGCGGCACCGGCACCGGCATCGGTGTCAGCAAGCGCACCGGCAGCGGCAGCACCGGCCGCTGTGACGACAGCGCTGGAGGAAGTGGTCATCACCGGCAGCGGCATGAAGACGCTGAAGAAGGACTCGACCTCGACCATCAACACCCTGTCGTCCGAGGACATCCGCCGCCTGGCGCCGATCAGCACCGCCGACCTGCTGCAGAACGTGCCCGGCATCTTTGCCGAAGGCAGCACGGCGGGCGAGGCCAGCAACAACATCACGGTGCGCGGCCTGCCCGTCACCGGCGGCTACCGTTATGCGCCGCAGCTGATCGACGGCCTGCCCTGGTTCGAGGAGCCGGAAGTGCCCTTCATGAACAACGACGTGGCAGCGCGCGACGACCTGATGACCAGGCGGGTCGAGGTGGTCAAGGGCGGCACCGGCGGCATCCTGTATTCGAACGGCCTGGGCGCCACGGTCAACCACATCACGCGCACCGGCACCCAGACCTTCGAGGGCGGCTACAAGCTCGAACTGGCCGACTACAACTTCGTGCGCAACGACCTGTTCGTGGCCGGCCCGATCAACAAGAACCTCACCTATGCGGTGGGTGGCTACTACCGCACGTCAGGGGGTCTGCGCGACGCCGGCTACACCGCCGACAAGGGCGGGCAGGTGCGCGGCAACCTGGTCTACCTGACCGACGACGGCCGCACCGAGATGCAGCTGCACGCGCTGAAGATCAACGACCGCACGGCCTTCTACCAGAACGTGCCCTTCCAGGTGCCGGCCATCACCAGGGCAGGCACGCCGGCCGATCCGGTGCGCATCGACATGAATGCGGTGTGGCCGATCGGCATCGACTTCGCACACGGCACCGTGGCCTCGCCGTCCAACCGCCGTTTCACGATGCTGGGTGAACATGGCCAGCGCCAGGTCGACATGGCCGACGGCATCCACCCGGACTTCGACATCTACACCTTCAAGCTCAGCCACGAGTTCGACTCGGGCTGGACCTTCGACGGCGGCCTGCGCCATTCGACGGGCAGGAGCGGCTTCAACGCCTTGTTCACCGGCAACGACACCACCACGGCGGCACGCTTCAACAACGCCCGCTACAACAACGACGTGCTGCGCTTCGGCACGCTGTATCCCACGGCCACCGGCGTGGCGGCCTACTACCAGGGCAGCAACACCCGGGTGGCCGACAGCACCTACCTGAACTTCCTGATTCCCTTCATCACCACCACCGAGGCCGAAAGCACCTCGGTGGACCTGAAGCTGGGCAAGCAGCTGGACTGGCAGGGCAAGCACCAGGTCACGCTGGGCGCCTACCTCACCGACTATTCGAACAGGCAGAACTTCCAGCAGTCGCTGCTGGTGTCGACCATGGGCGACCGGCCCGAACTGGTCGACCTGCGCGCCATCGACGCGAATGGCGACCCGGTGGGGCCGTCGGTGACGGCGAACGGCGTGATGCGGCCCGGCTTCAACGGTTATCTGGCCGACACCCAGGTCAAGGGCGAGGCGCTCTACCTGCACGACCACTGGGAGACCCTGGACAACCGCCTGCGCCTGGACCTGGGCGTACGCCATCAGACGCAGCGGGCCAACGTCGTGTACAACGTGCGCGACCGGGTCACCGACATGACGCCCGCCGGCGTGGTGCCGGGCAGTGCCGCCGACACGATTGCCGACAACGAGATCCTGCTGCCGGGCGCGGACCAGCGCCTGAAGTCCACGCTCAGCGGCACCGGCTGGTCGGTCGGTGGCAACTACGCCGTCGAGCCCAACCTGGCGGTCTACGGCCTGGTGTCCAGGTCGTTCCGGCTGCCCAGCCTGGAGCAGCTGAACCAGCTGCAGTTCGACCCGAACTCGCCGGGCAGCAAGGTCGAGAAGATCATGCAGTATGAGACCGGCATGCGCTACTACGCCAGCACCTGGGACACGCAGGTCGCCTTCTTCTACAACAAGTTCAGCCCGCGCGACCAGTTCGTCGACTACCGCGACTTCACCTCGGCGCAGTGCAAGACCAATGGCACGGTGGTGGACATCAACAGCTGCCCGCAGGTGCGCGAGTTCTACCGCCGCGGCATCGAGAACGTCGGCATCGAGGTCGAGGCGGCCTGGCGTCCGACGGAGGTCAAAGGCAGCGAACTGCGCGTCAACGGCGTGGTGCAGGACCCCAAGGTCGTCGAGGCCAACTTCCGCACCGTCAAGGAACTGCGCACCAACGACGTCGTGACCGGTTATGCCTTCGAGCAGATCGGCGAAGACGGCCGCCGCCCGCGTCGCCTGGCGCAGGTGATGCTCAACGTGCAAGGCAGCTGGGATACCAGGGCCTATACCGGCCTGCCCTTCAAGCCCTACTTCAAGTACACCTACTTCGGCAGCCGCTACTCCGAGTCGCAGGACGTGAACGTCACGCTCTACCCCGCCTACTACCACCTGGACGGCGGCTTCATCTGGGACTTCAGCAAGAAGAGCGCCTTCCAGTTCCACGTGTCCAACATCACCAACCGCCTCTCGTTCACCGAGGGTGACCCGGTGTTCACCGATCTGAAGGGCCCCAACGGCGCCACCAATCGAAGCGTGGGGCGTCCGCTGTTCGGTCGCACCCTGCGCGCCATGTACACCTACTTCTTCTGATCCGGGAGAACAATGATGAAGAAACTGCTGTCCCTCCTGCTGCTCGCGCTGCTCGTGCTGCAGGCATCCTGTGGCGGGGGCAAGGCCGGCCCCGTGCCGCAGCCGCACTCGCCCGTGATCACCGATCCGGGCCAGATCAGCGTCCAGGAATTCACCATCGCGGTGACCAAGCTGGCCGTGACCAGCCCCGACGGCAACAGCGTCAAGCTGTCGCTGACCGGGCCGGACGCCGCGCTGTTCGCCATCACCGGCGACGGCACGATCCGCTTCGCGATTCCGCCCGACTTCCTGGCCCCGGCGGACTCCGACAAGGACAACACCTACCAGATCACGGCGGTGGCCGACGACACCTACTCGACGCCGTCGACGCTGGCGCTGTCCGTCAAGGTGACGGCGTGTCCGACCTGCCAGGTCGCCAACACCTCGACGCACGTGACGACCGACGACACCACCTTCGTGCCGCAGGACATCATCGCCAGCTTCGAGTTCCCGGCCCAGCTGCAGCAGGACACCGCCAGGTACACGCTGACCGGTGCCTTCGCCACGACGACGAACTGGAACAACCTCGAGTACTCCAACGCCAACCTGGCCCCGATCGCCGCGCGCATCGGTGACGCCTCGGTGACCACCTGCGAGATCGGCGGAGCGGGATGTGACGGGCCCACCGGCAGCATCACCATCAACAACGTCACCATCACGAAGGACTCGATCACCTTCCTGATGTCGGGCGGCAACGGCGGGCCGGATGTCGGCGCCCAGGTGCTCTACACGCCGCCGGGGTCGACCACGGCCCAGGTGCTGGGCACCTACAACCCCAACAGCTGCGGCGATCCGGTGCTCAAGGGTGACCAGCACTACGTCAACTTCGACACCAGCGGCCTGATCGGCGAGAAGATCCAGTTCCGCATCTTCGACAACGCCAGCGGCGGCTGCGGCTTCGTGGCGTTCGACCACCTCTACCAGACCGACAAGCCGCGCGGCACCAACGCCGGCGCGCTGACCAAGCCGCTGGCACCCGTGAAGGTGACGGTGGAAGGCGCGGTGACCTTCCAGAAGATGATTCCCTTCGCCAGCTTCGAGAACCCGGTCGACATGGTGGCCAAGCGCGGCTGGGTGGGCACCGGCGTGTTTGCCAACCCCGCTGCGGACAGCTGGGTGGGCACGACCGCCCGTGACCCGGCGGCCGCACGGGTCGGCGACAAGGCCATCACCACCTGCGAGATCGCCGGCGCGGGCACGCCGTGTGATCCGCCCACGGGCACGCTGACCTCGCCGGCCTTCAAGGTGACCGACACCTACTTCAACTTCCTGATGCATGGTGGCGGCGCCGGCAAGAACGTGGGCATGCGCGTCATGGACACGGTGGGCAATGTGCTGCTGACCTACAACCCGACCAGCTGCGGCCCGTCCTTCATCCAGAACGACGACGACTGGACGCACATCGACGTCTCGGCGCTCAACTCGGCCTTCATCAAGGCGCAGCTGTTCGACGAGGAGACCACCGGCTGCGGCTTCGTCAGCACCGACCAGTGGTACCAGCTGACCGGCGCAATGGCTGCCAACCTGGGCTTCAACGTGACCGTGAACGCTGATTCCTTCGCCCAGGTGATCGGCGACTTCGACGACCCGACCACGGCCCTGGCCACCTGGACCGCCACGGGTGACTTCCTGAACCCGGCCAATGCGGACGCCTGGAAGGGTGTCTCCGGCACCGCGCGGGTCGGCCTGCGTGCCGTCAGCACCTGCGAGATGAACGGCAACAGCAAGGGCTGCGACGCATCGACCGGCACCCTGACCTCGCCGCTGTTCACGGTGAATGCAGCCCGGCCCTTCCTGAACTTCCTGATGTCGGGCGGCGACGCGGGCAAGACCACCGTGGGTCTCACGGTGATGGACGCGGCCGGCACCGTGCTGGCCAGCCACTCGCCGAGCGCCTGCAACCAGGCGTCGATCCAGGGTGACGCCAACTGGGTCACGCTCGACCTCACCGCCCAGGCCGGCACGCAGGTGAAGGTGCAGGTCTTCGACAACGAGGCGGCTGGCTGCGGCTTCGTCAGCTTCGATCACCTGCACATGGGGGCCGTGCGCCGGAAGTAGGTCCAGGCTCGGTCATAGCCGTCAATGACTGCCGGCGTGACCCAGCCCCGATCAACGCAGTTCCCGGCTGGTCTGGCGACGGATGCGCTGCCCATGGCGTGGTTCCGTCGCCAGCCACCGCCGGGGGCTGATTCAGCGGCCAGGTCGGTTGCCGTAGCGCTTGTTCAGCTCGAAGACCGTGCGCAGGTAGACGTAGGTCGTGCCGGTGCCGGTCTCCATCTCGACCGTGATGTCGCCGAAAGCCAGCGCGCTCGACGGCGCCGGGCCGTTGCGCAGTTGCACGCTGCGCAGGTTGTCCGGCAGCTGGTCGTCCACCAGGGTCAACCGGTTGCCCTGGCCCTTGTCGGTGTGCCGGCCACGTCAGTGCAGCCAGCCTTTGGCCTGCAAGGTGTCCAGGGCAATCGCGATCTGTCGCGGCGTGAACTGGCGCTTGCGCTCGTTCCAGCTGTGGATG
>JBJOKY010000260.1:0-6653 GCA_046045865.1 Pseudomonadota bacterium | reverse complement strand
ACCACCAACGAGCAGATCGGCAACGCCACGCGCGTCAACCTGGCCCAGGGCGCCACCCTGACGCTGGGCGGCAACGAGACGATCGGCGCGCTGTCGGACAAGGCCAGCCCTACCGCCACCGGCACCGCCTCGGTCGACCTGGGCAGCCACACGCTGAGGGTGAACACCACGCCCGACACGCTGGCCACCACCTTCAGCGGTGTCATCAGCGGCGTCGACGGCCAGCTGACGAAGACCGGCGCCGGCAGCCTCACACTCGGCGGTGTCAATACGTACACCGGCTCCACGACTGTTTCCGCGGGCGAACTGGCCCTGGGCACAAGCAATGCACTCAACTCGGCCAGCACCCTGGTTGTCAACGGTGGCACGCTGAACCTGGGCAGCAACTCCAGCACCGTGGCTGGCGTGTCGCTGCAAGGTGGCACCCTCACCGGCACGAGCGGTGTGCTCGCCAGCGCCAGCGCCTTCGATGTCCGCAGCGGCACTGTCGATGCGATCCTGGACGGCGCGAGTGGCGCGGCCACCGCCATCGGCCTGACCAAGACCGGCATCGGCACCGTCACGCTCAATCGCGCCAACCTCTACAGGGGCCAGACCACCATCTCGGCCGGCGAACTGGCACTGGGCACGGGCAACGCCATCAATGCAGCCAGCACGCTGGTCGTCAACGGTGGCACGCTCAACCTGGGTGCCAACGCCAACACCGTGGCCGGGGTGTCGCTGCAAGGCGGCACCCTCACCGGCACGAGCGGGGTGCTGACCAGCGCCAGCACCTTCGATGTGCGCAGTGGTTCGGTCGACGCGATCCTGGACGGCGTGAGTGGAGCAACCACCGCCATCGGGCTGACCAAGACGGGTGCAGGCACCGTCACGCTCAATCGCGCCAATCTCTACGAGGGCCAGACCACGGTCTCCGCCGGTGTGCTGGCCCTGGGTACAGCCAATGCCATCAACCCGGCCAGCACCGTGGTCATCAACGGCGGCACGCTCAACCTGGGCACCAACGCCAACACCGTCGCAGGCGTGTCGCTGCAAGGCGGCACCATTGCCGGCACGAGCGGTGTGCTCACCAGCGCCAGCACCTTCGATGTCCAGAGCGGCTCGGTCAATGCCATCCTGGACGGTGTTGTTGCTGCAGGAACACCCGCCATCGGACTGACCAAGACGGGCACAGGCACCGTCACTCTCAGCCGCAACAATGCCTACCAGGGCACCACCACCGTCTCGGATGGCAGGCTCGCACTGGGCACCGTCAATGCCATCCATCCCAGCGGCAGGCTGATCGTCAACGGCGGCACGCTGGATCTGGGCGCCAATGCCAGCACCCTGGCCGGCGTCTCGCTGCAGCTCGGCACGATCACCGGCACCAGCGGTGTGCTCACCAGCGCCAGCACCTTCGATATCCAGAGCGGCTCGGTCAACGCCATCCTGGATGGGGTCGCTGTCGCAGCAGGCACCCCCGCCATCGGACTGGCCAAGACGGGCGCGAGCACCGCCGCGCTCAACCGTGCCAACCTCTACAGGGGCCAGACCACCATCTCGGCCGGAGAACTGGCGCTGGGCACGGGCAATGCCATCAATGCAGCCAGCGTGCTGGTCGTCAACGGCGGCACGCTCAACCTGGGTGGCAACGCCAACACCGTGGCCGGCGTGTCGCTGCAAGGCGGCACCCTCACCGGCACGAGCGGGGTGCTCACCAGCGCCAGCACCTTCGATGTGCGCAGCGGCTCGGTCGACGCCATCCTTGCAGGGGCTGCCGTGGCTGCCGGCGCTCCGGCCATCGGCCTAAGCAAGACCAGTGCCGGCACCGTCACGCTCAATCGCGCCAACCTCTACCGAGGCCAGACCACCGTCTCCGCCGGTGAACTGGCACTGGGCACGGGCAATGCCATCAACCCGGCGGGCACCCTGGTCGTCAACGGCGGCACGCTCAATCTGGGCACCAACGCCAACACCGTGGCCGGCGTGTCGCTGCAAAGCGGCAGCCTCACGGGCACCGGTGGTGTGCTCACCAGCACGACCGATTTCGATGTACGGAGCGGCTCGGTCAGCGCGGTTCTGGCGGGCTCGACACCCAGGATCGGGCTCACCAAGACCACCGGCGGCTCGGTCACGCTCAGCGCCGCCAACACCTTCACCGGCACGACCGATGTCAGCGCCGGCACCCTGAACCTGAATCACGGCAGCGCCCTGGCGAACTCCGCGGTGAGCATGGGCAACACGGCAGGTGCCGTGCTGAACCTGCTGACCGACGCCAGCGTCGGTTCGCTGTCCGGCGGCGGCGCGTCGGGTGGCCAGGTCACGCTGGGCACGCATACCCTCAGCACAGGCGCCAACAACAGCTCCACCACCTACTCCGGCGTGATCGCCGGCAGCAGCGGCGCAGTGACCAAGGTGGGCAACGGCACGCTCACGCTCGACAGCGCCAACACCTACGGCGGGCACACGCTCGTGAACGCCGGAATCCTGGCGGTTGCACATGCCTCGGCGCTGGGCAGCGCCACCGGTGTGGCATCGGGCACCTCGGTGGCAGACGGCGCCGTGCTGGCCCTGGGTAGCGTGGTGCTCGGCGGTGAATCCCTGCAGCTTCAGGGCAGCGGGATCAACAACGCGGGGGCGCTGGTGGTGACCGGCACATCACGTCTGGACGGCCCTGTGGTCCTGGCAGGTTCAACAACGATCGGCAGCAAGAATGCGCTTCTGATCAACGGCCTGCTGTCGACCGCTGCCAATGTGAACGGTCCTGTCACCCTGACCAAGATCGATGCGGGCGACCTGACGGTGGCGGGTGCAGGCAGTTCGCTGGGCACCAGCAGCAGCAAGGGCAATCTGGACGTCAAGGATGGAAGAGTCATCCTGGCCACGCCGGTGCAGAACGTCGGCACGCTGTCGGTTGCCAGCCAGAAGACCTTGCAGCTGGGCCGCGACGCGTCGGCAACGGACCAGACTGCGGACACCCTGGACCTGTCCGGAAACCTCACGGGCACGGGTGTGCTGACGGCAGGGAACTACAAGCTCACCAATGCCACCGTGGAGGTGGATCTCGGGCCAGGCAACCTGACCGCCTCCGGCGCCAGCCAACTCGCGGGCACAGCCGCGGTCGGTTCGGCCACCGTGGCCGATGGCACCCTGACATTGGGCAGCGCCGGTCGCTTCACCGCCGACCCCACCGTGCAGGTGAACAGCAACGCTACGCTCATCACCAAGGGCGCGGAAAGCCTGGCCAGCCTGAACGCCGCCGGGAGCGTCAACCTGGGCGGCGACCTGACGACCAGCGGCGACATGAGGTTCTCCGGCGCGGTCACGATGGATGA
Organism: Pseudomonadota bacterium; assembly: GCA_046045865.1. Lineage (GTDB taxonomy): Bacteria > Pseudomonadota > Gammaproteobacteria > Burkholderiales > Burkholderiaceae_C > Sphaerotilus. The sequence continues at coordinate 3,339 of JBJOKY010000260.1, read as the reverse complement.
GCAGAAAGGCATGACGCTGACCAGCGGCCAGCGCATCGAGGCACTCAACGACGGCAACCGCTGGGGCAACAGCCTGACGGTCACGGCAACCGGGCCAGTCAACCTGTTCGCCGGCCGCGATGCGGCGGGCGCACGCACGCTCACGCTGGGCACGCTGAGCCTGGCCCAGGGCGGGAGCATCAATGCCGGCGTATTGAACCTGGATGGCAACGTGACCGTGAGCGGCGGCGTGCTGCAGTTGGTGGCGTCGGCAGCAGCCACGCCGGCCGGCGACATCATTCCGGCCGAGCTGCAAGGCAAGCAGACCCCCGCACCGGAAGCGACGCTGACGCCGCGCCAGATCGTGTTCGCGTCCGACGTCGTGCGGCAGCAGGACGGCACACGGGTGCTGGTCAGCCCGGGCGCGCAGCTCAAGATCCAGGCCAGCGGCGGCGGCTCGGTCAAGCTCGCGTCCGTGGACAACAACTTTGCTGGTGGACTGGAAGTGATCAGCGGCACGGCCAATTCGGCCTGGACGGACAGGGCCTTCAACCCGGTGATCAACGGTAGAAGCGAGGCTCGCAGCCTGCAGGGCCGGGTGCAGGTCAATGCCACCGAGCTCAACGTGGCAGGCGCTGGTCTGGAAGCCGACGTGATCTCGTTGACTTCCGACAGCCTGACCACGGCAGCGGGCTCCGTGATCGCCGCGCGCCTGCCCTATGACCCGCAGGGTGGCCCGTCGCGCAACCTGCCTGCACTGACCCTCATCACCACCGATGCCGCACACAGCCAGGCCAACGGCGGGCGCGCGCCCTACGGCGTGGGCGGTGGTGGCGAGATCGCCATCAATGTCGGCAACAAGGCGTGGGCGACCGCGACACGCAGCGGCCCCAACAGCGGCTTCGTGAGCGTGCAGCGCCCTGGCGGCAACAGCGCTGGCAGCAGCGCCTTGTCCGTCGTGCTGACCGGGCCGCAAGTCGGCGCCGGCGCCTACACCTTCTTCACGCTGGGGGCAGGACAGGACGGCAGCATCCCGGTGTTCTACAACGGCCTGGGCACACTGACTGCTTCCGAGGCGCTCGCGGTCGGTTCGACCGTCTCGGTGGCGGAAAGCGCCCGCAAGGAACGCTTCGACGACGCCGTGCGCACCGAGAACGTCGCGGTGCGCCTGCGCCAGGGCGTGATCGCCGAAGTCGGCCCGGGTCGTCCCGCCACCCAGGGCAGCGACGGCCTGCGACCGCCGCTGCCCTGCCAGCCCGCCAGCCTGAGCCTGAGCTGCGAGCAATGAGCCCGACCTGCCCATGACCGCCATGAAACGCCTGCCCGTGAAATCACCAAGCTCCCGCGACTCGAACCTGCAGCGCCGGCAACGCCGCAGCGTGCTGGGGGCGCTGGCCGGCAGCCTGGTACTGACCCAGCTGCCTGCGCTCGCACCCGTGGCACAGGCCGCCGAGCCTGCCGGCGCCGAGCCTCCCCGCCTGGCACTGCTGATCGGCAACCGCGACTACCCGGACGGCGAGGACCTGCCCCCCATCCACAAGAACGTGCGCGATCTCAAGGCCGCCCTCGAGCGGCGTGGCTTCGCCGTCACGGAAGCGCTGGATCTCGACCTGCAGGGCGCCCGCAGCGTGGTGCGGCGCTTCTCGCAGGAACTGCAGGCTGCACCACCGGACGCCACGGTGTTCTTCTATTTTTCCGGCCATGGCGCACAGGTCGACGCCAAGAACCTGCTCGTGTCGGCCAGGCTCAGCCCCAAGGCCAGCACCGGCCGGTTGCTGGACGGCAGCATGACCCTGGCAACCGACATCGTGTCGCAGATCGGACTGCGACCGCGCGGGCTGACGATGGCGGTGATCGACGCCTGCCGCACCTCCCTGACCGCCAGCGTGGGCAACGACGGCCTCAACCAGGTCGAGGCCCCGCCGGGCTGCCTGATTGCCTTCGCCACGGGTGCAGGCAAGCCGGCCATCGCCCCGATCGACGAAAAACGCAACACCTTCTACACGGCATCGCTGGTGCGGCTGCTCGACTCCGCGCCGGACGAGATCACGTTTTCCGATCTCTTCCGGCTGGTCAAGGCCGACGTGCAGCAGACCATGCTCAACCATCCCGTGGCGCTGCTGCGCCAGCTTGCGCAGGTGCCCTTCATCGCCGAGAACCTGCGCCAGCAGCGCAAGCTGGCAGTGCAGGGCAGCCCCGGCGGCCTGGCCGCACGGCGTGCCGATGCAGGAGCGCGCACGGCAACGGCACGCGACGCGGACGCAGGCGCACCCACGGGCCCGGCGGCCGGGACAGCGTCCGGCGCCTCCGCATCAGGCGCTGGTGCGCCGTCCCCCATCGAGACCGAGAGCTGGGAGCAGATCGAGCACGCCATCTGGCCGGCAGAGATCGTCAAGCTCGCGCGCGACTACCTGCGCCGGTTCCCCGACAGCGCCCTGGCGCTGCGCGCCCAGGTGGCCCGGGACGGCGCGATCGAGGCAGCACGCATCCTGGCGCGCCAGGATGTGCGCCTGTACCGCAGTGCCTTCCAGGCCACGGTGGACATGCCTGTCGAGCAGCAGCGCGACCTGCCCAAGGCCGGCCGCGGCGACAAGGACGCCGCCGCACGCCTGGGCCGCTGGTACGTGGACAGGCCTGCCGGTCAGCGCAGCCGCAGCGACTTGGGCCGTTACGAAGGATGGATGCAGTACGCCGCGGCCCTGGGCAACGGCATAGCCAGCTATGAGCTGGCCCTGTACTACCGCCGTGCCGATCAGGCACAGCTGGCATCGCAATACGAGACACGCGCCCGCGAGCTGGGCTACACCCCCCCGCCTTCGCTGGACAACACGCGCAAGTAGGCGCCAGCGCAGCGGTTGGCTCAGCGTCCCGCGCGGGCGCTCAGAACCCCGCGCAACTCGACTCGCTCGTCACGTCCAGGCAACTCGACAACTGTGGCTGCTGGCGCACCCGGCCCCATTCGAGGCCGAGCAGGTCGGCCACGTCGCCCGCGTCACGTTCGCGCCGGGCCATGCCGGGCGCCAGGCACATGCTGGGGGTCGAGAGATTGCGGCCGTAGGTGTCCGAAGCGGTCATCCTGAGCACCTGGCCCAGCCCTTCCGGCAGCAGCAGCGGCGGCGGCGCGACCGACTGGTTCACAGGCAGCGTCACAGGTGGCGTGACCGGCGGCGGCGCGGGCGCTGCGGTCAGGGTGAAGGCGGTGGCGACCGCGGCACTGTCCACCATCACGACACGGTAGCCCAGCGGCGAGCCCAGGCTGCCCAGGGCCACCGGGTAGCTGCCGACCGGGCTGGTGGGCGTGGCGGGGGTCGTCAGGGTGCCGGTCACGGCACCGGCAGCGCTGTCGGCGCCGATCAGGCC
>JBJOKY010000259.1:0-6653 GCA_046045865.1 Pseudomonadota bacterium | reverse complement strand
CTGGGCAAGTGCTTCAAGGGCAGCAAGTACAGCAAGGCGCGCTACATGGACCTGCTGGCGCTGATGTACGACATCCTGCAGAAGACCCGCAAGGAAGGCCTGATGTCCATCGAGAAGGACGTCGAGGACCCGCACAACTCGCCGCTGTTCAAGAAGTACCCCACCGTGGGCAGCGACCACCACGTGACCGAGTTCATCACCGACTACCTGCGCATGATGGTGTCGGGCAACCTGAACGCGCACGAGATCGAGTCGCTCATGGACAGCGAGATCGAGACCCACCACAACGAGGAACACGCCGCCGTGGCCGCCATCGGCCGCCTGGCCGGCGGCCTGCCGGCCTTCGGCATCGTCGCGGCCGTGCTGGGCGTGGTCAACACCATGGGCTCGGTGGGTCAGCCCCCGGCGGTGCTGGGCGGCATGATCGGCTCGGCCCTGGTGGGCACCTTCCTGGGCATCCTGCTGGCCTACGGCTTCGTCGAGCCGCTCGGCGGCCTGCTGGAACAGAAGGTCGAGGACGGCTCCAAGGAGCTGCAGTGCATCAAGACCACGCTGCTGGCCAGCATGCAGGGCTACGCGCCCCAGATCGCCATCGAGTTCGGCCGCAAGGTGCTGTTCTCGACCGACCGGCCGAGCTTCAACGAGCTCGAAGGCCACGTGAAGAAGAAGTAGGAAGAGAGGCCAGCCATGGCCGGTGACGCCAAGAAACTCCAGCCCATCATCATCAAGCGCATCAAGAAGGGCGGCCATGCCGCCCACGGTGGAGCGTGGAAGATCGCCTACGCCGACTTCGTGACCGCGATGATGGCCTTCTTCCTGCTCATGTGGCTGCTGGGCTCGACCGCCGAGGGCGACAAGAAGGGCATCGCCGACTACTTCAACTCGCCGCTCAAGGTGGCGCTGATGGGCGGCGGCTCGGGCTCGGGCGACTCGTCCAGCGTCATCAAGGGCGGCGGCCAGGATCTCACCCGCAGCAGCGGCCAGGTCAGGAACGGCGAGATCGAGGCCGAGAAACGCACCTTCAACCTGCAGGCGCTCAAGGCCGAGCAGGCCGCGGCCGAACGCGTGCGCCTGGAAGCGCTCAAGGGCAAGGTCGAGGAGGTGCTGGCCAACTCGCCCAAGCTGGCCGCGTTCAAGGGCCAGATCCGGCTGGACATGACGCGCGAGGGCCTGCGCATCCAGATCGTCGACGACCAGAACCGCGCCATGTTCGACAGCGGCGCCAGCGAGGTCCAGCCCTACATGCGCGAGCTGCTGCGTGCCATCGGCGGCGTACTGACCGAGGTGCCCAACAAGCTCACGCTGGAGGGCCACACCGACGCCAAGCCCATGGGCAGCGGCGGACCGGGCTACAGCAACTGGGAGCTGTCCAGCGACCGCGCCAACGCCTCGCGGCGCGAGTTGCAGCTCGGCGGCCTGGCCGAGAACCGCATCCTGCGCGTGCAGGGCCTGGCCGCCAGCGTGCCCTTCGACCGCGACGACCCCTACAACCCGATCAACCGGCGCATCAGCATCATCGTCATGACACGCGACGCCGAGGACCGCTTCTTCAGCGCCGGCGACGCCGCCGAACCCGCCAGCGCGCCTGCGCCGGGCAGCGTGCCGGCGCTGTCCGGAGTCGCCCCGGCGCCACAGGCCGCCGCTGCCGCGGATGCCCCGAATCGCTCAAGTCAGGCACCTGCCCACCGATAAGAACGGCAGCAGCGCCGCCCCCTTCGACCGCTCAACCCTCCGAACCACAGGACCGCACCATGAGCACCGCCACCGACATCAAGTTCCTCGTCGTCGACGATTTCTCCACCATGCGCCGCATCGTGCGCGGCCTGCTCAAGGAAATGGGCTGCAACAACGTCGACGAGGCCGAGGACGGCACCGTGGCGCTCAACATCCTGCGCAGCGGGCGCATCGAGTTCGTCGTCAGCGACATCAACATGCCCAACATGAACGGCTTCGAGCTGCTCAAGGCCATGAAGGCCGACGACGCGCTCAGGCACATCCCGGTGCTCATGGTCACGGCCGAGGCGCGCAAGGAAGACATCGTGCTGGCAGCGCAGAGCGGCGCGGCCGGCTACATCGTCAAGCCCTTCACCAAGGCCACGCTGGAGGAGAAGGTGCAGAAGATCCTGCAGAAGCTCTCCGCCACAGCCTGAGCACGCGAGGGAGCCGCATCATGAAGATCGAAGACCTGGCCGCGCTGGCCGGCAACGGCAGCGAACCCATCGTCGCCTCGCCCGAGGTGTTCCAGCAGATCGGCGCCCTGACCCGGCTGCTGCACGACACCATGCAGCAGCTCGGCGTCATGCCCAAGCTGCAGCAGGCCAGCGAGGGCCTGCCCGACGCGCGCAGTCGCCTGAACTACATCGCCGACAAGACCGCCGACGCGGCCAACAAGGTGCTCAACTCGGTCGACCAGGCCAAGGAGGAACACCACCGCATCGCGCGCGAGACCCGGTTGCTGGCGCAGTCGGTGGTCGACAACCCGGTCCGTGCGGTCGCCTCGGGCGCGCTGATGAACTTCGTCGAGGACGTCGACAAGGCCACCGCGCGCATCGACCAGCACCTCACCGACATCATGCTGGCGCAGGATTTCCACGACCTCACCGGCCAGGTGGTGGCCAAGGTGGTGGCCCTGGCCATCGACCTGGAGGACAGCCTGGTCAAGCTGCTGGTGCAGGTGGTGCCGCCCGAGCAGCGCGAGAAGGTCGATCCCAGCGTGCTGCACGGCCCGGTGGTCGACCCGACCGGTCGCACCGACGTGGTGACCAACCAGACCGAAGTCGACGACCTGCTGGCCAGCCTGGGCTTCTGACTCTCTAAGATGGGCGCATGAGCAACGCCCCCACCTCCGCCCTGCCCCCCGAACTCCAGGCCCGCCTGGAAGCCGCCGCCGCCGCGTCGCGCCAGCTCGCCGAGCGCCCCGCCAACCTGACCCTGCTGCGCATCTACGCGCTGTACAAGCAGGCCACCCAGGGTGACGCGGGCGACGAGCGCCCGGGCGGCTTCGTCGAGCGCGCCAAGCACGACGCCTGGAAGTCGCTCGCCGGCACACCCGCGGCCGAAGCGGCCGGGAGCTACATCGCGCTGATCGAATCGCTGCAGTGAGGCGGGCAGCTCAGCCGCCTGCCTCGGTCGGCTGCACCGCCGAGCTCGCCACCGTCAGCTCGCCGCTCGCCAGCCAGTCCGCCAGGGGGGCGCCAGCGCGCGCCTGCAGCGCCGCCGGCGTCGCGGCGCCGGCCGACTCCAGGCCGAACCAGCCGTCGCGCCCGTCGGCCTTGGCGCGGTAGAGCGCCTCGTCGGCCAGCTTGACCACCTCGGCCCAGGCCAGCGCCTGCGGCTGGTGCGGGTCGAGCGGGAAACATGCGTAGCCGATCGAGCAGGTCTTGTGCAGCAACTGGCCGTCGTCGAGCACGAAGGGCCGGGCGCCGATGGCTGCGCGCGCGCGCCGGGCCAGACTGGCGGCATGGGCGCGCGAGGTGCCCGGCGCGACGACGAGGAACTCCTCGCCGCCCCAGCGCACCAGATAGTCGGCGTCGCGGAACACCTGGCGCAGCCGCTCGCCCACCTGCACCAGCACGGCATCGCCCGCGGCATGGCCGTGGTCGTCGTTGACGCGCTTGAAGTGGTCGATGTCGACCAGGAAGAAGATCAGGTCGGCATCGTCGCCCAGCGCCTCGCCGTGCAGCTGGTGGCCCAGATGGCGGCGCACCGCGCGGGCCGTGTCGTGCTCGACATGCTGGGCGAGGTAGCGCCGGTTGTGCAGGCCGGTGAGCGGGTCGGTGAGGCTGGCGGCCTCCAGCTCGGCCGACTTGCACCGCAGCGCCTCGGACACCGCCTCGAGCTCGGCCGTGCGTGCGTGCACCTTGGCCTCCAGCGCCAGGCCGCGCTGGCGCAGCATGCGGGTGCGCAGCTGCAGCAGGACCAGGATCGCGCCGGCCAGTGCCAGCAGGGCCGAGCCGCGGTACCACCAGGTCTGCCACCAGGCATGCTGCACCTGCACCGGCATCTCCAGCTCGCGTGCGCTCCAGGCCCCGGCGCGGTTGGTCGCACGCACGCGCAGCACGTAGTCGCCCGGCGCCAGGTTGCCGTAGCTGGCGACACGGAACTCCGCGCCGGTCTCGATCCAGCCCGCGTCCACGCCCTGCAGCTGGTAGGCATAGCGGCAGCGCGCCGGGTCGCTGAAGTCGAGCGCGGCGAACTCGACGCTGAACTGGCGCTCGTCGGGCGCGAGCACCAGCCCGCCGCGGGCGCGCTGCAGCGGCTCGCGCCGGCCGTCCACGCGCAGCTCGCTCACCACCACCGGCGGGGCGTAGTCGGACGGGTCGAAGCGCTCCGGCTCGACCACCAGCAGGCCGCGCGTGCCACCGAACACGAGGCGGCCGTCGGCCAGACGCTCGTAGGCGCGGAACCAGCCCGTGCCGACGTCCACACCGTCCGCCGACGTGAGCGTGGTCAGGCGGTCGGCTGCAGGGTCGTAGACGAACTGCTGCGTCCAGATGCGCCCGCGCGCGTCGTCCAGCAGGTTCACGCCGTAGGGCCGCCCGGCCACGCCGTGGCGTTCGCTGACGCGGTCGAAGCCGGCGTGCTGGCCGTCCCAGTGCGTCATGCGGTGCAGGCCGGCCATGGCGGTGTCGACCCACAGGGTCTGGCGCCGGTCCACCAGCAGGCCGATGACCGTGCTCTTGCCCAGGCCGGCGCCGGGCTGGGTGGCCACGGGCTGCAGCTCGGCGGCGCCGTGCGGCAGGCGGTACAGGCCGTGCTCGCCGCCCACCCACAGTTCCCGGCCGGCGTGCAGCACCAGGGCGTAGACGTCGCCGCGCAGGGGCTGGCCACCGCGCAGCGGCAGGCGCTGCAGCGCTGCACTGCCCGGGCCCAGGCGATACAGGCCGTCCTGCGTGGCCATCCACAACACGTCGTCGCGGTCGACCAGCAGGCGGTGGCTGTGGCCCGCGCCGTGGTGCACGCTGCGCTGCAGCCGCCCGTCGCCGGTGTAGCGGTGCGTCGTGCCGTCCACGGCCAGCCAGATCGAGCCGTCGCGGGCGAGCGCCAGCGCGTCGACCGCAGCCGGCACCGGCAGCACGCCCGGCTCGGGCGGCAGCGGCGGTGGGTGCAAGCCGCCGGTGACCTGCAGCGCGGCGTCCATCAGCACCACGCCGTCGGTGTGCGTACCTACCCACAGCATGCCGGAACGGGCCTGCAGCACGCTGCGCACGGCAGCCTGCTCGAAACGGGCACCGGGCCGGTGGTCCGGCCCGCGCACGCGGATGGCCAGATTGCCCGGGTTGTGGCGCTGCAGGCCCAGGCCGTGGCCGCCCAGCCAGACCCAGCCGGCCTGGTCCAGCAGCAGCGAGCGCACCTCGTCGGCCGCCAGGCCGCCGGCGTGGTGAGGGTCGTGGCGCAGCGCGCGACGCAGCCGGCCGGCGGCCACGCCGCGCAGCTCCACGCCCTTGCCGTGTGCGACCCACATCTGACCGCTCGGCGCTTCCAGCATGGCGTGCACCGGCCCGCGCCCAGGCGCAGCCGGTGGCAGGTGCACGGCCCGCGCGCTGAGCGGATCCACCACCGCCAGGTCACCGGTCTGGGTGCCGACCCAGATCCGCCCGTCCGAGGCCTCGGCCAGCGCCGATACGCGTGGCGGCACGCCGCCCGGCCCGCCCCGGCCCAGGTCGACCGGCTCGAAGCGGTCGCCGCCACGCACGCGGCGCACCAGCCCCTGCCAGGTGCCGACCCAGACGCTGCCCTGGTGGTCGACCAGCAGGGCCAGCACGCGGTCGTCCGGCAGGCTGCCAGGCGCGCGGTCGTGCTGATGGCGCTGTCGCTGCGTACCGTCGGGCCGCAGGTGCACCAGCCCGTCGCCCATGGTGCCGACCCACAGGCCGCCGTCGGCCTCCTCGGCCAGGGCGAGCACTGTCGGCGCGGCGGCGGGTACAGGCGCGGCAGCGCCCGCCAGGGCGACCAGCTGCACCGCCTCGGTGCCGGGGTCGTAGACCGCCAGGCCGTCGGACTCGGTCGCGATCCACAGCCGGCCGTCGCGCGCCGCCAGCAGGGTGCGCACGAAGCCCAGGTTGTGCGCCACGCCGTCCGGTCCGGTGCGCGCCTGCGGACGGAAGTGGTGACCGTCGTAGCGCACCAGCCCGTCGCCCGTGCCCAGCCAGAGAAAGCCGGCGCGGTCCTGCGCCAGCGCGGACACCACGCCACGCGGCAGCACGCCTACGCCGACCGACTCGATGCGGGGCTGGGCGTAGGCGTCGTCAGGCGCAGCGGGCCGGGCAGGCGCGTCAGGCGCGGCCAGGCCCGGGATGGCCGCACCGGGCGCCCGTGCCGATGCGCGCTGATCGAGCGACGCCGGCATCTCGGCGGCGGCAACGCTGGCGCCGGCGCACAGCAGACCGGCCAGCGTCGCCAGGAGCAACAGCGCCCGGACTGATGTTGATGGCGTCGCGGCCGACGCCGGGCAGCAGTGGCGCGCACCGGCCATGGCAGCGGTCGTCGGTCGGGCGGGCGCGCAGCAGGGCCGGGGTGTCGTCACGGGCCGGAGATGACACGTTCCATCTGGCGCGCACGCAGGTTCACGCCGTCGGACGGCAGCAGCAGCTCGCGAACGTGAGCAGCGCTGGCCGCTGCGTCGGCCGTCACCGCCGGCGCCTGGTAGGCCG
>JBJOKY010000038.1:0-30665 GCA_046045865.1 Pseudomonadota bacterium | reverse complement strand
CTTCCTTGGCCAGAGCCGTCCAGGTCGTGGCGGGTGCCGGAGCGGGTGCCGGCGCCGGAGCCGGTGCAGGGACCGGGGTGGTCGTGGCGGTCTGCTGCACGTCGCATTCCTTGGCCACGTTGAGTGCCGGGTCGCTGCCGAAGTAGGCGTTGGTGCAGCTCGCGGCGCCGTTCACGGTCTTCTGGATCCATTTCGTGCCGGTGCCGTAACGCACCGTCTGGGCGCTGGCGGTCGTGAAGGCCGCACCTTCGCGGGCGATCATCACCCAGGTATTCGTCGGTGTGGCGGTGGCGCTGGTGGTGCCGGGCTGGAAGACCACGTCGCGGAAGTAGTTCGACCCCGGCCACGACTGGGCCGGATAGCTGCCCACCGGCCCGTAGGCGCCGTTGCCGTCGACCAGCGTGCTCAGGTTGCCGGTCGTTATCTTGCTTGCCAGACCGTTGTAGGTCGACGCGTAGTAGGAATTGCCGGTATTCACCGAGACCACGTAGGCGGTATTGGCCTGCACCTGCAAGGGGGTCGCCAGGGTCGCGCTCTGCCAGCCCGAGGCAGTTTCGGCACCGAATTGCACGGACGCCAGCAATACCCCGGCCGATGACCAGACCCGGCCGGTATGGACGCCGGTTTCGCCGGGCGCCTTGTAGAAACGCACGGCCGTGATCTGGCCGGCCACGTCGGGCACGAAACGCAGGCCCAGTTCGTAGTTCACCCCCGCGCCGTCGCTGTTGTTGGGGTTGGCCGGTAGCTGCGTCGTGAATATCGACTGGCTCGCCGCGGGGGCCAGCAGCAGGGCGGTGCGCAGGGTGCCCGTGCCGGTGGTGCCGGCGTCGTCGGCCGGGGTCGCGGGGGCGGTGTCGACGCTGCCGGAGGCGTCGGCATTTCCGGCCGCTTCGTCATGTCCGCCGCCGCCGCAGGCGGCGACGAGCAGGGCGCTTGACAGCATGGTGGCAAGCACGGTTTTTCTGTGGGGCAGCAGATGGTTTTGCATGATATATCGACGGGGTCGGCTTGGATAATCCCGCGGACACGCTCGCGCCAGGCTGCGCGCAGGTGCCGGGGGTGATATGTCGCGGCTGCCCGGAAATATCCGGGCACATGCCGCGAGAATCTCCGCAAGCTGGTTTGCGGAGTTTTTCCAGCGCCGTAGCCGACGTTGCATCGGCTGCCATGCCGGGGGGGCCTGGCGGTGTACGCTGAAGGTCCGACCTGTCGTGAGGGGATCAGTCCGAGCCGGTGCCTTGTATTAGCCCAGAAACCATCCGGTGGGCATGCTTCCAACTGTTGTGCTCGGCTTTGCCATGCCAGCCTGGTGAGCGGATGTTTCTGCCGCGACAGGTACAGGCCGGGCTGGCATAGATCAAGAGACCCTGACGCTCACAGGCTGCCGCATTCACCCGCCAGTTCTGCGCATGTCCGATACAAATGTGCACCGCCGTGGCGCGAGAAACGTCACTGCAAGTGGTGTTTTCGGTCACAGACAGGCGCGTTTGCTGACACCTGCACACCGGGCTGGCCTAGCTGGCTGCCGGCATGTTCGTGCATCGGGGGGATGCGCCGTGCCCGTGGCGGCGTCGGCGCCGGTCCGTGGCGCCGTCAGGTGGCGTTGAGCACGGTGCCGATGACCTCGGCACCCTGGTCCTGCAGTTGTGCGACCAGCCGGGCGGTGTCGTGCAGCCGTGTGTGGTCGCGCCGCGCGATGACCAGGGCCTGGCCGGCGTCGCGCGCCAGGGTGCAGGCGTCGGCGCAGCCCAGCGCCGACGGCGTGTCCAGCACCACCATGTCGAAGTGGCGCCGGCAGGCCTGCAGCAGCGCGGCCCAGGCCGGGCGCGCGAGCAGGTCCAGCGGGTTGGGCGGGCTGGCGCCCGCGGGCAGCAGGTGCAGCGGGCCGAAGGCGGGCAGGGCGTGGGCGGCGTGGTGGTCGGCACGGCCACCCAGCACGGTGGACAGGCCGACGCGGTCGGGCACGTCGAAGATCTGGTGCTGGCGCGGCCGGCGCAGGTCGGCGTCGATCAGCAGGGTGTGGCGGCCCAGCTGTGCATAGGCCACGGCCAGGTTGGCGGCGATGTAGCTGCGCCCGTCGCCGTGGGTGGGGCTGACGATGGCCAGCATGCGTGCCGCGCTGCCCTGGCCGCCGCCCTGGCGCAGCTGCAGCTGGGCGCGCAGGGCGCGGATCTGCTCGGCGCAGGGGTGGCAGGGCTCGTAGGCGGTGACCAGTTCGAGGCTGACGCGCCGCCTGCCCGGGCGCAGCTGGGGCAGCTCGTACTGGGCGGTGAGGGCCTGGCGCAGGTCGTCCGGCGTGATCAGGCCGAGCTGCACGGCGGCGTCGCCGAAGCGGACGGGGTGGCCGCGCTGCTGTTCGAGCACGCGGCGCAGGCCGTCGGCGTCGAGCTGGCCACGCGCGACGAGGATGTCGCCCAGGCGCCGGTCGTTGCGGGGCGGTGGCGCGCTGGGCACGCCGCCCTCGACGGCGCGCAATCGTGGTGCAGCACTGACGCGCATGGTGGTGAAGCTCCGTTCGGGCCCGGTGCCGGGCGCTCAGTGCGCGGCCTGGGGCGGGATGTGCTCGCCGGCCCGGGCCTGCCAGTCGGCGACCAGATCCGCGGGGGGCTGCCAGCGCGTGGTCATGGCCAGCAAGGGCACGGCGGCGCTGTCGTCGGGCAGCAGCTCCTGCAGGTCGGTGTCGCGGCGGACGCGGCGGTCGATCAGCTCCAGCGCACCGACCAGCCCCAGGCCCAGCAGCACGCCGCAGCCCAGGGCGCCGCCGAGCATGAGCAGCGCGCGCGGCGAGCGTGGCCGCAGCGGCACGCCGGCGGCACTGAGCAGCGAGACGTCGGCGCGGAACACCTGGCTGCCCACCATGTCGACGACGAAGCGCTGCACCGCCATGTCGTAGGTGCGCTGGGTGCTTTCGGCGCGGTGCGCCAGCGTGGCCAGTTCGCCGCGTTCGGCGCGCGCGGCGAGCAGGCGCTGGCGCTGTGCCTCGAGCTCGGCCTGCAGCTCGCCGGCGCGCCAGCGGCTCTGGGCAGCCGCCTGGTCCAGGCCGGACAGCACCTTGCGCACCTGCTCTTCCAGCGCGGCGCGGCGCAGGTCGTGTTCGGCGCGCTGCTGCAGGTAGGGCGGGTAGGCGCTGCCGTATTGCTGCATGAGGGCCTCCAGGCGCGCCTGGCTGTGCTGCAGTTCGCCGCTCAGGCGCTGCACCTGGGGGTCGAGCTGCACTTCCTGCAACTGCTCCAGCGGGCCGCGTGCCTCCATCCAGCGGCGCAGGTGCTGCTGGCGCCCGGTCTGCTCCAGGTTGTCCTCGCGCGCCTTGGCCAGCTGGGTGCCCAGCATGGCCAGGCGGGTCTCGCCGCCGTCGGCCAGGCCGTCCAGGCTCAGGATGCCGTGCTGGCGCTGGAAGGCGACGAGCTGCGCCTGCGCCTGGCGGGCCTCGTCGCGCAGGGCGGCCAGGCGGTCGTCCAGCAGCGCCTCGGAGCGCCGCGCGTTGTCGCTGCGCAGCTCGCGCGCCAGTTCCAGGTAGGCCTGGGCGTAGGCGTTCGCGGTGGCGGCGGCGGTGGCCGCGTCGTCGGCGTCGATGCTGACCTGCACGACGCTGCTCTGGCGCAGCTCGACCTTGGGCCGCAGCACCCAGCGGGCCACCAGCCAGTCCTCGTAGGTGTTGCCCTGGGGCAGCTCCTGCCAGGTGGCGCGCGCGCGGGCGTCGTCGGCCAGGCGCAGCCGCTGCACCACGCGGCGCGCGACGTTGTCGCTGCCGAGCATGTCGGCCTGGGTCTGCAGGTAGGCCATGCGTTCGGGCAGGACGTTGGCGCTGATCGATTCGGCCACCAGCAGCGAGGCCGTGGCGCGCCACGAGCGCGGCCACAGCAGCGCCAGCGCCGAACCGGCGGCCAGCGCCAGCGCCAGCGTGAGCAGGAACAGGCCCAGGCGGGCGCGCACGGCGGCGTAGAGCAGGTAGAGGTCCAACGCGTGCTCCTGGTCTTGGACGGATCCGGCCGGCAGATGGCTGCCTGTGCACCGGCCAGGGCGCCAGACTAGGCGGACGATGTCGACGGTGCAGACACGCGCGGGTGTCGCGGCATGGGCGGTTCGGACTAGGCCGGCTGCACGCCAGGGCCATGCTGGCGGGCTAAGTTGGCACCATGAACAGGCGTTACAGCAGGCTGAGCGAGGAGCAGACGCGGCACTTGCTCGAGTGTTTCGTGGCCGGCATGCCCGCCCGGCCGGCAGCCGAGCTCGCGGGCGTGAACCGCAACACCGCCCGGCTGTGCTTCCACCACGTGCGCCAGGCCATCGCGCTGCACCTGGGCAGTGCCGAGCCCTGGTCGGCCGAGCCTGCCGGGGCGGGCCGGGCCGATGTGCCGGCGCGCCGCGGCCTGGTGGCGGCGCGGCTGCTGCGGCCGCGCCGCGAGGGTGATGCACGGGTCGTGCCCCTGGCCGGGCTGCTCGAGCGCAGCGGCCGGGTCCAGGTGGTGGAGGTCGAGCCGGTGGTGGTGGCCGACCCGTGCACCGCGCTGCATGTGCCTGCACCTGCGGCAGGCGTGCTTGGCCCTGGTTGCGGGCCGGCCGATCTGGCGCAGGCCGACGGCGCGGATCTGGCCGGCGCGGTGGTGCAGGGCCTGTGGGTCGATGCCATCGTGTGCGTGGACGACGCCGGCCCGGGCTCCACCACGGCGCCGGGGCGCGAGCGCCGCATGCGCCTGGCCATGCGCGACGACGTCGCCGGCGTGCCGCAACGCCAGCGCGCACTGCGCGAGTTCTGGCGCCTGAGCGCCGGACTGCTGCGCCGCTACAACGGCGTGCCGCGCCGGCATGCCTTCCTCTACCTCAAGGAATGCGAGTGGCGCTACAGCGACGGCATGCACGAGGCCGACCTGGCCACGCTGGTCGTCTGGTTCAGCCGCCGAGCGCCGGCCGGGCCGGCCTGAGGCATCCGCCGCCGGTCCGTGCCTGCGCGCACGGCGCGCGCAGCTCATGGGTCGATCAGGTGCGCTTCCAGTGCCTTGCCCACGGCCTGGGCACGGTTCACGACATCGAGCTTGTGCAGCATCTTCTGCACGTGGTTCTTCACCGTCAGCGGGCTGATGGCCAGGATCTGGCCGATCTCGCCATTGCTCTTGCCCAGGTAGATCCAGCGCAGGATCTGCTGCTCGCGCGCGGTGATGGCCGCGTGCGCGGGGGAGGGCGCCGCTGGGCAGTCACCCGAGTCGCGCCGCGTGGCCGCGCCGGTGCTCATCTGCACGCGCACCCAGGCCTCCTGCAGGCACGGGGTGACCAGGCGCAGCAGGTGCAGCTCGCGCGGGCCGTAGCCGGCGCCACCGACGCGGGTGAACACGAACAGGCAGGTCGGCTCGCCGCGCGCATCGTGTTCGCCGTGCAGGGCGATCTGGTCCGGACCCATGCGCTCCAGATCGGAGCACGGGCCCGCCCAGGCGGGCGTGTCCGGCCGGCGCCGGTCGATCAGCACGGGCTCGAAGTGCCGGGCCTTCCACAGGTCGGCCAGCCGGGGTGCCAGGCGGATGTCCTGCGCCAGCTGGGTGGCCAGGCTGCGGGTGTCGCCGGGATGGGTCGAGTAGCTGTCGACCTGCGGGGCGCCGTGCCCGGGTGGCCGGCTCAGGCAGACCAGGGCGTCGTGGACCAGCAAGCCCTGCAGCAGTCCCTGCGACCACGTGAAGAGGTGCGCCCGGTGGTGCACCTTGTGCGAGGCGTCGAGGTTGGCCACCAGCAGTTCGGTGTCGCGGCCGTCGAGCACGCCGGGCGCCGCCGCGGCCTGCATGCCGGCCTGCACGGGCAGGTGCTGCGGCAGTGGCGCCTGTGGCGGGCGCGGCAGCGACGGCGCGAAGGTGATCGCCCGCGCGTGCGCCGGGCCGGTTGCCGGGCGGCGCAGTGGCAGGCCTGCCGGCACGCCGAAGGGTGCGGTGACAGGCACCTGCGCAGGCGCCGGGAAAGGCGGCGTGATGGCCGGGGTGGCAGTCTGGATCATCATGGCGAGCCTCCGTGGGGAATGGCCGGGACAGGGCAGGCGGCGGCGACCGGCGCCGGGCTTCAGGCGCACTGGCCGTTGCTGCTGGTGCTGGTGCTGGTGCTGGAACTGCTGGCCGGCCGCGGCCGTATCGCGCTGCCGGGCCGTGCCACGGCGGGGGCGGTGCCGGCCGGCTCGGCCGGCAGGTGCGTGAAGCGGTAGCCCATGCCTCGCACGGTCTCGATCATGGCGTCGTGGCCGCTGGCGACCAGGGCGCGGCGCAGATGGCCGATGTGGATGTCCACCGCGCGTTCCTCGACGCACACGTGGTCGCCCCAGACCTTGTCGAGCAGCACGGTGCGGCTGAGGATGCGACCGGGGTGCGACATCAGGTAGCGCAGCATGCGGTACTCGGTGCCGCCCAGCTCGATGTCCTGACCTTGGGCGCTGACGCGGCGCGCGCCCGGGTCGAAGCGCAGGCCGTCGATCTCCATCAGCTCGTCGTCGCAGTGCGGGGCGCTGCGGCGCATCACGGCGCGGATGCGCGCCAGCATCTCGCACATCGAGGTGCTGCGGTGCACGCAGTCGTCGGCGCCGCAGTCCAGCGCGGCGACGGTGTCCTGTTCGCGTGCGTCGTCGTTGCCGATCACGATGACGGCGATGTCCGCCGTACGGCTGTCGCCGCGCAGCTGGCGTGTGTAGCGCAAGGCCTGCCCGCCTGCCGCCTGGCTGTCCATCAGCACCAGATCGGGCCGCAGCTCGTTCGCCCGGGTGCGGGCCTCGGCCAGGTCACGTGCACAGCTGACCTGGTAGCCCGCGTGGCGCAGGTTGATCGTCAGCACATCGCGACTGCTGGCGTCGTCTTCGATCAGGAGGATGTTTCCGTCCATGGCCTTGCCTCGAGGGTGACTGTCGGGAGGCCTTCAGACTAGGCACTGTGTTGCGGCGCGTCCACCATCGCCGGGCTGGCATTCCCCCTCATTCGTGGGGCAAGTGGACGCAGTTGCGGGTTCGATCGTGACATCGGGCACGGAAAAAATCCCTGCCGTTTCTAATCCTTTCAGATCGTGGTGTCTTCCTGTGCTTGACACGGCGGCAGTGTCCGGCGGGCCCAGCGGCTGATGATGGCGTGCAGCGCGTCCAGCCCGTCGGTCAGGGCGGCCGGCCCGGGCTGCAGGATGATGGGTGACTTGATCTCGTGCAGTTCGCCGTCGCGCACCGCCGGCACGGCGGCCCAGCCCGGGCGCGCGGCCACCTGGGCCGGCCTGAACTTCTTGCCGCACCACGAGCCGATGACGAGGTCGGGCGCCGCGGCGATCACCTCGGCCGGGTCGGCCACGATGCGGTCGCGCCCCAGGCTGGCGGCGGCGCGGGCCGGGAAGATGTCGTCGCCGCCGGCGATGCCGACCAGCTCGCTCACCCAGCGGATGGCGCTGATCTGCGGCTCGTCCCATTCCTCGAAGTACACCCGCGGGCGCCGAGGCAGGGCGGCCGCGGCCTGCCGCACGGCCTGCACGCGTGCGGCCAGGTCGCAGGCCAGGCGCTCGGCCGCGGCGTGGGCGCCGACCAGGGCGCCGAGCCGGCGCACATAGGCCAGGATGCCGGCCACCGAGCGGTGGTTGCTGATCCAGACCTCCACGCCGGCGCGGATGAGCGCCTGTGCGATGTCGGCCTGCATGTCGGAAAACCCGATCGCCAGGTCGGGCTGCAGGGCCAGGATCCGGTCCACCTTGGCGCTGGTGAAGGCCGACACGCGGGGCTTCTCGTGGCGTGCCTGTGGCGGGCGCACGGTGTAGCCCGAGATGCCGACGATGCGCTGCTGCTCGCCCAGCGCGTACAGCACTTCGGTGGGTTCCTCGGTGAGGCAGACGATGCGTTCGGGGTAGCCGGGGGTCATGAGCGTGGGCGCGGGCGCGGGAAGGGGCATGGTCATGGTTGCAGCGCCGGCGAGCGGGCGGCGTGGCTGTAGTGCACGATAAGCCCTGTTGCGGTGGTCCTGTTCATGACACCGGGCGAGCCGTGGCTGGGTAGAGTCCGGTGCCGTCTGGCCTGCGCCTGGCTGCCGACTTGTAAATTGATGGTTATCAAAACATATTCGCTGCCCTTGCGGCAGCATCAGCTCATGGCTACACCGACTTCCGCCTGCCCGACCACGGGTTCGACCGCAGCAGCCGCGGCCGGCGCTGCCCGTCGTGTGATCGAGGCGATTCCCATCCTGGCCGACACCGCGGCCAGCGGCGGCTGTGGTCACTGCCACAGCGTCGATGCCGAGCCGGTCTGTGCCGTGCCCATGCGCCCGGGCATGCGGCCGTCGCTCAGCGGCTCGCAGGCCGAGCTGGTGCGTGTCGAGCAGGCACTCGTGCTGTGCCCGGAGCTGGGCGGCTTCGGGCTGAGCTCGGGCGTGATCCGCTCGATCCACGCCGAAGGTGGCGACGTCGAGCTGCTGCTCAACGTCGGTGCCTGCGGCGGCGGCGCACGGCTGGTGCACGCGGTGTTCGACCACCTGCGCCAGCTGCTGCCCGATACCGACATCTACGTCAGGCCGGCCGGCTGATCGCGCCCAGGCGCTGAGGCTGTGCTCACCCCGCCTTCATCTCCAGCCACAACAGGTACAGGCCGCTGCCGACGACCACCGTGGTACCGGCCACCACCAGCGCATCGGGCACCTGGCCGAATAGCAGCCAGCCGGCCAGCGTCATGTAGACGATCTGCTGGTAGAGGAACGGCCCCAGCACCGCCGCCGACGCATGACGATGCGCCTTGGCCATGAAGTAATGGCCCAGGCCGCCGCACAATCCCGTCAGCGCGATCGCCAGCCAGGCCTGCCAGCCACCGGGCCACTGCCATCGCGCGATCGCGAAGGGCGCCAGCAGCACGGCTGCGCCCAGCGCCGACATGAGCTGCATCGACGCGGCCGATTCGGTCGCCGCCATGCGCCGCGTGAGCAGGTTGAAAGCTGCGTACAGGCCCGCGTTCATCACCGACAGCAGCAGCGCCGGATGAAAACCGTGGCCACCCGGGCGGATGACCAGCAGCACGCCGGCGAAACCCACCGCGATGGCCAGCCAGCGCCGGGTGTCCAGGCGTTCGCCCAGCCAGACCGCGCTGATCACGGCGATGAGCAAGGGCACCGAGAACTGGATCGCTCCGGTCTCGGCCAGCTGCAGGTACTGCAGGGCCCAGAAGTTCAGCCCGGTCATGCTGCCCAGCATGGCCGCGCGCAGCAGTTGCAGGCGCGGCCGGCGCACCGTGACCAACTCGCGGCCATACACCGGCGCCAGCAGCGCCGAGGTGATGAGCACGTGGGTGAGGAAGCGCAGCCATACCACCTCGATCACCGGCAGGCTGCCCACCAGCCACTTGGCGCTGGCGTCCAGCGTGGCGAAGCACAGGGTGGTGAGCGTGATGAGGGCGATGCCGTCGCGTCGGGCGCGGGCGCTGTCGTCGTGGAGCATGCAGGCCGGGCTGTCCGGACGGGGGGGCTGGGCGGCCGATTCTAGGGATGACCCCAGGGGGCGCTCGTCGCCTGGGCGACGTGGGCCCTGCGCCGGCGGGTGCTTCAATGGCAGCCGCCCAACCAGGAGCCTGCCATGACCACCCCCTACGCGGACTACTCGCCCCGCACCCAGGACCTGCTGGCCCGCCTGCGGGCCTTCTTCGCCGAACACATCACGCCCAACGAGGCGCGCCACCACGTCGCGCTGGCCGAGATGCGTCGCGCCGGCAACCCCTGGCAGGCCAACCCGGTGGTGGAGGAGCTCAAGCCGAAGGCGCGTGCCGCCGGGCTGTGGAACATGTTCCTGCCGCATGCCTACGAGGGCCAGGGCGGCATCTCCAACCTCGACTATGCGCCGCTGTGTGAACAGATGGGCCGGGTGGGCTGGTCCAGCGAGGTGTTCAACTGCTCGGCGCCCGACACCGGCAACATGGAGACCATCGCGCGCTACGGCACGCCCGAGCAGAAGGCGCGCTGGCTGGTGCCGCTGCTCAACGGCGAGATCCGCTCGGCCTTCCTCATGACCGAGCCGGCGGTGGCCTCGTCGGACGCCACCAACATCCAGTGCAGCATCCGCCGTGAATCGACACCTCGGGGTGACGAGTACGTCATCAACGGCCGCAAGTGGTTCAGCTCGGGTGCGGGCGACCCGCGCTGCGCCATCTTCATCGTCATGGGCAAGACCGACCCCGACGGCCCGCGCCACGCCCAGCAGAGCATGGTGCTGGTGCCGCGCGACACGCCGGGCGTGACCATCCTGCGCCCGCTCAACGTCTTCGGCTACGACGACGCGCCGCACGGCCACATGGAGGTCGACCTGGTCGACGTGCGTGTGCCGGCGAGCAACATCCTGCTCGGCGAAGGGCGCGGCTTCGAGATCGCCCAGGGCCGCCTGGGGCCGGGGCGCATCCACCACTGCATGCGCTCCATCGGCGCGGCCGAACGCGCGCTGGAGATGATGTGCGACCGCCTCTCGGCGCGCGCGGCCTTCGGCCGGCCGCTGGCCGAGCAGTCGATCTGGCATGAACGCATCGCCGAGAGCCGCTGCATGATCGACCAGGCCCGCCTGCTCACGCTCAAGGCCGCGCACATGATGGACGTCGCCGGCAACAAGGCCGCGCGGGCCGAGATCGCCATGATCAAGGTGGTGGCGCCCAAGGTGTCGTGCCAGGTGGTGGACTGGGCCATCCAGGCGCATGGCGCGGCGGGCGTGAGCCAGGATTTCTGGCTCGCCCAGGCCTATGCCCAACAGCGCACCGTGCGCATCGTCGATGGCCCGGACGAGGTGCACCGCAACGCCATCGCCAAGATCGAGCTGGCGAAACGCGCCGCAGCGCGCGCGGTGGCGGCGGGCGCCTGACGGCGCCGGCCCTGGCCGGATCACCACCGGGCGCGACGACACTCGGCGCATGAACTCACGAGCTGGCCGCACCCGCGTCGTCGCCACCCTGGGCACGGCCCAGACCCTGGCCTGGGCCTCGTCCTACTACCTGCCCGCGGTGCTGGCCGCGCCCATGGCGGCCGAGCTGGGGCTGAGCGCGTCCAGCGTGTTCGCGCTGTTCTCGCTGGCGCTGCTGGTGTCGGCGGCGGTGGGGCCGGCGGCCGGCGCGGCCATCGACCGCCACGGCGGGCGCCCGGTGCTGATGGGCACGAGCGGCCTGTTCGCCGCCGGCCTGGTCACCCTGGCGCTGGCCCAGGGCCTGTGGGGGCTGGCGGCAGGCTGGCTGCTGATGGGCGTGGCCATGGGTGCCGGCCTGTATGAAGCCGCCTTCGCCACCCTGGTGCGGCTGTACGGCCGCGATTCGCGCAATGTCATCACCGGTATCACGCTGATCGCCGGCTTCGCCAGCACGGTGGGTTGGCCGCTGTCGGGCCTGATGCACGCCCACTGGAGCTGGCGAGGCGCCTGCGTCGGCTGGGCCGTGCTGCATCTCGTGCTGGGCCTGGGGCTCAATGCCAGCCTGCCGCGCGTGGCGGCGCTGGACGGGGTCGAGGCACCGGATCGCGGCGACGACGAGGCGCCAGCTGCAACGCCGGCCGAGCCTGCCGCGGCGCCGCTAGCCGCCAGCCTGCTCACGCCGGCCGAGCAGCGCCGCGCCGCCTGGCTGCTGGCCACGGTGTTCGCGCTGGCCTGGTTCATCAGCACCGCGATGGCGGCGCATCTGCCGGGGCTGCTGCAGTCGGGCGGCGTGTCGCTGCCGGTGGCCGTGGCGGTGGGCGCGCTGGTCGGGCCGGCCCAGGTGGCCGGGCGGCTGCTCGAATTCGGCCTGCTGCGCCGCCTGCACCCGCTGCTGTCGGCGCGGCTGGCGGCGCTGGCGCATCCCGTCGGGGCGGGGGCGCTGCTGCTGCTCGGTCCGCCGGCCGCCTTCGTGTTCGCGCTGCTGCATGGTGCGGGCAACGGCATCCTCACCATCGCCAAGGGCACGCTGCCGCTGGCGCTGTTCGGCGCCAGCGCCTACGGCGCGCGCCAGGGCCTGCTCATGATGCCCAGCCGGGTCGCCCAGGCCTTCGCGCCCTGGCTGTTCGGCCTGGGGCTGGAGCGCTGGGGCATGGCCATGCTGTACGGCTCGGCCGCGCTGGGCCTGCTGGCCTTCGCGGCACTGCAGGCCTTGCCCTACCGGGCGCCAGCCGCAACGCGCTGAGCGCGGCCTGTGCCGACGTTCAGCCCTGCGTGTACAGGCCGCGCTGCTGCGCGAACAGGCGCGTCAGCCCCAGCAGGGCCGAGATGCTGGGCGTGGCCACGCCCAGGCGCTGGCCGAGCTCGTGCACCGCGGTGACGATGGCGTCGAGCTCGATGGCGCGGCCGGCCTCGACGTCCTGCAGCATGGAGCTCTTGAACGCGCCCAGCCTGGCGGTGATGGCGTGGCGGTCCTCGGGTGTCTGGGCGATGGGGCAGCCGATGCGTGCACCGATGGCCTGGGCCTCCAGCATGGCGGCGGAGCAGAAGCCGCGCACCTGCGGGTCGGCCAGCAGGCGGTCGATGGTGGCGCCGGTGAGGGCCGAGATCGGGTTCATGGTCAGGTTGCCCCAGAGCTTGTACCAGACGTCGTGACGCACGTCGTCCGATGCCGTGACCTCGAAGCCGGCCTGGCGCAGCAGGGCGGCCAGGCTTTCGACGCGCTCGCTTGTGCCACCGCGCGCCTCGCCCACGATCAGGCCCTGGCCCATCTTGTGCTGCACCAGGCCGGGCTCGGGTGTGGAGCAGCTCATGTGCACCACGCAGCCGATCACCCGCTCCGGCGGCAGCGCCGCGCCGATGCGCCCGCCGGGATCGACGCTGGCCAGCGCTTCGTCGCCCAGCGCGGCCTGGCGCTGCGTGAACCACCAGGGCACGCCGTTCATCGCCGGCATGACCACGGTGTGCGGGCCCAGCAGCGGGGCCAGCGTGGGCGCCAGGGCGGCCAGGGCTGGCGCCTTCACGGCGATCACGACCAGGTCGTGCACGCCGAGGTCGGCGGGCCGGTCGCTCGCCAGCGCAGGCGCCTGCAGCAGCTCGCCACCGACGCGGGCGCGCCAGCCGTGCCGGCACAGATTGGCCAACGTGGCGCCGCGCGCCAGGGCACTGACCTGGCTGCGTGCGGCCACGGCCAGCCGTGTTCCGATATAGGCGCCGATGGCGCCGGCGCCGACGATGGCGATTTTCATGGTGCGTATGGCAGGGCTGCCGGTTCAATTCGGTCCGGAGATTGTGCCGGGCTGGTGTCAACTGCCGGCGGGTGGCTGCCAGGTCTTGAGGACGGCGCCGTCGTCGAGTTCAGCCCAGCCGCCCTGCAGCGTCTGTGCGAAACGCGCCAGGGCCGCTGCGGCCATGGGTGTGGCGTGCCCGACGGTATCTGCCATGGCCACGGCCAGGCCGACATCCTTGGCAAGAATATGTGCGGCCGCGCGCGGCGCGAAATCGTCGACCAGCGCGCGTGCCATGCGGTCGGCAAAGATCCACGACGCACCGCTCGAGGCGCAAATGATGTCGTACATCTGGCGCGGCGCCAGGCCGATTCTTTCAGCCAGGGCCAGGGCCTCGGCGCCGGCCACCAGATTGGCGCCTGCAAGCATATTGTTCACAAGTTTGGCGCGGGCGCCGTCGCCCGGGCGGTCACTCAGCACGAAACGTTTGTCGGCCATATCGCGCAGCAGGCTGTCGCAGCGCGCCAGGGTGTCACCCGGGCCGGCCAGCATCATGCTCATGGTGCCGGCGCGGGCACGCGCCGGGCCGCCCGATATAGGACCGTCGAGGCAGGCCAGCCCATTTGACTGGAGCCTGCGGGCAAACCCTTCGGTGTCCTGCGGCGCGATCGTCGAGCACAGCAGCACCGTGTGTGTGCGGCGCCCTGGCATCGGCTGCGCAGGCGCAATCGGCAACTGCCCGGGCGGAGGGGCATGCAGCAAGCCGCCGCTGCCGTCCAGCACGGTGTCGATCTGCTGCGCATTCACCACCACGACCAGCACGATATCGGCCACGCAGGCCAGTTCGGCGGCATTTGCGCAGACCTGCATGCTGGCCGCACGGGCCTGCTGGCAGGCTTGTTCCCGGATGTCGACCACCGCCAGCGCATATCCGACCTCCTGCAGGCGGCAGGCGATCGCCCAGCCCATGGCACCGATGCCCACCACCCCGATGACGGCAGGGCGTGCCGGGGCAGGGCCTGTGCTGGCGGGCCTGCGTGCGGCGGGCTGCGGGACAGGGTCTGGCTGGGTATTCATGGCGGTATTGGTGTCGCTGCTGGGGTGGATTCTGCACCTTGTCTGCCGGCGCCCACGGCCGTCCCTGGAATATTGCGCACGAGCGCGCCTGCCCCCGGTTCGGGGGCTGTGGAGCTTGTGCCGGCAATCCGTACAAAATTGCCGCGAGGGGCTTTTCATGAATATCTTTAGGATGCATACTGCGGCCCGTGCAACTGCTCGCCGGTGTCTGCCGGCAAACATCTTCCTTAACTCCAGCGATACAAGTCCATGACTACCCTGCAAGATCTCCGTGCCCAACAAGCTGCCCTGCTCGAACAACAGGCGGCGCTCGCCAAGGAAATCGAGGCGCAATTGGCCGCGCAACGCAGCGCAGCGATTGCCGAAATCAAGCGGCTGATGGCCGAGCATGGTCTGGCGGTGGCCGATCTGGGCAGCAGTGGCGGCAAGGGCAAGAAGGACAGCGCCGCACCGGTCAAGGAATCCAAGGTCGCTGCCAAATATCGTGACCCGGCCACCGGTTCGACCTGGAGCGGCCGCGGCCTCAAACCCAAGTGGCTGAGCGCCGCGATTGCCGAGGGCAAGTCGCTGGAAGATTTCCTGATCTGAAGATTCCCTGACCCGCTGCCCTGAATACGCAGCCTGTGCTGTCCCGGCCGTAACCCGCCCGGAGCCCGCCCGGCAGCCATCAGGTTGTATCAGGCCGTTTCTGCTGATACGGTCCGCCAGCTACTGCAGCCACCGCAACGCGAGTTGCGGTGGCTGCATCGCTTGCGCACGAAACATGCCGCCGCAGCGCGCATGGCCGGGCTGACCAGGCCTGCCCGCAAACCCTGAAGGTGCCCGGCACGAATCTCGTGGTGCCGCTAGCATGTGGCTTTGCCCTTGCGGAGCCCGGCACGATGTATTCCCTGACCATGACGGTGAACCAGCGGCCCGTGGCGCTGGACATCGAACCTGCCACCTTGCTGATCGACGCCTTGCGCGAGCAACTGGGTCTGACCGGCAGTCACGTGGGCTGCGACACCTCGCAGTGCGGCGCCTGCACCGTGCAGCTCGACGGCCTGGCGGTCAAGAGCTGCACCGTGCTGGCGGTGCAGGCGCGCGGATGCAAGGTCACCACGGTCGAGGGCCTGGGCGGTGGCGCCGGCCTGCATCCGCTGCAGGAAGCCTTCATGGCCTGTCACGGCCTGCAGTGCGGCTACTGCACACCGGGCATGCTGATGTCGGCCGCCGCCCTGCTGGGCGAGCAGCCACAGCCGAGCGACGCGCAGATCGTCGCCGCGCTCGAAGGCAACCTGTGCCGCTGCACCGGCTACGTCAACATCGTCGCCGCGGTGCGCCAGGCGGCGCAGCATCTGGCGGGCGCTGCGCCTGAGCCGCTCGGCCACGCCAGCGCAGGAGCCGGCGCATGAACGCGACCACGACCATGGACGCGACCGTCGACGCGTCCACCAACCCGGTCGCAGCGCGCTTCGGCAGCGGGCAGGCCGTGCGCCGCATCGAGGATCCGGCCCTCGTCACCGGCCAGGGCCGCTACACCGACGACCTGCGCCCCGCCGGTCTTGCGCACCTGGTGTTCGTGCGCTCGCCCTATGCCCATGCGCGCCTGGGCGACGTCGATGCCGTGGCCGCGCTGGCCGCACCCGGCGTGCTGGCGGTGCTGACCGGCGCCCAGCTGCAGGCCGCGGGTGTCAAGCCCATGACGACGGCCCTGCCGTTCCGCCGCCCGGACGGCAGCGCGCTCAACACCATCGCGCGCCACGTGCTGGCGGTCGAGCGGGTGCGCTTCGTCGGCGACATGGTCGCTGCCGTCATCGCCGACACGCGCGAGGCCGCCGAACGTGCCGCCGAA
The DNA here is from genome assembly GCA_046045865.1 of Pseudomonadota bacterium. Taxonomy (GTDB): domain Bacteria; phylum Pseudomonadota; class Gammaproteobacteria; order Burkholderiales; family Burkholderiaceae_C; genus Sphaerotilus. Next base: position 14,678 of record JBJOKY010000038.1, on the reverse strand, counting down.
CTGGTGCAGGTCGACTACGACGAGCTGCCCGCCGTGGGTGATGCCGTGGCAGCGCTGGCGCCCGGCGCCGTGACGCTCAACGAGGCCGTGCCCGACAACATCGCCGCGCAGATGCGCCACGGCGACGCTGCGGCCACCGACGCTGCCTTCGCGGTGGCGGCCCATGTCGTGCGCCTGGATCTGGTCAACCAGCGCCTGGCGCCCAGCGCCATGGAGCCGCGCGTGGTGCTGGCCGAGTGCGAGGCCGGCACCGGCCGCCTCGTCGTCACGCTGTCCAGCCAGATGCCGACCGCCGTGCGCGACGGCCTGGCCAGCCTGCTGCCGGGCCAGAGCGCGGCCAGCGTGCGCGTGCGGGTGCACGACGTGGGCGGCGGCTTCGGCATGAAGACCGGCCTGTACGCCGAGGATGTGGTGGTGGCCTATGCCGCGCTGCAGCTCGGCCGCCCGGTCAAGTGGCGCGGCCAGCGGCTGGAGGAATTCACCGCCTCGGTGCACGGGCGCGACCAGAACAGCCGCGCCGAGATGGCGCTCGACGCCACCGGCAAGGTGCTGGCGCTGCGCGTGCGTACCGCGGCCAACGTGGGCGCCTACCCGCCGCCGCCCGGCATCGCCATCCCGCTGCTGATCGGGCCTTTCGTCACGACCAGCGTGTACGACATCCGCACCATCGACTTCAGGCTCACCGCGGTGCTGAGCAACTGCACGCCGGTGGGCGCCTACCGCGGCGCCGGGCGGCCCGAGGCCATCTACATGATCGAGCGGCTGATGGACGCCGCGGCGCGCCAGACCGGCATCGACCGCGTCGAGCTGCGCCGCCGCAACCTGATCCGCCCAGAGCAGATGCCCTACACCAACCCCATGGGCCAGGTCTACGACGTCGGGCAGTTCGGGCGCATGCTCGACCAGGCACTCGAACTCGGCGACTGGCAGGGCTACGCGGCGCGTCAGGCAGCTTCCACCGCGCGCGGGCGGCTGCGTGGCCGGGCGGTCTCGACCTTCCTCGAATGGACCAGCGGCAACGCCTTCACCGAGGCGGTCAAGGTGCGCGTGCTGCCAGAAGGCGTGATCGAGCTGACCAGCGCCACCCAGGCCATGGGCCAGGGCATCGCGACCAGCTACGCGCAGCTCGCGGTCGACGTGTTCGGCGTGCCCATCGAGCACATCCGCATCGTGCAGGGTGATACCGACGTGGCCAACGGCTTCGGCAGCGCGGGCTCGCGCTCGCTGTTCACCGGCGGCTCGGCGGTGCAGGTGGCGGCCCGCAAGACCGTCGAGCACGCCAAGGACCTGGCGGCCGAGGCGCTCGAGGCACCCGCCACCGACATCGAGTACCGCGCCGGGCGCTTCAGGGTCGTCGGCACCGATCTGGGCATCGGCCTGTTCGAGCTGGCCGCCCGCCAGCCGACGGCGCTCATCAGCGCCGACGGCTCGGCCACCGCCCAGGCGCCGAGCTGGCCCAACGCCTGCCATGTGTGCGAGGTCGAGGTCGACCCGGCTACCGGCGCGGTCGAGGTCGCGGCCTACGCATCGGTCAGCGACATCGGCCGTGTGGTGAGCCCGGTCATCGTGCGTGGCCAGGTCGAGGGCGGCGCGCTGCAGGGCATCGGCCAGGCGCTGTGCGAGCAGGTCGTGTACTCGCCCGAAGGCCAGCTGCTCACCGCCAGCTTCATGGACTATGCGCTGCCGCGCGCCGACAGCTTCCTGGGCCTGCGCACCGCCTTCGACACCACCGTGCCCTGCACCACCAACCTGCTGGGCGTGAAGGGCGTGGGCGAGCTGGGCACCATCGGCGCCACGCCCAGCGTGGTCAATGCCGTGATCGACGCGCTGGCCCAGGCCGGCCTGGGCGCGGCGGTGGAGCGGCTGCAGATGCCGCTGACGCCGGCTCGCGTGTGGCGCGCGCTCAAGGGCGACACCACCGCGGCGGCCGACGGCGGGCCGGGTGCGACCTTCCTGCCGGACATGGTGCTCTGAGGCGCCGGACCAGGGCACCCGGGCGGGCCTGCCGGCGCCTGGCGGGCGACCTGGTTCGGGCCGGCCGCCGGCGGCCAGGCTGCGCAGGCCTGCGCCGCGACGCGACAGCGGCGTGCGACCGGCGCGACACCGGCGTGATACCGGCACAACCCCGGCACGACACACAACCCCGGCACGACACCGTTGCGACGCCGGCATACTTGCCGCCGCGTCGTCCTGCGTCCTGTGCCGAACCTGGAGGCCCTGCCATGCACAAGCTCGAACTGTCCGCCGGTCTGGCCCTGCCCGTGCTCGGGCTGGGCACCTGGCGCATGGGCGAATCCCCGCACAGCCAGGCCGACGAGCAACGCGCCATCCGCCACGCGATCGAGCTGGGCTACCGGCTGTTCGACACCGCCGAGATGTACGGTGAAGGCGGCGCCGAGCTGGTGCTGGGGCGCGCGATCTCCGACGCCCTGCGTGCCGGCGACGTGCGGCGCGACGAGCTCACCATCGTCAGCAAGGTCTATCCGCACAACGCGAGTCAGGACGGCACCCGCGCCGCTGGCGAACGCAGCCGGCGCCGCCTGGGCCTGGACCACATCGACCTGTACCTGCTGCACTGGCGCGGCAGCCATGCGCTGGCCGAGACCGTCGACGGCTTCCACGAACTGCAGCAGGCCGGCGTGATCCGCTGCTGGGGCGTGAGCAACTTCGACATCGATGACCTCGACGAGCTGGCTGCCGTGCAGGACCTGCGGCCCGGCAGCGCCGGGCTGGGCGGCGCTGCGCTGTGCGCCTGCAACCAGGTCTACCTGTCGCCCACCCAGCGCGGCCCCGAGCTGGCGCTGCTGCCCTGGCAGCGCCGCCACGACGTCGCGCTCATGGCCTACAGCCCGATCGACCAGGGCGCGTGCACCCAGGACGGTCCGCTGGCGCGCATCGCCGGCGAGCTGGGCGTCAGCGCGGCACGCCTCGCCCTGGCCTGGCTGCTGCACAAGCCCGGCGTGTGCGTCATCCCGAAGTCGGTGACGCCGGCCCATCTGCGCGACAACCTGGCGGCGGCCGACCTGCAGCTCGACGCCACCACGCTGGCGGCGCTCGAGGCCGCCCACCCGCTGCCACGGCACAAGCCGCCGCTGGCCATGATCTGACCGGTGCCGGTCGGCTGCGGCCCTTGTCCCACTGCGCCATGACGCCCACCCCCGCCACGCCGCCCCTGCCCGACATGCGCCAGCCCGCAGCCCTGCTGGCCCATGTGGCCAGCGTGCTCGACTTCTACGACCCGCGCGCGGTCGACCCCAGCGGCGGCTACTTCCATTTCCTCATGGACGACGGCACGGTCCACGACCACCGGCGCCGCCACCTGGTGAGCAGCACACGCCATGTCTACCTGTGGGCCATGGCGGCGCGCCACTTTCCGCAGCGGCGCGCGCACTACCTCGGGCGCGCGCGCCATGCCCTGGGCTTCCTGCGCGAGGCGCACCGCCAGCCGGACGGTCACTACCTCTGGGAGCTGGACTGGGCCGACGCCCGCGCCACGCCGCTGGACGCCACGCGCCATGCCTACGGCCTGGCCTTCGTGCTGCTGGCGCATGCGCATGCCGCGCTGGCCGGCATCGACGAGGCCCGCGCCGGCCTGGCCGAGACGCTGGCCCTGATCGACCGCTGCTTCTGGCAGCCCGCCCACGGCCTGTGCGCCGACGAGGCCACGCCGGCCGGCGTGCTCGGCCCCTACCGCGGCCAGAACGCCAACATGCACATGGTCGAGGCCTGCCTGGCCGCGCACGAGGCCAGCGGCGAGGCGGTCTACCTCGACCGCGCCGCGACCGTGGCCGAGGCCGTGGTGCAGCGCCTGGCCGCGCAGACCGGTGGCTGGATCTGGGAACACTACGACGCCAACTGGCGCGTCGATGCCGACTACAACCGCGGCGACGCCAGCAACATCTTCCGCCCCTGGGGCTACCAGCCGGGCCACTTCGTCGAGTGGGCGCACCTGCTGCTGACGCTGGAGCAGCGCGCGCCGCAGCCCTGGCACCTGCCGCGCGCCTGCGCCCTGTTCGACGCCGCCCTGGCGCATGGCTGGGACGCGCAGCACGGCGGCATGGTGTACGGCTTCGGCCCCGGCGGGGTCGTGTGTTTTCCTGACAAGTACCACTGGGTGCAGTGCGAGACACTGGCCGCCGCAGTCATGCTGGGCGCGCGCACGGGCGACACCCGCTACTGGCAGGTGTACGACCGCCTGTGGGCCTATTGCTGGCAGCACTGGGTCGACCACGAGCACGGCGCCTGGTTCCGCGTCCTCGCGCCGGACAACGTCAGGCACACCGACGAGAAGAGCCCGGCCGGCAAGGTCGACTACCACACCACCGGCGCCTGCTACCGCGCGCTGGCGGCGCTGCAGGCGGTGCGGGCGGTGCGGGCGTGACGGCTGGCCAGCCTGCCGGGCGCGGTCAGCGGATCGAGATCGACTCGATCCAGCGCGTGCCCGGCGCGATGTCGTCGCGCAGCGCGGGCCGCAAGGGCGCCACGTCCAGACGTGCGGGTGGCGAACTGATGAGGTTCAGGTCGACCGCCTGCGGCGTGCCGACCAGGCCCTGGTCGGTGACGCGCAACGTGAAGATCAGGCCGTTCCACAGCTTGGCGCCGAACTCGCGCGGCAGCTTGTAGAGCCACAGCAGGTCATGCTCCAGCCAGCCCAGGTCGGTGGCGCTGAGGGTGCGCGGGCTGGCGTAGGGGTAGGGCACGTGGCAGGTCACCTCGCTGCCGCCGGTCAGGCACTTGAATTCCTTCATGGACAGGAAGTGGTCGGTGAACTTGCCCGTGTCCAGCGTGAGGCGGTAGGCCCAGCGTCCGGCCCCGGCCTCGCTCAGGCTCAGCGTGCCCAGCACCAGGGCCTGGCCGTCGCGCGTGTGGGCGGTGACGGTCCTGTCGCCCGCTTCGAGCCCGCCCGCCCGCACGGCCGGGCTGCAGGCCAGCAGGGCGCCGCAGCACAGCACCACCTGCCCGAGCCGGGCCAGCACCTGCCGGCCCGGGCACCGTAACCGCCCCGAGTGACGCAACACCGGCGCCGTGCTCATGACGCCACTGCCCGCGGCAGCAGCAGGAACAGCAGCGGGATGTGCACCCGTGCCGCCCAGCTGGTCTCGTCGTGCGTGGTGCCGCCGAACTGGCGGCTCAGCCAGGCGTGTTCAGGCCAGCGTGACGCGACGACCTGGTCGACCGCCGCCTGGTAGGGCGCGTAGCCGGCGTCCAGGCCCTGGTCGCCGTGATCCATGTACAGGCGATGGCCCTCGGCCGTGGCCAGGTGCTCGCGCAGGTAGTCGCAGGCGGCGCGCGGCAGCTCGTCGTTGGGCGTCATGCGGCCCATCCAGTGGGTCGACAGGCCGGCCGCGCCGGCAAACACCTGCGGGTACTCGTTCATGGCGTAGATCGAGATCAGGCCGCCCATGCTGGAGCCCATCACCAGCGTGTGCTCGCGCCCGGGCCGGGTGTGGTAGCGCCGGTCGATCTCGGGCTTGAGTTCCTCGACGATGAAGCGCAGGTAGTCGTCCGCGCGCGGGCGTCCGGCCAGGGCGCCGGTGACGAACTCGTCGCGCAGCGCGGGCGCCAGGTAGTCCAGTACCTTCTGCGGGAAATATTCGGCGTGGCGCAGCCGCTCGTGGCTCCAGATCGCCACCACCAGCGTGTCGGGAATGCGGCCCTCGCGCAGCAGCCGGCCCATGGCGCCGGAGAGGTTCCAGCTCTTGCCGTTCCAGGTGGTGCCGGCGTCGAACAGCATCTGGCCGTCGTGCATGTAGACCACCTTGTGGCGCCGCCCGGCGTCGTAGTCGGCCGGCAGCCAGACGTCGACGTGACGCGCATCGACGTGGCGCGAAGTGAAATTGGCCAGGCGCTCGATGCGCCCGCTCGACACCCTGGGCAGGCGCGGCACCGATGGCGCGGCTGATGCACCTGCGGCGGCGGAAGCCGCTGGTTCACCTGATGCGCCTGACGTGGCCGCGCCCGCCGCCTCAGGCTGGCCGGTCCGTGCCATGGCGGCGGGCCAGGGCGTGGCCAGGCTCAGGCCCAGCGCAGCGCGCCAGGCGCAGTGCAGGCTGGCGCGGCGCGCCGGGTCGGGGGGCAGGGCGGGGTCGTCGTGGTGCATGGGCGCGGGTACTCCGGCCCAGGTTGTAGTCGATCCCTGCTGGCGCCGGCCTCGGGGTCAGCCCGGTGTCAGGCCGATGGCAGGTGGCGCGGCAGGGGTCAGTGCCCGCCGTGGCGCAGCCGGCGGTGCACCGCGCGGGCATGCGGCACCCAGTGCAGGCGCTGCAGCCGGCGCCACATCAGCAGGCCGCGGATCCACTCGTCGGCGGCGTAGGCGATCCACACGCCGGCCAGGCCCAGTCCGGCGTGCACGCCCAGCACCCAGCTGCCCAGGCCGAGCACCAGCGTCATCACGATGGCGCCGATCGCCACCGGGTAACGCGCATCGCCCGCGGCGCGCAGGCCGTTGATGATGAGCACGTTGAAGCAGCGCCCGGTTTCCAGCAGCACGGTCAGCCACAGCAGCTGCACGCCGACCTCGATGATGTGCGCGTCGCGCGTGAACAGCGGCAGCAGCCAGGGCCCGGCCAGCGCGACCAGGCTGGTCAGCGCCAGCGCGACCAGCAGCGCCGCGCCCAGCGCGCGGCGCACCAGGCGGTGCGCGGCGTGCAGCTCGCCGGCGCCAATGAGGTGGCCGATCACGATCTCCAGCGCCAGCCCGCTGGCCAGGGTGAACAGCATCGCGAAGCTGGCGATCTGCTGCACATAGGCCTGGGTGGCCAGGGCTTGCGCGCCCAGGCTGCCCGCCACCGCCACGCTGACGGTGAAGGCGGCGCGGTAGGCCATGTTCTCTGCCGCGCCGGGCAGGCCGATGCGCAGCACGGCGCGCAGTTCGGCACGCGGCAGCCGCCACCAGTCCGAGCGCAGCGGCACCAGGCCCAGGCGCAGCCGCCACAGCCACAGGTGCAGGCCCAGGCCGAGCGCCCGGCTGGCCAGCAGGGCCAGGGCGAAACCGGCCAGGCCCAGGCGCCGCATGAGCAGCAGCGCCAGCCCCAGGTGGGCGAGGTGCATGGCCATGATCACGCCCAGGGTGTCGCGCACGCGCAGGTGGGCGCGCATGACGCTGGCCATGCTGGCGTTCCAGGCGTCCAGCATCAGGGCGGGGGCGAGCAGTTGCAGCAGCGGCGCGGCCAGGGGCAGCACGTCGGGCGGCGCCTGCATCCAGCCCATGAAGGGCCAGGCCAGCGCCAGCGCGGCCAGGCCGCAGGCCGCGCCCACCCAGCTGCTGGCACCCAGGGTGGCGCGGGCGACCGCGTCGGCCTGCTCGCGCCGGCCGCTGCCCAGACTCTGCGCCACGACCACGCTGATGCCCGCCCCGACGATGCGCAGCAGGATGAACAGCATGGCTGCGACCTGGTTGGCCAGCGCCAGCGCGGCGGCGGCCGGGTCGGACACCCGTGCGGCCAGCGCGGTGGCCAGTGCGGCCACCACCATGCCCAGGCCCAGCTCGGCCAGCATCGGCCCGGCGATGTGCAGCAGGCGCGGGCGCGGCACGGCCGGGCCGCGCCGGCGGCGCGGGGCGGCGACGGCCGCACTCATGGCAGGGTCAGCACCGCGCTGGCGTCCATCACGCGTGCGCCGCTGGCCGGGTCGCCGCCGCCCAGGGCCCAGGGCTGGGCCTCGGCGGCAAGGGGGCGGTAGGCACCGTCGTAGTCCCAGGTGGTGACGTACACGCGTGCGCCGGCCAGCATGGCCGGCTCGCCCAGCGCGGCGGCGTCCAGCACCAGGCTGAGCGTATGGTTGACAGGGTCCACGTCCAGGCGCGCGCCGGGCGTGATGACGCGGCCCTCGTGCGTCGCGCTGGCTCCGTCGGGCGCGTACAGGCTGTTGCTCCAGCCGCCCACGCGCAGGCGGCGGTGCCAGACCATGTCGCCCGGCAGCTCGGCGTGCTGCAGCGGCATGGTGCGCAGGCCGCCGGGCCGGCCGGGCAGCTCGATGTAGACGGTGAAGGCCACGTGGTCGAAGCCGTTGGGCGGGTTCCAGCTGCGCATCAGCCCGGCCGTCGTGAGGTCGATGCGCAGCGCGGTGCCGGCGGTGTGCACACGCACGCGGCGCAGGTCCATCGGGTGGTGGTCGCGCCAGCCGGCGTCGGTGGGATAGGTGTAGCGGCCGTCCGGGCCATGGTCGTCGCCGGGCGGGTCGGCCACGTCCAGCACCTCGGTCCACTGCGGCTCGACCTGGAACTCGCGCGCCGCGCTGGCGTGGCCATCCTGCAGCGGGCCGGTGGCGCTGACGGCCAGGCCGGCCTGTGTGCCGGGCAGCCAGGCCACCACGCGGTGGCGCAGCGCCGGGTCGACGTGGCGGCGCGTGTCGATCTCGGCCTGCCAGCGCCCGTCGGCGGCCAGCTCGACCGGGGTGGCGCGCGCCAGGTCGCCATCGACCACCAGGCGCAGCCCGGCGGCGCCGGTCGCGTCCATGCCGTCGAGGCGGCCGCTCACGCGCAGCGGGCCGTGCACCGGCCGGGCTGGCAGGGGGTCGAGCACGAGCTGCGGTGCGGCACCGCTGCCGGCCGCCACCGGGGGCGTGGCGGCGGTGTCATCGCCGGGCGTGACCGTCCAGACCATGGCGCTGCGTGGCGGCAGGCGCAGGGTGAGGCCGCCGTCGGCGCCGACGGTCAGCGTCTGCGGCCGTGCGCCGGGAGCATCGAGCTCGCCTTGCTGGGCGTGGCGGCCGTGCAGCCGGGTGCCGGCGGGCAGTCCGGTGGCAAGGGCATCGAGCAAGGTTTCGTGCCCGGCGGTGTTGAACACGACCAGGGCCGTGCGCGCATGGTGGCCGCGCGGCAGCTCGGCCGCCGCGGCATCCATGCGCCAGGCGATCGCGCCGGGCGCGGCGGTGTTGCCGTGCAGCACGGTGGGTGTGCCGCGGCTGAGCACCGGCTCGGCGCGCCGCAGCGCCGTGAGCGCGGCGATGTGGCGGTACAGCGGCGCGCCCGTGTCGTGGCGGTCGCGCCCGCCCGAGCCCCAGCCGGCGGCGAACATGGCCGCACGCGGCTGGGTCAGGCCCTGCTCGGTGCCGTAGTAGATGACCGGGATGCCCGGCAGCGTCATCAGCGCCAGCAGGGCCTGGCGCAGCGCGGCCGGACTGCCACCGGCCAGGAAACGGTCGACGTCGTGGTTGTCGACGAAGCTGGGCATCCGGTGCGGCCGGGCGTGCACACGCAGCATGCGCTCGATGCGGTCGGCCAGTTCTGCCGTGGGCCGGCCGCGCGCGAACACGTCGCCCAAGGTGCCGTAGAGCGGGAAGTTGAGCATGCCGCCCATCAGCGGCTCGCCCGCGGGGCCGCGCACATAGGCCTCGATGCGCCGGCTCTGCTCTTCGCGGTAGGGTGCGTCGATGGCGAAGCCCTCGCCGAACACCAGCAGGTCGCGCCGGCCGGTGCGCCGCGCGACTTCCAGCACGCCCGGGGCGCGCGGGTCGCGGCTGTGCAGGAAGTCGGTGAACAGTGCCGGCGGCACGTAGAAGGCGGTGTCCACGCGCAGCGCGTCGACGCCGGCCTGGCGTATCCACCAGCCGTAGCTGTCGCGCAGGGCGCGGCGCACGCGCGGGTGCTCGGTGTTGAGGTCGTCCAGCGCCGACATCTGGCCGGTCAGCAGCTGGCGCGGGTCGCTGTAGTCGCTGATGTCGGGCGTCCAGTGGTAGATGGCGGCGGCGCGGTCGGCGGCGCGACGCGGGTCGTTGAGGTGGAAGGGCGGCTGGCTGGGCGCGGCCACCGGCAGGCTGCCGGGCGTGGGCGCGTGGTGGCGCAGCGGCTCGGGGTCGTCCCAGCCGGTGCGCAGGCTGAAGAAGTCGCCGGTGTGGTTGAGCACGATGTCCTGCACCAGGTACATGCCGCGGCCGTGCAGCGCGCGCGACAGCGCCTGCAGGTCGGCCAGCGTGCCCAGATGGCGGTCGACGCGCCTGAAGTGTTCGGCCCAGTAGCCGTGGTAGCCGGTCACGGACGAGCCCGCGACGCGCCACTGGTTGGCCACCGGCGGCGTGATCCACAGCGCCGTGGCGCCCAGGCCCTGGATGTAGGCCAGGTGCCGGCGCAGGCCGGCCAGGTCGCCGCCCTGGTAGGCCTCGGCCTGGCCCGGCGCGTATTCGCCCGTGCCCTGGTCGTTGTTGCGCGGGTCGCCGTCGGCAAAACGGTCGGTGACGGCGAAGTAGATGACCTGGTCGCGCCAGTCGGGCGAGGGCAGGTGCAGCGGCCCGGGGCCGGCGGCGCCACCCCACCCCGGCATGGCCAGCGCCAGCACGGCGACCAGGGCCAGCGCGGCGGCACCAAGGCCGGGCCGGCGGCCACGGTGGCGGCGCCGGGCACGGGGCGGCGCAGGATGGCTCGTCGGCAGGGCAGGGGGCATGGCGTGCGCGCTGGTGGGAGCAGTCGGGAGCAGTCGGAGCGGCGCGAGTGTAGGGGTGGCCCGCGGCCGAGCGGTGGCCTGGCCGGTCACAGCCGGGGTACGGCGGCCCGCATCCGCCGGCGCGACTTGAACCCTGTGTTCGCCCTGGCTGAATGCCGGGCGGCGCGGGCTCGCCACAATGGCCGGCAGCTGCCGGGGCGATCCGCCTGACTTGGCAGCCCGACGAGTTCAACCACACACGACAACGAGGATGCCGACATGAGCAAGGTTCTGGTTCTGTACTACAGCAGCTACGGTCATATCGAGACCATGGCCAAGGCCGTGGCCGAAGGTGCGGCCGCCGCCGGCGCCGAGGTGGCGATCCGCCGCGTGCCCGAGACCGTGCCGGCCGAGGTGGCCAAAGCCTCGCACTTCAAGGTCGACCAGGACGCGCCGGTCGCCACCGTCGACGAACTGGTGAACTACGACGCCATCATCATCGGCACGCCCACGCGCTTCGGCAACATGGCCTCGCAGATGAAGAGCTTCCTCGACCAGACCGGCGGCCTGTGGTTCGGCGGCAAGCTGATCGGCAAGGTCGGTTCGGTGTTCACCTCCACCGCCACCCAGCACGGCGGCCAGGAATCGACCATCCTGTCCACCCACACCGTGCTGCTGCACCACGGCATGGTGCTGGTGGGCCTGCCCTATTCCTTCCAGGGCCAGATGGCGCTGGGCGAGGTGACCGGCGGCAGCCCCTACGGCGCCAGCACCATCTCCGGCGGCGACGGTTCGCGCCAGCCCAGCGAGAACGAGCTGGCCGGCGCACGCTTCCAGGGCGAACATGTGGCCAGGATCGCGGCCAAGCTGGCCGCGGCCTGAGCGGGCTCAGCCCGGCACGGGCTCGACCAGCAGGTCCAGCCCGTGCGGGTCGAACACCCGCAGGCCGGCCACGTAGGCCGGCGCCGGCTGCAGTTCGTCGGCCACCTGGCGGCGGCACCACACGACATAGGCGCGCAGCACGTGTTCCTCGATCGGGCCAGCGGCCGCATCGGCGCCCGGACGGGGGTGAGGGGCGTGGGTCTGGGCCGGTGTGCGGTCGGCCTGTGCACAGGCTGCGTCACCCAGGGTCTGGGCAATCAGCACGGGCTCGCCCGGGGCGACCTCCTCGTCCAGCAGCAGGCTCACGCCGTGGGCCGAGATGTCGCGGATCAGGCGCACCGGCTGGTGCGAAGTCCGGCTGTGCAGGGTGATGTGGCCCAGCGGCGGCTGATCGATGCGATGGCGGTCTTCGGTGCGCAGGTTGGACGGGCGCTCGTCTTCGCCCACCGGTTCGTGCCCGGCCGTCGGGCGTTCGGGGTCAGGGGGGGCAGGTGTGGGCATGGGCATGGACCTGGGCATGGCGGGCTGCGGCGCACGTGCGCCTTGCTGCACCGCCGCAGCTTAGACCGGCAGCGTCCGGCCAGGCTTTGCCGCATGTAAAACACGCGTGATCGCCAGGGCCTGCGCCTGCCCGGCCGGCCCTGGCCAGCCAGCCAAGCTCAGATCATGTCGGCGCGCTTGGCGTCGATGAGCCTTTGCAGCAGCTTGATCATCTCGGTGGCGTCGTCCATGTTCGGGTTGACGGCCAGGGCACGCCTGAACAGCTCCAGCGCCTTTTCCGGCCGGCCCAGCCGGGCGTGGATCTGCGAGGCGCCCGCCAGTGCGCCGAAGTGCCTGGGGTTGAGCTTGAAGACCTGGTCGCAGTCCTTGAGCGAGCGTTCATAGTCGCCACGCAGGAAATAGGCCGTCGCGCGCTTGTTCCAGGCCTCGGCGAAGTCGGGCCGGTTGCGCACCAGCACGTCGAAGGTGGCGATGGCTTCGTCGAGTTCGCCGCGTGTCATCTGCGCCACGCCGAGCTTGTACTGCGCGTCCGCCGCGGCGTCGCCGGTGCGGCCCCAGGCGCGCCACACGGCCTCGGCAGCCGCGGCACGCACCTGCATGTCGTCGTCGGACAGGCGCGCGACCAGGGCGTCGGCGTCGCTGGCCAGGCCGACCTCGCCCAGACGCTTGACGGCTTCCAGCCGCGTCACGCTGGACGCAGCCGCTAGGCGCGTCAGTGCCTGCTCGCGCGCCAGCGGCTCGGCCGCACCGGCGCATGCCCCGGCCAGCAGCAGGGCCAGGCCGAGGCCGCAGGCGGCCGCGCCCAGTCGCCAGCCGGCGGGCGCGGTCGGTCGTGGCGCGCACGGCGCCGCAGCAGCGTGCGTCGTGGCGCGGCGTGCTCGGGGCAGGTCGACTGCCTGTGCTGCGTGTGTCATGTGATCCTCCGTGCCCGGCGCCGCGTGGCTGCCGGAGAGTCGGCGTGTCCACCCCGGCCACACCCTTCGGATCGAGTGTAGGAGGGCCCGGCCGCGCCTGCAGGACGGTCGCCGGTCGGGCGCAACAGCCCGGCATGGTGGCCTGGGCAGCAAGTCTCGAAGGGCCGTGTTACCGTGGCGCCATGCAGCCCGGGGTGGGCTGCCGGAGCCTGTCGCCATGGCCCGTACGCCTCTCTACAGCCGCCCGGTCCGCTCGTCAGTCCCGGCCGCCGAGACACCGCCGGTCGTGCTGGCCGGGGCCGCGCGTGCACAGGCCGTGCCGCTGCCGCCGCCCAGGCCGCGCGGTGGTGAGCGCGGCGCGGTCGATCAGCCAGCCGGCCCTTCCGCCCGATCCCTCCCCCTGCCGACGACCGCCCTGCCGTCGCCCACCGAGGCCACCGCGCGGCCCGCCCGTCCACCGGCTCGCTGGCGCGCGCTGCTCGTCCGCCCGGGCTGGGCGCTGCTGGCGCCCGCGCTGCTGCTGGCTGTCGTCGCCAGCTGGGTCGCCTGGCCGGGCTGGCACGGAGGCAAAGCCGCGCCGCCGGCACTGGGCATCGAGCAGATCGATGCCGCGCTGCGCGAGTCGTTCGCCAGGCAGCCGCTGCGGTCGGCCGCTGCGCTGGCCTACGAGGCCATCATTCCCTCGGTCGTGCGCGTGGTGGCAGAACACGACGCCCGGCCCGAGCCGGCCGCCGCCGCCAGCCAGGCAGGCAAGCCGGGCAAGGCAGGCAAGAGTGGGTCAGGCGAACGCGGAGAGCACGCCGAGCGCGACGGCGACGACGGTCGCAGCGTCGGCACCGGCGTGGTCATCGTCGACAAGGGGGTGATCCTGACCAACATGCATGTCATCGCCGGGGCCAGCCGCATCAGGCTGACCTTCCGGGACGGCAGCGAATCACTCGCCACGGTCATGAACCTCATGCCCGAACACGACCTGGCCGTGCTGCAGGCCCGCACCATCCCCGACGACCTGCACGCCGCCACCATGCGCTCGACCGCCGACCTGCAGCCCGGCGACGAGGTGCTCGCGGTGGGTTTCCCCTTCGGCATCGGGCCTTCGGCCTCGACCGGTGTGGTCTCGGGCCTGAAGCGCGAGTTCCGCTCGGGCGAGGGCCGGCGCACCCTGTCGAACCTGATCCAGTTCGACGCCGCGGCCAACCCCGGCAACTCGGGCGGGCCGCTGGTCACGATGGACGGCCACGTGGTCGGCATCGTCACGGCCATCATGAACCCGAACGCCCAGCGCACCTTCATCGGCATAGGCTTCGCGGTGCCGATCGAGAACGCCGCGGCCGGCGCCGGCCTGGCGCCGTTCTGAACCTTCCAACCCGGACGACACCATGGCCCAGGACACGCCCCCGCCGCCGCCCGCCGCGGCACCCACCGCCACCGCTCCCGCTGCCACGGCTTCCGCCGCCGCCCGCACGCCCGAAGCCGCCGCCGCGTGGGCCGCCGCCGCGCCCGACCCGGCGCAGCGCGGCGCGCAGGCCAGCGCAGCACTGATGGAGCGCATCCTCTACGAAGTGAAACGCGTGGTGGTGGGGCAGGACCGCTTTCTCGAGCGCGTCATGATCGCCCTGCTGGCCCAGGGCCATCTGCTGGTGGAAGGTGTGCCCGGCCTGGCCAAGACGCTCACCGTGCGCACCCTGGCCGCGGCGCTGGGCGGCAGCTACCGCCGCATCCAGTTCACGCCCGACCTGGTGCCTGCCGACCTGGTGGGCACGCGCATCTACAACCAGAAGACCGGCGAGTTCGGCACCACCCTGGGCCCGGTCTTCACCCACCTGCTGCTGGCCGACGAGATCAACCGCGCGCCGGCCAAGGTGCAGAGCGCCCTGCTGGAGGTGATGCAGGAGCGCCAGGTGACGATAGCCGGCGAGAGCCACAAGGTGCCGCTGCCCTTCGTGGTGATGGCCACGCAGAACCCGATCGAGACCGAAGGCACCTACCCGCTGCCCGAGGCCCAGCTCGACCGCTTCATGAT
>JBJOKY010000258.1:0-6673 GCA_046045865.1 Pseudomonadota bacterium | reverse complement strand
GCCCTGCCCGGCGTACAAACACGCACCTCGTCCACGCTCAAGAACCAGACCCCGGAGACCTGCCCATCATGACGACCTCGACCACCCGCCGCTTCCACCTCCGCGCCCTGGCCGCCGCCAGCCTGCTGGCCGCCTGCGGCCTGGCGCAGGCCCAGGCCGAACCGCTGAAGATCGGCCTCATCCTGCCCATGACCGGCCCCTTCGCTTCCACCGGCAAGCAGATCGAGGCCGCCACGAAGCTGTGGCTGGCGCAGAACGGCGCCACGGTGGCCGGCCGCAAGGTCGAGCTCATCCTCAAGGACGACGCCGGCGTGGCCGACACCACGCGCCGTCTGGCGCAGGAGCTGGTGGTGAACGACAAGGTCGTCGCCCTGGCCGGCTTCGGCCTCACGCCGCTGGCGCTGGCGGCCGCGCCCGTGGCGACGCAGGGCAAGACGCCGCTGGTGGTGATGGCCGCGGCCACCTCCAGCATCACCGAGGCCTCGCCCTACATCGTGCGCACCAGCTTCACGCTGCCGCAGGCCGCGATCGGCATCGCCGACTGGGCGGCGAAGAACAAGGTCAAGCGCGTGGTCAGCCTGGTGGCCGACTACGGCCCCGGCATCGACGCCGAGAAGTGGTTCGCCGAACGGTTCACCGCCGGCGGTGGCACCGTGATCGACAAGCTGCGCACGCCGCTGCGCAGCCCCGATTTCTCGCCCGTGCTGCAGAAGACGCGCGACGAGAAGCCCGACGCGGTCTTCGTCTTCCTGCCCTCGGGCCAGGGCACGGCCTTCATGAAGCAGTTCGCCGAGCGCGGGCTGGACAAGGCCGGCGTGCGCCTCATCGCCACCGGCGACGTGACCGACGACGACATCCTGGCCGACATGGGCGACGTGGCGCTGGGCGTGGTGACCTCGCACCACTACTCGGCGGCACACAACTCGGCGGCCAACAAGCAGTTCGTCGCCGCCTTCCAGGCCGCCAACCCCAGGATGCGGCCCAACTTCATGGCCGTGGGCGGCTACGACGGCATGCACATCATCACCAGGGCGCTCGAAGCCACCAAGGGCGAGGGCGGCCAGGTCCTGCTCGACGCCATGAAGGGCATGAGCTTCGAGAGCCCGCGCGGCCCTGTCACCATCGATGCCGCCACGCGCGACATCGTGCAGGACATCTACATCCGCAGGGTCGAGAAGGTGGGCGGCGCGCTCTACAACGTCGAGTTCGACACCATCAAGCAGGTGAAGGATCCCGCCAAGGCGGCCAGGTGAGCCAGCCCCGGCAGCCATGCTGACCCTGCTCTTCGACGGCATCGCCTACGGCATGCTGCTGTTCGTGCTGGCCCTCGGGCTGGCCGTCACCATGGGCCTGATGAACTTCATCAACCTGGCCCATGGGGCCTTCGCCATGGCGGGGGGCTATCTGCTGGTGCTGCTCATGGGCAAGGCGGGCTGGCCCTTCCTGGCCGTGCTGCCGTTGTGTTTCGTGGTGCCGGCGCTGCTGGGCGCCGGGCTGGAGCGCACGCTCTACCGGCGCATGTACGCCAGGCCGCACCTGGATCAGGTGCTGTTCAGCATCGGCCTGACCTTCATGGCGGTGGCGGCGATCGACTACTTCGTCGGCTCGTCGCAGCAGAACGTGCAGCTGCCCGACTGGCTGCGCCAGCGCTGGGAGTTCTTCGCCGACACGCCCTTCATGCTGGGCATCGGCGCCTACCGGCTCTTCATCGTGATGGTGTGTCTTGCCCTGGCCGCCGCGCTGCAGCTGGTGCTGACGCGCACGCGCTTCGGCAGCCGGCTGCGCGCCGCGGTGGACGACCCGCGCGTGGCCGCTGCCCTGGGCATCCCGGTCAACCGGGTCTTTCTGCTGACCTTCGCGGTCGGTTCGGGCCTGGCCGGGCTGGGCGGCGCGCTGGGCGCCGACATCCTGGGCCTGGATCCGAGCTTTCCGCTCAAGTTCATGGTGTATTTCCTCATCGTCTGCGCGGTGGGCGGCAGCTCGTCCATCACCGGGCCGCTGGCCGCCGCCCTGCTGCTGGGCATCGCCGACGTGTTCGGCAAGTACTACCTGCCCAAGCTGGGAAGCTTCATCGTCTACACCCTGATGATCGTCATCCTGCTCTGGCGCCCGCAAGGCCTGTTCACGCGCGAGGCGACGCGATGAGTGGCGCCGTGTCCGCTTCCGGCCGCCCGTCGTCGGCCGAGCCGATCAGCGCCTCCACCTTGCAGGCGCACAGCGCCCGCGTCATGCGCTGGCGGCCGTGGGAGATCGCCGTCTGGGCCCTGGTCTGGGCCGTGCCGTTCGTGTTGCCGCGCCACGCGGCGCTGGTCAACGAGATCGCCATCCTGGCCCTGTTCGCCGTGTCGCTCGACCTGGTGCTGGGCTACGCCGGCATCGTCTCGCTCGGCCACGCCGCCTTCTTCGGCGTGGGCGCGTATGGCGCGGCATTGTTCGCCAAGCATGTGGGCGCCGACCCGCTCGTCGGCCTGGCCGTGGGCACGGCCCTGGGTGCGGCGCTCGGTGCGCTCACCAGCCCCATGATCGTGCGCGGCAGCGACCTCACGCGCCTGATGGTCACCCTGGGCGTGGCCCTGGTGCTGCTGGAGCTGGCCAACAAGTTCGACGGCCTGACCGGCGGCGCCGACGGCCTGCAGGGCGTGGTGATGGGGCCCTTGCTGGGCCGTTTCGAGTTCGACCTGGGCGCGCGCACGGCCTCGTTCTATTCGCTCGCCGTGCTCTTCATCGTCTTCGTGCTGCTGCGCCGACTGGTGCACGCACCCTTCGGCGTGTCGCTCAAGGCGCTGAAGGACAACCGGCTGCGCGTGGCCGCCATCGGCCTGTCGGCGAACAGCCGCATCGCCGTGGTCTACACCCTGGCCGCGGCCATCGCAGGCGCGGCCGGCGCGCTGCTGGCGCAGACCACCGGTTTTGCCTCGCTCGACGTGTTCGAGTTCCACCGCAGCGCCGACGTGATGCTGGCGCTGGTGATCGGCGGCGCCGGCTGGTTGTGGGGCGGCCTGATCGGCGCCATCGCCTTCAAGCTCATGCACGACCTCATCTCGGCCTGGACGGCGCAGTACTGGAACTTCTGGATCGGCCTCATCCTGGTCGTGCTGATGCTGGTGGGGCGCGAGAGGCTGTTCTCGCCGCGTTCATGGTTCGGCTCGCGGCCGGCCGCCAAGCCAAGGAGCGCGGCATGAGCGAGCCCGTGAACGCTGAACCCGTCGTGCTGCAGACCTTCGACCTGATGCGCCGTTTCGGCGGCCTGGTGGCCACGCGCGACGTCAGCCTGAGGGTGCGGCGCGGTGCGCGCCACGCCCTCATCGGCCCCAACGGCGCGGGCAAGACCACGCTCATCAACCAGCTCACCGGCGTGCTGGCACCGAGCAGCGGCCGCATCGAGCTGGGCGGGCGCGACATCACCGCGCTGCCGGCGCACCAGCGCGTCGGCCTGGGCCTGGTGCGCACCTTCCAGATCAACCAGCTCTGGCCCAGCCTCACGCCGCTGCAGAGCCTGGCGCTGGCGGTGAGCAGCCGCCTGGGTGCCTCGCGCCGCTGGTGGCAGGCGCTGGGCAACGACGCCCGGGTGATGCGCGAGTGCGAGGCGCTGCTGCGCCAGTTCCGCCTGGAGGACGTGGCCGAGCGCACGACCGCCGAGCTGGCCTACGGCAAGCGCCGCCTGCTCGAGATCGCCCTGGCCGTGGCGCTCAAGCCCCAGGTGCTGCTGCTGGACGAACCCGCGGCCGGCGTGCCGGCGGGTGAACGCGCCGACATCCTGGCCACCATCGCGGCCCTGCCGGCGGAGGTGGCCGTGCTGCTCATCGAACACGACATGGACCTCGTCTTCAGCTTCGCCACCCGCATGACGGTGCTGGTCAACGGCGGCGTGCTGACCGAAGGCACGCCCGAGCAGATCGCCGCCGACCCCGAGGTGCGCGCGGTGTATCTGGGCGAATCGCTCACCGGCACGAAACACGAGGCGCCTTCGGCCACCACCGGTGTGACGGAGGTGGCGCATGGCTGACGCATCGATGAATAACAACTCGGGTGGCGGCGCGCCGCTGCTGCAGGTCGAGGGCCTGCGCTGCGGTTATGGCGAGGCTGTCGTGCTCACCGACGTGAGCTTCGCGCTGCAGGCCGGGCGTTCACTCGCCCTGCTGGGCCGCAACGGCACGGGCAAGACCACGCTCATCAACACCCTGGTCGGCGTGGCGCAGCGCCAGGCGGGTGTCATCAAGGTGGCGGGACGCGCGATCCAGGCCACGCCGTCGTGGGAACGCGCCGCCGCCGGCCTGGGCTGGGTGCCCCAGGAGCGCAACATCTTCAAGTCGCTCACGGTGGAGGAAAACCTCAGCGCCGTGGCCCGCCCCGGCCCGTGGACACCGGCGCGCGCCTTCGAGATGTTTCCGCGCCTGGCCGAACGGCGCCGCAACCTGGGCAACCAGCTCTCCGGCGGCGAGCAGCAGATGCTGGCCATGGCGCGCGCCCTGGTGCTCAACCCGCGCCTGCTGCTGCTGGACGAACCGCTCGAAGGCCTGGCGCCCATCATCGTGGAGGAGCTGCTGCGCGCCATCCGCCGCGTGGTGCGCGAGGAAGGCCTGTCGGCCATCGTGGTCGAGCAGCACCCCGCCCTGGTGCTGGGCGTCACCGACGATGCCGTGGTGCTGGACCGCGGCAGCATCGCCTACCGCGCCCGCAGCGCCGATCTGCTGGCCGACCCCACGCCGCTGGACAAGTGGCTGGGCGTGGCCGCCCATTGAACTGACCATGCGGAAATCGTCCCGTCTCACCGGGCTGGTGCGGGCGTTGGCCAGCGCGGCACTGTTGGCCCTGACCGCGGCCTGGACGCCGCCGGCCAATGCCGCCGCGCCTGACGCGGCTGCCGGCGCGGTGCCTGGCGCAGGCGACACCTGGTCCGCCACGCCCTGCGCCGCCGTGCTGCGCCGCGCCGATGACGCCCGCCCGGTGCGCCCGCCGACGCGCCTGCCCGGGCTGGGCTACACCTGTGTGCAACTGCCCGGCGGCCAGGCCTGGTCGGTCGGCCGCACCGGGCCGGTCGACGCGCCTGCCGTGCTGCTGGTGCACGGCCTGGGCCAGAACGCGCACACCGACTGGGCCGGCACGGCCATCGACCTGGCGCGCGACCACCAGGTGCTGGCGGTCGACCTGCCGGGCTTCGGTGCCTCGCCGCCGCCGCGCTACGCGCTGGCCTTCGCCACCCTGGCCGACCAGCTGGCCGAGCTGGTCACGCGGCTGGCGCCGGCCCGGCGCGTGCACGTGGTCGGCCATTCGCTGGGCGGCGCGCTCAGCCTGGCGCTGGCGCATCGCCATCCCGACCTGGTCGAGCGCCTCGTGCTGGTCGACGCCGCCGGCATCCTGCTCAAGCCGGTGTTCATGCAGCACATCGTGGCCCAGCAGGCGCCCAAGATCGGCTTTGCACCGCTGGACGGGCTGCTCGGCACGGTGGTCGACCGCCTGCACGGGCTGAGCAGCATGCTCTTCCTGGGCCGCGACGACCGCTACGACTTCACCCCCTGGCTGATGCGCAACCCCGACGTGCGCCGCGCCCTGCTGGGCGGCATGGTGCAGGTGGACGCCGCGCTCGGCCTGGTCGAGCACGACTTCAGCGCCGCCATCCGTACCACCCCGGCGCCGACCACGCTGATCTGGGGCGAGGCCGACCGCGTCGCGCCGCTGCGCACCGGCCAGCTGCTGGCCGCGCGGCTGCCACGCGCACGCCTGCAGGTGCTGGCCGGCGCCGGCCACACGCCCATGGCCGACCAGCCCGGCGAATTCGCCCTGCTGCTGCGCGACGCCCTGGCCGGCCCGGCGCCCGCGCCGCGTGCATCCGCCGACGCGGCGGCCCTGCTGCTGGCGCCCAGCCAGGGCCACGGCCTGTGCCAGGGCAGCGAGGGCGTGCGCTACAGCGGCCGCTACGACAGCCTGACGCTGCGGCGCTGCGGCCGCGTGAGCATCACGGCCGCCCACATCGGCCGGCTGGTGCTGGACAACTCCACCGCCACGATCAGCGACAGCGTGATCGACGCCACCGAACCCACCACCGCGACCGGCATCGCCACCGGCACCAGCACCCAGGGCCTGGCCATCGACGCGCGCGACAGCGAGCTCGGCGCCACGGCGGTGCAGATCCGCGGGCGCATCGGCATCCGCGCCAGCAACAGCTGGTTCGACCTGGCCGGCGTGAGCCTGCGCACCAGCGGCCCGGGCGTCGCCCTGCCGGCCGAGCGCACGCGCATCTTCTGGTCGGTGAGCGACTGGCAGGGCAGCGACTACAGCGGCGACGCGCACTTCATCTGGCCACGCACCGGCGCACCCTGAGCGCCGCTCCTCCTTGCGCCCGGTGTCACCTGCATGAACGAAGCACCGGCCTGGCAGGGCTAGCATCGGTGCCACGCATGCCGGCCCCCTGAACGACTCACCCTGACGGAGACACCCACCCATGAGCACCCGCCCCCATCCCCCGTTCCGCGCCGACCATGTCGGCAGCTTCCTGCGCCCCAAGTTCCTGCTCGACGCGCGCGAGCAGTTCGCCCAGAAGGCCATCAGCGCCGCCCAGCTGCGCGAGGTCGAGGACCGCGCCATCACCGACATCGTGAAGTTCCAGGAGTCCATCGGCCTGAAGGGCATCACCGACGGCGAGTTCCGCCGCACCTACTTCCACATCGACTTC
>JBJOKY010000257.1:0-6977 GCA_046045865.1 Pseudomonadota bacterium | reverse complement strand
CCTTCACCGTCGCCAGGCATTCCTTCAACGTGTTCATCCCACCGCTCGTGTTGTTAGGCCGGCGGGCATTGTCTCAGGTAGCAGTGAACGGCCCTGGTGTAGTACCTAGGATGAACGTTGGCCCCAGGGCCTACATTCGTCATGTTGTATGACGACGTACCTCTTCTGCGTCGTCCTTGTTCGCCGCGTCGCGTGCGTGCCGACAGGCTCGGCCGACCGGCCCCCCGTCCGTCCACCGCCCACCACCATGCCCTGCCATCTCACCCCGCTGCGTTTTTCCCGCCTGCTGCTCACCTGCGCCTGTCCGACATCGCCGAACTCGGCGCCGCTGCGCCGGGTGAGGAACTGCAGCCGGTCGCGCTGGAAGACGCCGCCGGCGTGCTGGCGCTGCTGGACGGCGTCGATGCCGTGGTGCACCTGGGCGGCGTGTCGACCGAGCAGCCCTGGGCGCCCATCCTGCAGGCCAACATCATCGGCGCCTACAACCTGTACGAGGCGGCGCGCAGGCAGGGCGTGAAGCGCGTCGTCTTCGCCAGCTCCAACCATGTCACTGGGTTCTACCGGCAGGACGAGGTGGTCTCGCCCAAGGATCCGGTGCGCCCGGACGGCCTGTACGGCCTGTCCAAGGCCTTCGGCGAGAACCTGGCCCAGCTCTATTTCGACCGCCACGGCATCGAGACGGTGAGCCTGCGCATCGGCTCGTCCTTCCCCGCGCCGAAGAACCGCCGCATGCTGGCCAGCTGGATGAGCTACGACGACCTGGAGCGCCTGGTCGTCTCGGCCCTCGTCGCGCCGGTGGTAGGCCACACCGTCATCTACGGCATGGGCGACAACACGCTGACCTGGTGGGACAACACCCCGGCCCGCCACATCGGCTACCGGCCGCAGGACAGCTCCGAACCCTTCCGCGCCAGCGTCGAGGCGGCCGAGCCGCGCCTGGACCTGAGCGACCCTGCCACCGTCTACCAGGGCGGCGCCTTCGTACGCCTCGGCCCTTTCGAATGAGCCGCATCGGCTTAGCACCATCCCCCACCGGAGAAACCTGATGAAGACCTTCAAGACCCGCCTCGGCGCCCTGGCCTCGGCCCTGTCCCTGCTTGTGATGGCGCCGCTCGCGGCCCAGGCCACCGAGTTCCGTTCGTCCGACATCCACCCGGACGACTACCCCACCGTGCAGGCCGTGCGCCACATGAGCGAGACGCTGGCCAGGAGCAGCGGCGGCAAGCACAGCATCAAGGTGTTCGCCAAGTCGGCCCTGGGCGGCGAGAAGGACACCATCGAGCAGACCAAGCTCGGCGCGCTGGCCATGACCCGCGTGAACGTGGCGCCGATGAACAACATCTGCCCGGCCACCATGGTGCCAACCATGCCCTTCCTGGTCCGCAGCACCGAGCACATGCGCAAGGTGCTGGACGGCGCCATCGGCGACGAGATCCTGAAGGACTGCGAGGCCCAGGGCTTCATCGGCCTGGCCTTCTACGACTCGGGTGCACGCTCGATCTACTCGGTCAAGAAGCCCGTGAAGAGCGTGGCCGACACAAAGGGCATGAAGATCCGCGTGCAGCAAAGCGATCTGTGGGTGTCGCTGATGGAAGCCATGGGCGCCAACGCCACGCCCATGCCCTTCGGCGAGGTCTACACCGCGCTCAAGACCGGCCTGGTCGACGCCGCCGAGAACAACTACCCCAGCTACGAGAGCACCCGCCACTTCGAGGTGGCGAAGTACTACAACAAGACCGAACACTCGATGGCGCCCGAGATCCTGCTGTTTTCCAGGAAGGTCTGGGACGGCCTCTCCGCCGACGAGCAGAAGCAGATCCGCGCTGCCGCCAAGGAAAGCGTGATCTTCATGCGCAAGCTGTGGGACGAGCGCGAGGAGAAGTCGCTCGCCCTGGTCAAGGCCGGCGGCGCCCAGATCATCGAAGTCGACAAGGCCAGCTTCCAGGCCGCCGCCAGCCCGGTCTACGCCAAGTTCCTGAAGGACCCCAAGCTGCAGGACATGGTCAAGCGCATTGCTGACGTCAAGTAAGCAGGCCCATCACACCATGTACACCCGCGTGTGTGCCGCCATCGCGCGGCTGTGCATGTATGTCGGCGTGGCCGGCCTGGTGCTGCTCATCATGGCGGTGCTGTATCAGGTCATCGGCCGCTACATCTTCAACGACACGCCCACCTGGGCCGAAAGCGGCGCCGTGCTGCTGGTGCTCTACGTCACCATGCTGGGCATGGCGGTGGGCGTGCGCGACGCCGGCCACATCGGCCTGGAATCACTGCTGGTGCTGGCACCCGACGCGGTGCGCCAGAAGATGGAACTGCTCATCCACGCCCTGGTGATGATCTTCGGCGTGGTGATGGCCTGGAACTGCGCCGTGCTGGCCGAGAGTGTGTCGGGCTACAAGATCCCGACCCTGGGCGTCTCGGAAGCCTTCAAGTACGCCCCGCCGGCCCTGGCCGGCGTGCTGGTGGCGATGTTCTCGCTCGAACACATCCTTGCGCAACTGCGCGGTGACGAGGTGGAGCCGGCATGGCATTGACCATTTTGTGCGTGAGCTTCACGCTGCTGCTGCTGCTGGGCGTGCCGGTGGCCTTCTCCATCGGCCTGTCGTCGCTGTCGACCATCCTGTACGAGGGCCTGCCGCTGGCGGTGGGCTTCCAGCAGATGATTTCCGGGATGAACCCGTTCTCCTTCCTGGCCATCCCCTTCTTCATCTTTGCCGGCGAGATCATGATGTACGGCGGCATCGCCGACAAGATCGTGGTGTTCGCCAAGAGCCTGGCCGGCCATGTGCGCGGCGGCCTGGGCATGAGCAACGTGCTGGCCTGCACCCTGTTCGGCGGCGTGTCGGGCTCGCCGGTGGCGGATGTGTCGGCCATGGGCGCGGTGCTCATCCCGCAGATGAAGAAGGAAGGCTACGACGCCGACTACGCGGTCAACGTCACCACCCACGCCTCGCTGGTCGGCGCCCTCATGCCGACCTCGCACAACCTCATCAT
Source organism: Pseudomonadota bacterium (assembly GCA_046045865.1). Lineage (GTDB taxonomy): Bacteria > Pseudomonadota > Gammaproteobacteria > Burkholderiales > Burkholderiaceae_C > Sphaerotilus. The sequence continues at coordinate 3,983 of JBJOKY010000257.1, read as the reverse complement.
CTTCACGCTGGCCGCCAGCGGCAAGGTCAGCATTGCTGCCCTGATCCTGGCCGGCATCGTGCCTGCCGTCATCCTGACCCTGTGCAACCTGGCGGCGGCCTACGGCGTGGCGGTCAAGCGCGGCTACCCGGCCGGCAGCTTCCCGGGCTGGGCGGTGGTGGGGCACAGCTTCGCGCAGTCGCTGCCCGGGCTGCTCATCGTCGTCATCATCATCGTGGGCATCCTGTCCGGGGCCTTCACGGCCACCGAGTCGGCCTCGGTGGCGGTGGTGTGGGCGCTTTTCCTGTCCTCGGTGGTGTACAGGAAGCTCACGCGCGAGCAGTTCCTGAAGGCCGCGGCCAAGGCGGTGAAGACGACGGGCACGGTGCTGCTGCTGATCGGCATCAGCTCGATGTTCGGCTACCTCATCGGCCTGTACGGCGTGGCCGAACTCACCGGCAAGATGCTCTCGGGTGTGAGCAGCTCGCCCTGGGTGATCTTCCTGTGGGTCAACATCATCCTGTTCGTGCTGGGCACCTTTCTGGACATGGCGGCCACCATCCTGATCTGCACGCCGATCTTTCTGCCCATCTGCCAGCAGTTCGGCATGACGACCGAGCAGTTCGGCATCGTCATGCTGATCAACTGCGCCCTGGGCCTGAACACGCCGCCGGTGGGCACGACCCAGTTCGTCGGCTGCACCATCGGCGAGGTCTCGGTCGGCACAGTGATGAAGACCATCTGGCCCTTCTACAGCGCGCTCATCCTCGCCCTCATGCTGGTGACCTATGTGCCGGGCTTTGCCATGTGGCTGCCCAACCTGCTGCTCAAGTGAGGGCGAGCTGATGATGAGCACGACCCCCACCACCGGCCCGGTCTTTGCCTACACGCCCAGCCAGCGCTACCCCGACCCGGCCATCGAGGTGCTCGATGAACGTTTCGCCCGTCTGCGCCTGTTCAGCGCCGGCGTGGAGCAGCTCGCCACCGGCCTGCGCTGGGCCGAGGGGCCGCAGTGGTTCGGTGACGGGCGCTACCTGCTGCTGAGCGACATCCCCAACAACCGCATGCTGCGCTGGGACGACACGAACGGCGTCACGAGCGTGTTCCGCGCGCCCTCGGACAACAGCAACGGCCTGGCGCGCGACCGCCAGGGCCGGCTGCTGGCTTGTGAACACCTCACCCGGCGCGTCACCCGCACTGAACACGACGGCCGCATCACCGTGCTGGCCGATCGTTTCGAGGGCGCGCGGCTGAATTCGCCCAACGACATCGTCTGCGCCAGCGATGGCGCCGTCTGGTTCACCGACCCCAGCTTCGGCATCATCAGCGACTGGGAGGGCGACACCGCGCCAGCCGAGCGCCCGCACGCGGTCTACCGCATCGACCTGGCGTCCGGTGCGCTGGACTGCGTGATCGACGACCTGGCCGGCCCCAATGGCCTGGCCTTCTCGCCCGACGAATCGCTGCTCTACGTCATCGAAAGCCGCGCCGTGCCGCGCCGCATCTGGGCCATCGACGTGCTGCCGGGCGGCCGGCTCGGCCCGCGCCGCGTGCTGATCGAGGCGCACGACCACGGCGCGCTGGACGGCATGGCGGTCGACCGCGACGGCCACCTCTGGTGCGGCTACGGCAGCAACGGCTCGCCGCAGGCGGATGCCGCCGCCCTGGACGGCGTGCGGGTCTACGCGCCCGACGGCACGCCCATCGGCCACATCCACCTGCCGGAGCGCTGCGCCAACGTCTGCTTCGGCGGCGCCAAGCACAACCGCCTGTTCATGGCGGCCAGCCATTCGCTCTACGCGCTGTACGTGAACACGGCCGGGGCGGTGTAGCTGCAGCCACGGGTCGCAGCCATCGGCCGCACCCACTGCTCGCCGAGGCTGGGTGATGGCGCAGGGCGCAGGGCGCTAGTGCAAGGCGCAGCGCTGCGGGTAGACCTCGATGGCCGGCCCGCGGCGGCCTGCGGATGATGGGTCGTCCACCGTCGGAGCCCTCATGTCCTTCAGCCTGAACCGTTTCCTGCACCGGGCCGGCGCGCTGGCCGCCGGCAGCTTGCTGGCCTGCGCCGCCGCCCTGGCACAAACCACCACGGCGCCGCCCGCCCCGCCTGCTGCCGCCACCGCCGCGTCAACCACCATCCCCGCCGCCCGAGCGGAGCCGAGGGCCCGCCCCGCCGAGCCCGCCACCCGGGCCCGCCTGGCCGAACAATCCACCGGCCTGCCCTGGGCCGACCAGGCCGATTTCGAGGACGCCAGGCGCGGCTTCGTCGCCACCCTGCCCGAGGGCGAGATCAGGACGGCCGAGGGCCGCGTCGTCTACAGCCTGCGCAACCACGCCTTCATCACCAGGAGCGAGCAGGCGCCCGACACCGTCCACCCCAGCCTGTGGCGCCAGGCCCGGCTCAACCAGATCCACGGACTGTTCAAGGTGGTGGACGGCATGTACCAGGTGCGTTCGCTCGACCTGGCCAACATGACCATCATCGAGGGCCGCACCGGCCTCATCCTGGTCGACGTGATGGTGGCGGCCGAATCGGCCCGCGCCGCGCTGGAGCTGTACTACGCCCACCGCCCGCGCAAGCCGGTCAAGGCGGTGATCTACACCCACAGCCATGTCGACCACTTCGGCGGCGTGCGCGGCGTGGTCGACGAGGCCGACGTGAAGGCCGGCCAGGTCGCCATCGTGGCGCCGGCCGGTTTCATGGAACACGCGGTGGCCGAGAACGTCATCGCCGGCAACGCCATGTCGCGCCGGGCGCAGTACCAGTTCGGCGCCTTCCTGCCGCCCGGCGAGCGTGGCCAGGTGGATTCGGGCCTGGGCATCCAGGTGCCGCGTGGCTCGGTGACCCTGATCGCGCCGACCGACTCGGTCAGCCAGCCCATCGACAAGCGTGTGCTGGACGGCGTCGAGATCGAGTTCCAGCTCACGCCCGGCACCGAGGCCCCGGCCGAGATGAACCTGTGGTTTCCGGCCCTGAAGGTGCTGAACTCGGCCGAGAACGTGACCCACACCCTGCACAACATCTACACCCTGCGCGGTGCGGAGGTGCGCGACAGCCTGGGCTGGAGCAAGTACATCGAGCAGTTGCGCGAGCGTTATGCCGGCAAGGCCGAGGTGATGGTGGCCCAGCACCACTGGCCCACCTGGGGCGCGGCGCGCATCGACGCCATGCTGGGCAAGCAGCGCGACCTCTACCGCTACATGCACGACCAGACCGTGCGCCTGCTCAACCAGGGCCTCAAGCCGCGCGAGATCGCCGAGCAGCTGCGTCTGCCGCCCAGCCTGGCCAGGGAGTGGTTCGCGCGCGGCTACTACGGCACGCTCAGCCACAACACCAAGGCCATCTATCAGCGTTATCTGGGCTGGTACGACGCCAACCCGGTCAACCTCGAACCCCTGCCGCAGGCTGAAAGCGCGAAGCGCAGCGTGCGCTACATGGGTGGCGCCGCGGCGGTGCTGGAACGCGCCCGCGCCGACTACGCCCAGGGCGACTACCGCTGGGTGGCCGAGGTGACGATGCAGGTGGTGTGGGCCCAGCCCGAGGACGCCGGCCTGCTGCGCCAGGCGCGCGAGCTGTGCGCCGACGCGCTGGAGCAGCTGGGCTACCAGGCCGAAAGCGGCGTGTGGCGCAACGCCTACCTGATGGGCGCGCTGGAGCTGCGCGCCGGCATGCCGGGGGCGGCGGGCACGGCCACGGCCAGCCCGGATGTCATCCGCGCCCTGCCGCTGGGCCTGTGGTTCGACTTCCTGGCCGTGCGCCTCAACCCCGAGCGTGCGGCCGGCCAGAGCCTGGTCGTCAACTGGACCTTCCCGGACACGAAGGAGACCGCCACGCTCACCCTGTCCAACGCCACCCTGAACCACAGCCTGGGCCGCCTGGCCGACAAGGCCGACGTGGCGGTGACGCTGGACCGCAGCACGCTCGACCAGATCAACCTGCAGCAGCGCAGCTTCGCGGACGCGGTCAAGGCTGGCGCCATCCGCATCATCGGCAACCCGCAGAA
>JBJOKY010000256.1:0-12530 GCA_046045865.1 Pseudomonadota bacterium | reverse complement strand
CGTCGAAGGCAGCGGCCGCCGCCCCGCCCCCTGCCCTGGCGATGGCCGCGGCGCGCTCGGCCCGCAGCGGGCCCTCGAACTGGCGCTCGCCATTGCGCGCGATGCGCGCCAGATGATGGTCGGCCAGGGCCAGGGCCTCGTCGGCACGGCCCAGCTGCAGCAGCACCTCGGCGGCCAGGGTGGCGAACCAGGGCTGCCAGTTCTCGAAGCCGGTGGCGGCCCAGCCGTCCAGGCCGGCCAGGATGTCGGCCAGGCCGTCCTGCCAGCGGCCCGCGCCGTGGGCTGCGCACCAGCCGCGCGTGACCTGGGCCATGGCGATGAACTCGGGGAAGCCGAAGCGCCCGGCGAACTCCAGGCAGCGCTCGGCCATGGGTTGCGCGGCGGCCACGTCGCCGCGCATCACCGCGGTATTGAAGTTGGCCAGCATGCCGAAGCCCAGGGTGTGCGGCTGGTTCAGGCTCTCGGCCAGGGTCAGGGCCTCGGCGGCGATGCGCCGGGCGGCGTCCGCATGGCCCAGCACCTGGGTGGACAGCGCCAGGTAGAAGCGCCCGAACACGCCGAAGTCCTTCAGGTAGACCGGGTAGAGCGCGGCGTCGCGCCCGGGCTCGTACAGCGCGGTCGATTCCAGCAGGTGCGCACGCGCCACCGCGGCACGGCCCTGGTGGAAGCTGACCATGCCGGCCATGTTGTGCGCGGCCATGCCGGTCTCGGTGTCGCCGGGCTGCAGCGCGGCGGCGGCGAGCATGTCGTTGGCCAGGGCCTGGGCGGTGGCCAGCTCGGCGCGGCCCCAGTTGTACAGGCACAGGCTGTAGGTGATCGGGAAGCGCCGCGGCTGGCCGGGCAGGCTCAGGCTCAGGGCGTAGGCGCGCTGCTGCACCGCGCCGAACTCGGCGCTGCCCGGGCCGCGCAGCACCATGGTGGTGGGGCCGAGCATGGACAGCAGGCCCAGCTCGGCATGGTCGCGTTCGGCGCCGGCCGGCGTGCCCTGCAGGGCCTGCAGGCCGGCGCGCAGATGGGCGGCGGCCTCGCGCGGTGCGCCGCGGCCCAGGGCCTGGCCGGCGGCGGCCAGCCACCAGGGCGAGGCGGCCAGGCCCTGGCCGGCGCGGCTCAGGTGGTGGGCGGCCAGCTCGGGCTGGTGCTGGACACGTTCGGGGAAGCGCCCGGTCAGCGCCGCGGCGACCCGGCCGTGCAGCTCGGCGGCGCGACGCGGCGGCAGGCCGGCGTAGGCGGTGTCCTCCACCAGGGCGTGCCTGAACTGCAGGCGCAGGCCGTCGGCGCTGAGCAGCTGCACCAGCTGGCTGTCGAGCAGCTCGGCCAGCCCGGGCAGCAGCGCGTCGTCGGCACCGGCTGGATCGACGTCGACGTTGCCGTCGACACCTGGTGCCAGCCGGGCCGCCCGGGCCTCGTCGCGCAGGACGGCGCCGAGCAGCGCGCGGTCGAACTCGCGGCCGATCACCGCGGCCACCTGGGCGCAGTGGCGCCCGGCGCCGGGCAGGCGGTCCAGGCGTGCGGTCAGCAGGTCGACCAGGGTGTCGGGCACGCCGCGCAGCGGGTCGTTCTGGCGGTCGGTGTCGCTGCTGTCCAGCAGCATGCGCGCCATCTCCTCGATGAACAGCGGCACGCCGTCGCAGCGCTCGACCACCGTGGCCAGCCAGGCGGCCGGCAGGGCGGCGTGGCCCCGGGCCCGGGCCTGCTGCGCCGCCACGGCCTGGGCGTCGGCGTCGCCCAGGCGCGCCAGGCGCAGCTGCAGGCAGCGCTCGCCATCGGGCCAGGGGCTGGCGAACCCGGGGCGGCTGCTCATCAGCAGCAGGATGGGGGCGGCCTGGCCGCCCGTCAGCAGCAGGTCGAGCACCTCCAGCGAGGTCGGGTCGATCCAGTGCATGTCCTCGACGATCAGCAGCAGCGGGCGGTCCTCGGCCATGCCGACGAGGTAGCGTGCCAGCGTGCGCTGGTCGGCCGACGCGGCACGGCCGTGGGCCAGGCCGGCGAAGTAGTGGCGCAGCGCCTCCTTGGTCAGCATGAGCTGCATGGGCGGGGGCATGGCCAGCGGCGGGTAGCGGCCCTCGTAGGGGATGCCCAGCAGCGCGGCGATGAGCGCGCATTCGCGCGGCTCGTCGATGCCGGCGATGGCCAGCTGGGCCTCGAGCTTGTCGAGCTGGTCGGCCGGCCCGTCACCACGCGCCAGCCCGGCGGCAGCGGCCAGGTGCTGCACGAAGGGCTGCAGCGCGCTGTTGACGTGGAAGGGCGAGCCCTGCAGGCGCAGCACGGTGTGGCCGTGTTCGGGCAGGGCGTGCTGCAGCGCGGTCAGCAGGCGCGACTTGCCCATGCCTGCCTCGCCCAGCACCAGGGCCGCGCAGGTCAGGCCGTCCGCGGCGCGGCGCCACTGCGCCAGCAGCGCGGCGTGTTCGGCATCGCGCCCGACCATGGGCTGGCGCGCATCGCGCCCGCGCCAGGCCGAGCGGCTGTCGAGCGAGCGCGCGCCGCGCGCCAGGCCGATCGCGACAGGCGTGTCGAAGCCCTTCAGGAGGTGTTCGCCGAACTCCTCGAACTCGAAGGCCGCGCCGGCGATGCGGCGGGTGCCGGGCGCCACGCCGATGCAGCCCGGCGGCACGGCCGACTGGATGCGCGCCGCCAGGTTGGGCGTGCTGCCCGCCAGCGCGATGCCCTCGCCCACGCTGACGGCGACCAGCCCGGTGGCCAGGCCCACGCGCAGGGCCAGCGGCTCGCCGCCGGGCACGACCGACAGGCGCGGCACCTCGTCGGCCAGGGCCAGCGCGGTGTGGATGGCGTGCACCGCGTCGTCCTCGTCGGCCACGGGGTAGCCGAAGTAGATGTCCACGCCGTCCCCCACGATGCGTGCGATGTAGCCGCCGAAGCGCGCGGCCACGCGCCGCACCAGCGCGTGGTAGCGGCTCAGGGCGTCGAGCAGGTCGTCGGGGTCGTGACGTTCGGCCAGCTCGGTCGAGCCGACCAGATCGCAGAACAGCACGGTCATCTGCCGGCGCGTGGTGCGCGCGGGCCGCGCCTGGGCCGGCAAGGCGGTGCCGCACAGGGCGCAGAAACGGGCGCCGGGCGCGGTTTGCGCGCGGCAGCTGGGGCAGGGCATGGTCTTTTCCTCCGAGGTCGCCGGAAGATAGCCGAAGTGCGCCTGAAAATGGCAAATCCAGGATCAGGCGGGTGCAGTCCTGCCGCCTACCCCGCTGCCCGTGCCGTCCTGTCGCCGGTGACCCTGACCTTCAGCCTGGATGCCCCGAGCCACCGCTTGTGCGGGTCGGGTGCGGCGTTGCCGTGCACGAGACAGCGCTTGGAAGCGCGGCCGCACGCACAAGGCCATGGCAAGGCCACGGTGGTCCGGCTCGTCGGCGGCCACCACTGCACCGGCCAGTGCCCAGCAGCTGCTTCAGGTCGTGCTGACTGCTGACCGGGCTCGCTCAGGAAGATCTCGACGCGGCGGTTGCGGGCGCGGCCGGCGTCGTGCCGTTGTCGGCCACGGGCTGCTCCTCGCCCTTGCCGACCAGGTAGTCCTTGACGTGCCGGGCGCGCTCGTTGGACAGGGCCAGGTTGGACGCCGACGAGCCGCTCGCAGGGCCGGAGCAAACAACACCTTGTAGCCGAGCGGGCTTGCGGCGGCCACGCCGCCCAGGCCCGCCAGGCGCTGGCGGCCTGGCACGAGGGCGCGAGCCAGTACCGCATGGCCCACGCCCAGGTGATGCAGCCACTGCTGGACGAGATGTTTGCGCTGAACCGGCAAGAGGCGTCCAGGCTCGACGAGATGCTGGACCAGCGCGGCTGGACCGCAGCCGAACGCAGCACACTGGTCGAGCTGGTGTGCAGCATCTCGGGCAATCTGCTGCAGGAACACGGTGACGACGACGACCCGAAGGCGCTGTTCGCGAGGACGACCGGGCCGCCGCCAGGCGCTGGATCAAGTTGCAGCGCCAGCTGATGAGGCAAGCAGACGAGCAGGACCGCTTCGGAATGTTCCGAACCGGAGAGCGCCGAGAGCGCACCACCCTCACCTTCACCGCCTGCTGGAGCGCGACCTAGTCGGCCCGGAAGGCGGCAGCACCCTCACCCGCCTGCTCACCGCCCGGGCCATGCGGCTGCAGATGCCGCCGCTCGGCGACGGCCAGGCCCAGCGCCGCATGCAGCTCGCCCCCCCGCAGCCAGCCGCCCTCGCAGACGCCGCCGGGCGTGCTGCCGTGGGCATCCGCAGGGGTGCGAGGGAGTGGGCGCAGGCGCCTAGGCCGGCGTGGCGCTCTCTTGCTGGGGCACCCCGCCGCCCTGGCCCGCCAGCGGCACGACACGCCGGGCCAGCGCGAGAAAGGCCTCGCGTTCGGCAGGCGCCAGGGGCAGGAGGATCTCGTCCTGCAGGCCCCGGACGATGGGCAGCAGGGCGCTGCGGATGCGTGCGCCCTCGGGCGTGAGCGAGAGCTCGCGCGCGCGTCGGTCGCGCTCGCTCACCACGCGGCGGATCCAGCCCTTCTGCTCCAGCCGCTCGATCACGCCGCCGATGGTGGCGCGGTCCAGCGCGATCATCTCCGCCACACGCGCCTGGTCGGTGTGCGGGTGGGTGTGGATGGCGTCCAGGGCGGCGAACTGGACCGGCGTGAGCTCGTAGCCGGCCTCCTGGGTGCGCTGGACGAAGACCTGCGTGGATTGCTGGTGCAGGCGGCGGATCAGGTGGCCGGCCATGTCGAGGGTGTCCATGGGGGGACTCCTGTGGAGGGTGACGGCAGCGCCGCACCGGGCCGCCTTGGTCGACGCAATGATACGCATACAAACCGTCTTGACGGGAATTAGTATGTATGGATACCATTGGCTCGCGCCGACCTTTCTTTCTTTGTCCATGGCGCTCGTCTATCCAGGAGACACAGGAGATGCAGTTCTACAAGAATGGCTTCCGCGGCGGCAACCCCGACGTCAAGGAGGCCGCGCCCGGCCGGCGCAACCGCGGCATCAACGAGCCGCTGCCCGAGCAGATGGACGTGCTGATCGCGGGCACCGGCCCGGCCGGCCTGTGCCTGGCCGCGCAGCTGGCGCAGTTCCCCGACATCGAGACCATGATCGTGGAGCGCATGCCCACCAACATCATCAAGGGCAAGGCCGACGGCATCAACACGCGCACCATGGAGATGTTCCAGGCCTTCGGTTTTGCCGACAAGGTCAAGCGCGAGACCTACTGGGTCAACCAGACCAACTTCTGGATGCCCGACCCGGTGAACCCCGCCCACATCAAGCGCGTGGGCCGGGTGCAGGACGTGGCCGACGACAGCTCGGAGATGCCGCACATCCTGATCAACCAGGCACGCCTGCACGAGCTCTTCCTGGAGGTGATGGAGAACTCGCCCTCGCGCCTGGCGCCCGACTATGGCTGGGAGGTGGTCGGCCTGACGGTGGACCCCGACACCGAGGACCACCCGGTGACGGTGACGCTCAAGGACGCCACCGGCATCAACTGGTGGGCTACCCGCACCGTGCGCGCCAACTACGTGGTGGGCTGCGACGGCGCCCACTCGGCGGTGCGCAGGTCCATCGGCGGCGTGCTGCACGGCGACGCGGCCAACCAGGCCTGGGGCGTGATGGACATCCTGGCCAACACCGACTTCCCCGACGTGCGGCAGAAGTGCCTCATCTCGTCGGCCAGCGAGGGCAATGTGCTGATCCTGCCGCGCGAAGGTGGCTATGTGTTCCGCATGTACGTGGAGCTGGACAAGCTCAAGGACGGCGAAAAGGCCGCGAGCAGGAAGTTCACGCAGGACGACATGATCGCGGCCGCCAGCCGCATCATCAAGCCGTACTCCATCGACGTGAAGGAGGTGGTCTGGTGGTCCATCTACGACATCGGCCACAGCATCACCGACAAGTTCGACGACGTGCCCGAAGGCAGCGAACGCAACCCGCGCGTGTTCACCGCCGGCGATGCCTGCCACACCCACTCGCCCAAGGCCGGCCAGGGCATGAACGTGTCGATGCAGGACACCTTCAACCTGGGCTGGAAGCTGGTGCACGTGCTGCAGGGCCGGGCCGACGCCAGCCTGCTGCGCAGCTATTCGAAGGAACGCCTGACCGAGGCCCGCCGCCTGGTCGAGACCGACCACGCGTGGTCGCGCATCATGTCCGCGCCCACCACCCAGGCCGAGCGCGAGGGCAAGGAAGAGCCGCGCATCATCCGCCAGTTCAAGGCCAACCTCGAATTCACCGGCGGCACGGCGGTGAAGTACGACAGCTCCACCCTCTTCGCCGCCTCGCCGCACCAGGCCCTGGCCAAGGGCGAGGAGATCGGCCGGCGCTTCCACTCCGCCCCGGTGGTGCGCGTCTCGGACGCCAGGCAGATGCAGCTGGGCCATGCGGCCGAGGCCGATGCGCGCTGGCGCCTCTATGCCTTCGCCGGCCAGGCCGACAGCTCGGCACCGAGCTCGGCCATCCACCAGCTCGCCGACTGGCTGGAGACCAGCGCCGATTCACCGGTGGTCAAGCACCGCCGTGCCGGCGAGGACATCGACGCCGTCATCGACGTGCGTGCCGTCTTCCAGCAGACCTTCGACCAGCTCGACCCTGCAGGACCACGAGAAGGTCTTCTGCGTCGACCACAAGGGCCTGGGCGACATCTACGACATGCGCGGCATCGACCGCCAACGCGGCTGCCTCATCGTTGTCCGCCCCGACCAGTACGTCGCCCACGTGCTGCCGCTGGACGCGCGTGCGGAGCTGACGGACTTCTTCGACGGCATCCTGCGCTGACGGTCGGGCTGCCGCCCGGGTGCGGCGCATGGACCTGTGTGTGCAGGTGCGGGCGCAGCATCGAGGTGGTGTGCCGTGCCTTCGAGGATCAAATACCGGCTCGGCCACGTTGCTGCAGGTCGGGCCCACGGCCACAAGGCAGTCGTTCTGCGCGGCGGCCGGGCCGGCGGCCAGGGCGGCGGTGCAGACGAGCAGGGAAAGTGCAAAGCGGGCGAGGTGGCGCGGCATGTCTGTCTCCCTGATCGAGCATCCGCAACTGCGCACGTGGCGCATGGTGGTGCACGGCCGCAGCGTCGAGGTGAACCGAGGTCGATCCGGGCGCCGCCCGCCCCCCTGGCCACGGCTTGCTCGGCGGGCAGACGCTGCGGCTAGTGCGGGCTGCTTACTGGCCCGGCTCGCTCAGGAAGATCTCGACGCGGCGGTTGCGGGCGCGGCCGGCGTCGGTGCCGTTGTCGGCCACGGGCTGCTCCTCGCCCTTGCCGCTGGTGCCGACCTGCTCGGCGTGCACGCCCTTGCCGACCAGGTAGTCCTTGACGTGCCGGGCGCGCTCGTTGGACAGGGCCAGGTTCGAGGCGGCCGAGCCGGTGCTGTCGGTGTGACCGACCACGGCCACCTGCACCTTGGCATCCCCCTTCACGCTGGCGGCAAAGCTGTCGAGCACCGTGCGCAGCGAGGGCTTGAGCGTGGCGCTGCCGACGTCGAAGGACACGTCGTTGGGGATGTTGAGCTTCAACTGGTTGTCGGCCGTGCGGCTGACGTCCACGCCGGAACCCTGGGTGGCCTTCTCCAGCTCGGCGCGGCGCTCCTCCTGGCGCTTGGACCACAGGTTGCCGGCCACCGCGCCCACGGCACCGCCCACCAGCGCGCCCTTGCCGGCCTTGTTGCCGGTGGCCGAGGCCAGCACCGCACCCACACCGGCCCCTACACCGGCGCCCACGGCCGTGCCTTTCTCGCGTTCCCCCATGTTGGCGCAGCCGGCGACGCCGGCCAGCGCGAGGACGAGGGTGATGGCCCGCACGGGCGTGGACTTCATGGAACGGGAGAAGGCAAGGACAGAGTTCATGTCGGTTACAGCATTAGGGTGATCGGGACACGGCGGCGCGCGCAGGCAGGCCGCTACATGCCCGGGGGCTGGATCACCGGCCAGCCCGCGGGGCCGCGACTTTAGTGGACCGCAGCGCGGGCCTTGCAACACCATGTAGCCGGCACAGGGCGGGCAGCCCACGCTCAGAGCGCGACCCGGTACACCGTCTGGTTGATGACGAACACCAGCGCACCGCCGCCCACCATGAACGGCCCACCGGGCCCCTCCAGCCTGAGCGTATGCACGCCCGTGGCGGCGTTCCAGCTGTAGATCTTGCCCTGTTCGACGTAGATGACATGCCCGCCGGCATTGGCCACCAGGTGGGCGGCGTCCCCGCCCAGGCGGGTCACGGCGGACGTGGCCGTGGACGCCCTGACGGCCAGGCCCGCAGGGGTCTTTTCCGCCCAGGCCAGCACGCCATCCTCGAGCAAGTAGGTGCTTTCATGGCTGCCCGCGACCGCGGCCGCCCCGCCCTCGACCGGTTGCACCATCAGCGAGTGGGTCTCGTCCAGCGTGGACGGCGATTGTTGCCATGCGACGCGCACACCGTCCGTCTGGACGTAGATGGCCACCGCGCCACCCGGGGTCAGGCGCGTGGTGGCACCGGTGTCGGACTGCCACTTGTAGATGTCGTACATCGACCTCGCACTGCTGCCACCGGTCTGACCCCAGAAATAGAAGTGCACCACGCCGTTGACCACGGCCAGGTCATAGCGCCAGTTGCCGACGTAGTTCGCGTCCGCCGGCACGCCGACGCGGGTGTAGGTGCCGGTGGCGACGTTGTGGATCGTGTAGCGCCCGGTGGCCCTGCCCGGGCCCGGGCGGTCCAGCACCATGTCGTTGACCCAGGCGACATAGCCGCTGCGCGCGACCGGATGCAGGTCGAAGATCCCGCCTGCCGAGGTGGTGGCGCCCTGCGAGTACGGGTTGGGATTGGTCAGGTTCACCCGGGTCCCGTCGGCAGTCCACTGGTAGATGCAGTACTGGACGCAATCCGCCCCCTTGCCGCTGACGTAGACCCGCCCGCCGCTGAGCTGCCAGTCGCTGGAATACTCGATGCCGGCCGCGCCATCCAGTGTCACCTCCGTGCCGGTGATGGCGTCGCGCAGCACCACGCGGCCCTCGCCGGTGTCGTACAGGATCTGCGTGCCTTCCACCGCGCGCAACTGCCCCGCCAGCGGCATGGTGAACAGCGGCGCGTAGGCCCGCTCGCTCGCCGAGGTCACCAACACGGTCCGGGACAAGGAGGAGGACCGCCGGGCGGCGTCGGTGGCCCGGATCAACAGCGTGTACGGCCCCGGCAGCAGTCCGGCCACCTTGTAGCTGGCGCTGAAGTTCGCCGTCGTGCCGCGGTAGAACTCGACGTCGCCCAGCCTGGCCGTGACGGTCACGGTACCCGCCCTGTCGCTGAAGGCCGTGCCGGCGATCTGGAGGGTGTCGTACACCAGGGTGCCGTCCAGCGGCGATGCGAGCGTGAGCACCGGCGACGGGGTGTTGGTGAACGGCACCGTCACGCTGACCTGCCTGCGGCTGCGCGCGACGTCGACCGCGGTGATCACCACGGTGTGCTCGCCCACCCCCATCGATGCCGTCTCGAAGGTGAAGCGGTAGATGTCGTTGACGCCTTTGCACGTGGCCGAACAGGCGTTCGGCGCGTTCAGCGAGCCGGCAGGCACACGGTCCAGGGTGGCCGACACCTCGGTGATGGCGACGTCCGAGATGGCACGCACGTCCACGTTGGTGAATGCAGGCGTGCCCGAGACTGTCGGGCCGAGCGACAGGGTCGAGTTCAGCACCGTGACGGTGCGGCGCACCTCCTCGAAGGTCGTGGCCGAGGTCTGGATGCGCGCCACGACCAGATGGGGGCCGTTGGTCACGCTCGTGGTGTTCCAGTTCGCCGGGGCGCCGGCCGCAGTGCCGCCTGCCCGGAGCAGCTGCAGGTCGACGTACCAGGTGACCGGCCCGCTCACCGTGCCGCTCAGCGACAGACGCACCGTGGTCGAGACCGGCTCCTCGAGGCTCATGACGATCTGCGGCGCCACCGGCGCCGTCGCGGTCACCGTCACGGTGGCGACCGCGCTGTCATCCAGGCCGTCGTTCACCGTCAGCCTGAGGGTGTAGCGGCCCTCCACGTCGGGCGTGAACGTCGGCCGCGCCGTGGCCGGGCCGGCCAGGGTCGCGGCACTGCCGGCAGGCCGCTCGACCAGCGTCCAGGCATAGGTGAGGTTGTCGCCGTCGGCGTCGGAACTGGCGGTGCCGTCCAGCGCGGCCCGCAGGCCGACCGTGGCCGACTGGTCGGCGCCTGCCCGTGCGACCGGGGCCGCATTGGGCGGGCCGACGGAATCCCAGGTGTCGGTGCCGCCGCCACAGGCCGTGAGCAGGCTGGCCACGAAGATGACCAGCAGACGAAAGACTCGCTTCATGACTTGATTCCCCCTGAGTCGCGCACCGGATGAATTCCCCGGCCCCGGCTGCCCGCATCATGAACGGGCCTGCACCGCCGCAGGGTGATGCACGGCAACAAGTCCGCGATGTCGCGGACGATGTCGCTGACTGCGCGCTCAGGCCGGGCTGATCAGCGCGACTTCCGCCTGCGGGGCTGCCATCGCCTGCACCGGCCTGCGCGACCTGAACTGCGCCAGCAGCGCCCGCGGCGCCTGGGTCTTGATGCGGTGATCGCTCCAGAACTGCCGCCACGCGCGCGCGCCCGGCTGGCCGTTGTACAGGCCCAGGGCGTGGCGCATGGCCAGCATCCAGGGCTGGCCGCGCTCGTGCAGGCCCTGCAGGTAGTCGACCCAGGCGTCCTCGACCTGCTCGCGGCTGTGCGCCGGGCCGGGCTGGCCGAAGTAGGCCTCGTCCCAGCCCGCCATCTGCCAGGGCTCGTGGTAGGCCTGGCGGCCGATCATGGCGCCGTCCAGCGCCGGCGCACCGTCGGCCGGTGCAGCGAGCTGGGCGGCGATCTCGGCGTCGGTCCTGAGACCGCCATTGATCACGACGGTCAGGCCGGGCAGCTCGCGCTTGAGGCGGTGCACGAACTCGTGGCGCAGCGGCGGGATCTCGCGGTTGTCCTTGGGGCTCAGGCCCTGCAGCCAGGCGTTGCGGGCGTGCACGATGAAGACCTCGCAGCCGGCCTCGGCCAGCGTGCCGACGAAGTCACGCACGAAGGCGTAGCTCTCGCCGCGGTCGATGCCGATGCGGTGCTTCACGGTCACGGGCAGCGAGCAGGCATCGCGCATGGCCTTCACGCCGTCGGCCACCAGCGCCGGTTCGGCCATCAGGCAGGCGCCGAAGGCACCGCGCTGCACCCGCTCGCTCGGGCAGCCGCAGTTGAGGTTGACCTCGTCATAGCCCCAGCGCTCGGCCAGCCGGGCGCAGGCAGCCAGGTCGGCCGGCTCGCTGCCGCCCAGCTGCAGGGCCACAGGGTGCTCGACGGCACCGAAATCCAGGTGCCTGGGCTGGTCGCCGTGGATCAACGCACCGGTCGTGACCATCTCGGTGTACAGCCGCGTGTGGCGCGTGAGCAGGCGGTGGAAGTGGCGACAGTGGCGGTCGGTCCAGTCCATCATGGGCGCGACGCTCATGCGCCAGGGGCTGGGGGCTTGATTCACGAAAGCTTTCTTTTCACCGGGTGCCCGGAACCTGCCGGGTCCGGGCATCGACAACAGCCTGCGGCGTGCAGACCAGATCAGATGCGGCATTCTCCCGGGTTCGCGCCGGCAGGCCGCCCCCCCTCCGTGGACGGGTGCTGGCGACCACACCGACGCGCCGATGTGACGCCGCGGCGCGTGAATACCTCAGGCGCTGCGCCTGCGCCTCCAACCGCCCAAGGGTTCGCCGCCCTCCCCTGGACGGCGTGCCGACGCTGGCCATCCACGGCCGCGACGTCACCGCGCCCGAACAGGCCGGTGGCGAGGTTGAAGCCTTGCGTGTCGCCGACGCGCTGATCCACAAGGCCCGCACGGCCGCGACATGTCTGCAGGTGCCGAGCACTACATGGCCATGGGCCTGGTGAACAATCTCCTGCCGTATTCGGAGCGCGAAGGCGGACAGCACCGTCGGCCGGGCGCAACTCTCTTGCATGGAGCAGAGCCGGCAACCCGGCGCGGCTTAAATCATCAAAGCCCTGACCTGACTCAGGCGCAGCATGCCTGGTCTGACCACGCATGCTGTACCCGGTGTGGCTGTAGCGGCACTGAAAGCAAGACAGGCCGCACCCAAGGCCGGCCTGTCGGATTCTCATGCGCTGCACACCGGCCATCCTGCGACGGCCCGCCCGGCGCACCACCATCACACGCGCTTGCGGTACTCGTGCGTGCGGGTGTCGATCTCGATCTTGTCGCCCTGGGCCACGAAGATGGGCACGGGGATCTCGAAACCGGTGGCGATCTTGGCAGGCTTGAGCACCTTGCCGGAGGTGTCGCCCTTGACGGCAGGCTCGGTCCAGGTGATCTCGCGCACGACGCTGGTGGGCAGTTCGACCGAGATGGCCTTGCCGTCGTAGAACACCACTTCCAGGGGCATGCCGTCTTCCAGGTACTGGATGGCGTCACCCATGTTCTCGGCTTCCACTTCGTACTGGTTGTACTCGGTGTCCATGCAGACATACATCGGGTCGGCGAAGTAGGAGTAGGTGCACTCCTTCTTGTCGAGGATGATCTGGTCCATCTTGTCGTCGGCCTTGAAGACGACTTCGGTGCCGCTG
>JBJOKY010000255.1:0-6727 GCA_046045865.1 Pseudomonadota bacterium | reverse complement strand
GAGCGCGGCATCATCTTCCACGTCGACGCCGCCCAGGCCACCGGCAAGATCGCCATCGACCTGGCCACGCTGCCGGTCGACCTGATGAGCCTGGCCTCGCACAAGACCTACGGCCCCAAGGGCATCGGCGCGCTGTACGTGCGGCGCAAGCCGCGTGTGCGCCTGGAAGCGCAGATGCACGGCGGCGGCCACGAGCGCGGCATGCGCTCGGGCACCCTGCCGGTGCACCAGATCGTCGGCATGGGCGAGGCCTTCCGCATCGCCCGCGAGGAGATGGCGACCGAGAACGAGCGCATCCGCGCCCTGCAGCAGCGCCTGCTGCGCGGCCTGTCCGACATCGAGCAGGTCTACATCAACGGCAACCTCGACCATCGGGTGCCGCACAACATCAACGCCTCGTTCAACTATGTCGAGGGCGAGTCGCTCATCATGGGCATCAAGGGCCTGGCGGTGTCCTCGGGCTCGGCCTGCACCTCGGCCAGCCTGGAGCCCAGCTATGTGCTGCGCGCCCTGGGCCGCAGCGACGAGCTGGCGCACTCCAGCCTGCGCATGACCATCGGCCGTTTCACCACCGAGGAAGAGATCGACTACGCCGTCATCACGCTCAAGGACCGCGTCGCCAAGCTGCGCGAACTGTCGCCGCTGTGGGACATGTACAAGGACGGCATCGACCTCAGCACCATCCAGTGGAGCGCCCACTGAGGCCTGCGCCCTGCGCTCGCCCGGCCCGCGCCCTTCCCCCTCTCCAGGAGCATCAACATGGCATACAGCGACAAGGTCATCGACCACTATGAAAATCCGCGCAACGTCGGCGCCTTCGACAAGGGTGACGACACGGTGGGCACCGGCATGGTCGGCGCGCCAGCCTGCGGCGACGTGATGAAGCTGCAGATCAAGGTCAACCCCGCCACCGGCCTGATCGAGGACGCCAAGTTCAAGACCTACGGCTGCGGCTCGGCCATCGCCTCCAGCTCGCTCGTCACCGAGTGGGTCAAGGGCAAGACGCTGGACCAGGCGCTGACGATCAAGAACACCCAGATCGCCGAGGAACTGGCGCTGCCGCCGGTGAAGATCCACTGCTCCATCCTGGCCGAGGACGCCATCAAGGCGGCCGTGGACGACTACCGTGCGCGCACCACCAGCGGCGCTGCCACCCCCGCGGCCGAGGCCAGCCATGCCGCTCAGTGAATGCGCCGTTGAGGTCGACCGGCCGCTGCCGGCGCTGACGCCCGCCCAGAACCCGGCCACCAGCAGTGCGACCGCCAGCAGCGCGGCCGCGGCCAACGACAGCTCGGCCCGCCCTGCCGCCACCACCATCATGTCCGTCACCCTCACCGAAGCGGCCGCGCGCCATGTCAGCCGCTACATCAGCCGGCGCGGCAAGGGCGTGGGCGTGCGCCTGGGCGTCAAGACCACCGGCTGCTCGGGCCTGGCCTACAAGCTCGAATACGCCGACGAGATCGCGCCCGAGGACCATGTCTTCGAAGGCCACGGCGTGAAGATCCTGATCGACCCCAAGAGCCTGCCCTACCTGGAAGGCACCGAGCTGGACTTCGTGCGCGAGGGCCTGAACGAAGGCTTCAAGTTCCGCAACCCGCGCGAGCGCGACCGCTGCGGCTGCGGCGAGTCCTTCCGCGTCTGACATGCCGGGCCCGAGGCCCGGCTTTTCTTTTTTCCGCCCCTGTCCGTCGTCGCCACCATGCTGCCTGAGCCGTCTGCCGCCCTCCGCCCCGACCTTCGGCTCGACGACCACGATTTCGCCCTCTTCGACCTGCCGCTGCGCCAGGCCCAGGATCTGGCCGAGATCGACCGGCGCTGGAAGGCGCTGCAGACCCAGGTGCACCCCGACCGTTTCGCCTCGCAAGGAGCGGCCGCCCAGCGCCTGGCCATGCAGTGGGCCGTGCGGGTCAACGAGGCGCATCAGCGCCTGAAGGACCCGCTCAAGCGCGCCACCCAGCTGTGCGAGCTGCACGGTGCGCCGGTCGACGCCGAACGCAACACGGCCATGCCGGCGGCCTTCCTGATGCAGCAGATGGAATGGCGCGAGTCGCTCGACGAGGCGCGCGGCGCCCCGGCGCTCGAAGCCCTGGCCGACGCCGTGCTGACCGAACAGAAGCGCCTGCACGCCCGGTTGGCCGACACCATCGACCAGCGCGCCGACTGGCCGGCCGCCGCGGCCCTGGTGCGTGCGCTCATGTTCGTGCGCCGCTTCGCCGACGACATCGACCAGCGCCTGGCCGAGCTGGACACCTGACCGCCGCGACGGGTGGGGCGGCGCGGGACGAAACCGCCGGCAGACCCCTGCTTCCGGCCGGCCGCCGGCTGCACCGACAATCCCGGGCCTGACCCTCGCCCTGAGCGTTGCCCTGCTCTCCGTTTTCCTGCGTTCCTTCATCCTCCATGGCCCTGCTGCAGATTTCCGAACCCGGCGCCTCGCCTGACCCGCACCAGCGCCGCATCGCCGTCGGCATCGACCTGGGCACCACCCACTCGCTGGTCGCCGCGGTGCGCCACGGCGTGGCCGAGTGCCTGCCCGACCTGCAGGGCCGCGTCATCCTGCCCTCGGCCGTGCGCTACCTGCCAGAAGGCCGGCGCGAATACGGCGCGGCCGCCCTGGCCGCGCAGGCGTCCGACCCCGAGAACACCATCGTGTCGGCCAAGCGCTTCATGGGCCGCGGTCTGGCCGACATCGCCTCGCGCGCCCAGCTGCCCTACCACTTCGTCGACACGCCCGGCATGGTCGGCATCACCACGCGCGACGGCGTGAAGAGCCCGGTCGAGGTCTCGGCCGAACTGCTCGCCGTGCTGCGCCAGCGCGCCGAGGACAGCTTCGACGACGAGGTCTTCGGCGCCGTCATCACCGTGCCGGCCTATTTCGACGACGCCCAGCGCCAGGCCACCAAGGACGCCGCGAAGCTGGCCGGCCTGGAGGTGCTGCGCCTCATCAACGAGCCCACCGCTGCGGCCATCGCCTACGGCCTGGACCACGGCATCGAGGGCCTGTACGCCATCTACGACCTGGGCGGCGGCACCTTCGACATCTCGCTGCTGCGCCTGGCGCGTGGCGTGTTCGAGGTGGTCGCCGTGGGTGGCGACTCGGCCCTGGGCGGCGACGACTACGACGCCCGCCTGGCCCAGCTGGCCCTGCAGCGCGCCGGCCTGCCCGAGCTGCAGGCGCTGGATGCGAGCGACAAGCGCCGCCTGCTCACCCAGGCGCGCGCGGCCAAGGAGGCGCTGAGCAGCGCCGAACACTTCACCTTCGACGTGGCGCTGCATGCCGGGCGCATCGACGCCACGGTCAGCCGCGCCGACTTCGAGGCCAGCTGTGCCGACCTCACCGCGCGCACCCTCAGCCTGCTCAAGCGCGTGCTGCGCGACGCCAAGGTCAGCGTCGACGAGGTGCAGGGCGTGGTGATGGTGGGCGGCTCCACGCGCATGCCGCATGTGCGGGCGCGCGTGGCCGAGGTCTTTGGCCGCGCGCCGCTCACCAACCTCAACCCCGACGAGGTCGTGGCCCTGGGCGCGGCTATCCAGGCCCACGCCCTGGCCGGCAATGCGCGCGACGAGGAGCTGCTGCTGCTCGATGTGACGCCGCTGTCGCTCGGCCTGGAGACCATGGGCGGGCTGGTGGAACGCATCATCGAGCGCAACTCCACCCTGCCCATCGCCAAGGCGCAGGACTTCACCACCTTCAAGGACGGTCAGACGGCCATGGCCATCCACGTCGTGCAGGGTGAACGCGAGCTGGTGAGCGACTGCCGTTCGCTGGCGCGCTTCGAGCTGCGCGGCATCCCACCCATGGTGGCCGGCGCGGCGCGCATCCGTGTGAGCTTCCAGGTGGATGCCGACGGCTTGTTGTCGGTCAGCGCACGCGAGCAGGTCTCGGGCGTCGAGGCGTCCATCGTCGTCAAGCCCAGCTATGGCCTGAGCGATGAGCAGATCGCCAGCATGCTGGGCGAGAGCTTCACCACCGCCGCCGCCGACATGCAGGCGCGCGCCCTGGCCGAAGCCCGCGTGGAGGCCGAACGCATGCGGCTGGCCACGCAGTCGGCGCTGGCCGCCGACGGCGACCTGCTCGATGCAGAGGCGCTTGCCGACATCCTCGCAGCCATGCGCGCGCTCGACCTGCAGCGCCAGGGCGACGACGCTGCCGCCATCGACGCCGCCACCAAGGCCCTGGGCGAAGGCACCGAGGCATTTGCCGCCCTGCGCATGAATCGCGGCATCCGCCAGGCGCTCACCGGCCGCAGCCTGGACGAGGTCTGAACGCGGCCCGCCTCTGCCTGCCTGCCAATCTGCTGACCCGCCGCCCGCCAGCCACATCGAACTCACACCCGATCATGCCCATCATCAAGATCCTGCCGCACGAGGACTACTGTCCCGATGGCGCCACCGTCCAGGCCAGTTCAGGTACCTCGATCTGCGAGGCATTGCTGGAGCACGGCATCGCCATCGAACACGCCTGCGAGATGAGCTGCGCCTGCACCACCTGCCACGTGATCGTGCGCGAGGGCTACAAGACCCTGAACACCATGGACGAGAACGAGGAAGACCTGCTCGACCGCGCCTGGGGTCTGGAGCCCGATTCGCGTCTGAGCTGCCAGGCCTACCTGGCGCAGACCGATCTGGTGGTCGAGATCCCCAAGTACTCGATCAACCACGCGCGCGAGAAGCACTGAGGGGCTGGCGATGCGTCAGATCGTCCTGGACACCGAGACCACCGGCCTGAGCCCCGACACCGGCGACCGCATCATCGAGATCGGCTGCGTCGAGCTCAGCAACCGGCGCGTCACCAGCAACCACCTGCACTGCTACGTCAACCCGGAACGCGCCAACAGCATCGAGGCCCTGCGTGTGCACGGCATCACCGACGCATTCCTGGCTGACAAGCCTGTCTTCAGGGCGATCGCGGAAGAGTTCCTCGCCTTCGTCGCGGGTGCCGAGATCATCATCCACAACGCGCCTTTCGACGTCGGCTTCCTCGACATGGAGCTGGAACGCATCGGCCGAGGCAGGTTCAGGCAGCATGTCGGCCGTGTGACCGACAGCTTCGCGATGGCGCGCGACATCTTCCCGGGCAAGTCGAATTCGCTCGATGCACTGTGTCGACGGCTCGAGGTCGACAACAGCGGGCGCGGCCACCATGGCGCGTTGCTTGATGCCGAGCTGCTGGCCGAGGTCTACCTGCGCATGACGCGCGGCCAGGGCGAGCTCGTGGTCGACCCGGGCAGCCAGCGCGGCGGCACGGGCAGCGGTCCGCGTGCCGACTTCACCGGCCTGATGTCCGCGCCCATCGTCGCGACCCCCGAAGAACTGGCCGCGCACGAGGCCATGTTGGCCAGGATCGACAAGGAAAGCAAAGGCGCGACCGTGTGGCGTAGATTTCCAGCCTGAAGATATGTCATAATCTCGGTCTCGCGAAACGGACAGCGCGCTGTTCATCAAGCCATCAAGCGAGACCCGGCAGCAGCAAGGCCCACCAGCCAACCAGTTACCGGGCGGTTAGCTCAGCGGTAGAGCACTGCCTTCACACGGCAGGGGTCGCAGGTTCGAACCCTGCACCGCCCACCAGTTCAGGCCCCGTATAGGTCCGCCGAACAACAAAAAGCCCTAGAGAATCAACGCTCTAGGGCTTTTTTGTTGCCCGCATGGCACCGGATAGCACCGCACGAAGCCGGACAACTGACCGGATAACATCCCGGACAACTCGGAAACGGGGCTTTGGAGTTATCCGGTATGGCCATCAACACCCTGACGGACAAAACCATCAAGGGCGCCATCAAGGACGCAACGGCACAAGGTGCGGTGCAGACGCTGAGCGACGGCGGGGGCTTGTCCTTGCTGGTGCAGCCCAGCGGCGCCGCCTGGTGGCGTCTGCGCTACTGGCTGGCCGGGAAAGAAAACCGCCTGAGCGTGGGCACATACCCAGCCGTCAGCCTGGCAGATGCCCGCAAGCGCCGCGACGACCTGAAAACGCAGGTGGCCGCAGGCGTCGACCCCAGCCAGGCGCGCAAGGACACCAAGGCAGCGCGGGCACAAGCTGAGCGCGTGGCGACCCTGGTCGCAACAGGCGAGCCGCTGCCGGGCACCTTCGAGGCCGTGGCGCGTGACTGGCTGCGCCTGGTGCACGAGCCCAAGGTGTCGCCCCGCTACGCTGCCCGCAGCCTCAAGCAGCTTGAAGCCGACGTGTTCCCCTGGATCGGCGCCACGCCGGCCGGCGCGGTGTCCGCGCCCGTGGTGCTGGGTCTGCTGCGCAAAGTGGCCGCCCGCGATGCGCTGGACACCGCCCACCGGGTGAAACAGACCGTCGGCCTGGTGATGCGCTACGCCATCGCCACGGGCCATGCCGAGCGCGACCCGACGCCTGACCTGCGCGAAGCCCTGGCCACGCCCACGAAGCGCCACTTCTCCGCCATCCTCGACCCCAAGCGCGCGGGCGAACTGCTGCGCGCCGTCGACGGCTACACCGGCCAGCCCGGCACCCGAGCGGCGCTGCAGCTGGCCGCGCTGACCTTCCAGCGCCCCGGCAACCTGCGGGCCATGCAGTGGGCTCACCTCGACCTGGAAGGCGCTACCTGGTCGATCCCTGCGGCCGAGATGAAGCGCACCAAGCAGGACAAGGAGACGGGCGCGCCACACCTGGTGCCGCTGGCACGGCAGGCGCAGTGAGCGACCTGGTCACCGCCCGCGAAGAGCTGATGGCGGTGGCCATCGGCGACCTGGGCGC
>JBJOKY010000254.1:0-6737 GCA_046045865.1 Pseudomonadota bacterium | reverse complement strand
CGTTGTGCATCAGCCCGTGGGCCGAGAGCGGATGCTCCCACGAGAAGCCCTTGTCGATGCGCACCGGCTCGCCGGCAGCGTCGACGAAGAGGTCCTCCGGTCCCTCGGGCCAACCCAGCGGCGCGCCGCCCAGCGGCGTGTCGGGCTTGACCGCCTCGGGCCCCTTGGGCGGGCGGGCATTGGGCGGCACCGCGCGCGGGTACGGCGCCTTGTGGCGAAACCCTCCCGGCCGGTCGATGGTGCCCAGCACGCTCATCAGGATGGCCAGGGCGCGGATGGTCTGGAAGCCGTTGCTGTGCGCCGCCAGCCCGCGCATGGCGTGGAAGGCCACCGGGTTGCCGGTCACCGATTCGTGGTGGCGGCCCCAGCTGTCGGTCCAGGCGATGGGCAGCTCGATCTTCTGATCGCGCGCAGTGATGCCCATCTCGTGCGCCAGGCGCCGGATGGTGGCCGCCGGGATGCCGGTGATGCCCTCGGCCCAATCGGGCGTGTGGGCCGCCACGCGGTCGTGCAGCAGCTGGAAGGCCGGCACCGCAGGCGTGCCGTCAGGCAGGGCGAAGTGGCCCAGCAGGGCCGGGTCGCAGCCCTCGGTGTGGTCGGCCACGGCGCGCTGGCTGAGGCGGTCCCACCAGAAGAAGTTGTGCGGTCGCAGCGGGTTGACGACGTCGCCCTCGGCATTGCGCAGCATGAGGCCGAAATCGTCACTCGCCGTGTCCTGGTTCACCAGCTGGCCGGCGTTGGTGTAGCGGGCCAGGAAGTCGCGGTCGTACAGGCCCAGGGCGATGATCTCGTGGATCAGCGCCAGCAGCAGCGCGCCGTCGGTGCCCGGGCGGATGGGGATCCATTCGTCGGCCACCGCGGCATAGCCGGTGCGGATGGGGTTGATGGCCACCATGCGCCCGCCCTGGCGCTTGAACTTCGAGATGGCGGTCTTGAGCGGGTTGGAGTGGTGGTCCTCGGCCGTGCCGATCATGAAGAAGAGCTTGGCACGGTCGAGATCAGGCCCGCCGAACTCCCAGAACGAGCCGCCGATGGTGTAGATCATCCCGGCAGCCATGTTGACCGAGCAGAAGCCGCCGTGTGCCGCGTAGTTGGGCGTGCCGAACTGGCGCGCGAACAGGCCGGTCAGGGCCTGCATCTGGTCACGCCCGGTGAAGAGGGCGAACTGCTTGGGGTCGGTGCCGCGCAGGTGGCGCAGACGCTGCTCGAGGATGGCGAAGGTCTCGTCCCAGCTGATGGGTTCGAACTCGCCGGCGCCGCGCTCGCTGCCGGCCTTGCGGCGCAGCGGCTGGGTCAGGCGTGCGGGCGAGTACTGCTTCATGATGCCCGAGCTGCCCTTGGCACACAGCACGCCCTTGTTGAGCGGGTGGTCGGGGTTGCCCTCGATGTAGCGCACCTCCGGACCGTGCTCGCTCTGCCGCAGGTGCACCTTGATGCCGCAGCGGCAGGCGCACATGTAGCAGGTGGTGGTCTTCACCTCGGTGCCTGCCTGCGGAAAGGGTCGCGCCGTCGGGTCGTGCAGCGGAATGGACGCCATCGTCTGTGTGTCGGTGCGACAACCAGCCGGCTGTCACATCTGTCTCCTGATTCCATTAAGGCAAAGTGGGTGACTGGGCGCCATTCCCGCGACGGGGGATCGCCATCTAACCCTTTCGGGTAGGCACAGGGCATACCCTGGCCGGTGCTTCGGGTACTGCCCACTGGTGCGCAGCGTCACGGCGGGGTTCAATATCACTACATCCGTTGCGCCTGATGCGCATCGCACCGCCAGGAAGTACCCAGCATGTCCACTGCCTTGCCCGACGCTGCCACCGTCCACGGACCAGTACGCAATCCGCTGCTGCATGCTTCGGCTGCCACCCGTGCGCCCTGCCCACCCGGTTCAGCCCGCCTGCTGGCCGAGGTGGCGGCCGGGGTCTCGGCCGGCAGCGACGTCGAAGCCCTGCTGCGCCAGTTGCTCGATCCGCTGGTGCGCCTGGCCGGCGCCCACGCCGGCACGGTGCGCGTGCTGGGCGAGGACGACCGTCTGCACCTCGTCAGCAGCGTCGACCTGCGCCCCGCGGTCGACAGCCAGACTGCCGGCGCGGCCACCTGCACCACTGCGGCGGTGGAGCGTCACTGCGGCCACTGCGGCCAGGCGGTGGCCGACGCCCGGGTGATCTGGGCACGCGACGGCACGGCCTGCCGCCACCGCGACGATGCCGGTGCAGCACCCATGCTGAGCGTGCCGCTGCCGCACCGCGAGCAGGTGCTGGGCGTCTACAACCTGTATTTCGGCGGCGAGCTGCCTGGCACCGAAGTGCAGGACCTGCTGCAGGCGGTAGGCAAGCTGCTGGGCCTGGCACTGGCCAAGGAGCGGCTGGAGGCCGAGACCCTGCGCGCCGCCCTGCTGCACGAGCGCCAGATGCTGGCGGCCGAGGTGCATGATTCGATTGCCCAGTCGCTCAGCTTCGTCAAGATGCGCCTGCCGCTGCTGCGCGACGCCATCGACGCCGGCCAGGGGGTGGCCGCCACGCGCTATTTCGACGATGTGCGCAGCGGTGTCGGCCAGGCCCATGCCAGCCTGCGCAGCGTGCTCACCGAATTCCGCGCGCCAATGGACGCCCGCGGCCTGCTGCCCGCGCTGCGCGCCTGCGCCGACGTGTTCCGCCACCGCAGCGGCACCGAGCTGACGCTGCAGGCCGAGCTGAGCGATGACCAGCTGGCCGGGCTGCTCGACGAACAGCGTGAGGCCCAGGTCTTCCACATCGTGCAGGAGGCGCTCAACAACATCGAGCGCCATGCCGGCGCGCAGCACGCCTGGCTCACGCTGGCACGCGACACGGCCGGGCAGGCGCTGGACGTCACGATCGAGGACGACGGCAGCGGCCTGCGCGACCAGATCGCCGAAACCAGCGCCAGCAGCGCCGTGAGCGGCAGAGCAGCCAGCAGCCACTACGGGCTGGCCATCATGGTCGAGCGCGCCCGACGCATCGGCGCGCGCCTGGCCATCGGCCCGCGCCGCAGTGGCGGCACGACCGTCAGCCTGCACGTGCCCCGCCCGGCCACCGCAGCCCCGGCCAGCCCTGCCGCCGAACGGAGCGCAATGTGAACGGGGCACGCATCGTGCTGGTCGACGACCACGCCCTGTGCCGCAACGGCCTGGCCGACCTGCTGCGCCAGCGCGGCGGGCTGGACGTGGTGGCGACGCTGGGCAACCCCGACCAGGTCGTGCCCACGCTGCAGCAGCATCAGCCTGACCTGGTGGTGCTGGATCTGCGCATGCCGGGCATGGACGGCCTGACGCTGCTGCGCCAGATACGTGCTGCCGGTGTAGACACGCCCGCGCTCATCCTGACCATGAGCGACGCCGACACCGACCTGGCAGCCGCCTTGCGCGCGGGCGTGCGCGGCTACCTGCTCAAGGACATGGAGCCCGAGGACGTCGTCAACGCCATCTGCAACGCTGCACGCGGTGAACTGGTGGTCGCACCCTCGCTCACGCTCAAGCTTGCCCAGCTGCTGCATGCCGGTGGACCGCGCAAGGACAGGCAGGGCCTGCTGGAGTCGCTGACCGAGCGCGAGCGCGAGATCCTGGACCACCTGGCGCGCGGCGAAAGCAACAAGGCCATCGGCCGCACCCTCGACATCAGCCACGACACCGTCAAGCTGCACGTACGCCACATCCTCACCAAGCTCAACCTGAGCTCGCGGGTGGAGGCGGCCGTGTTCGCCGTCGAGGCCCGTGCGGCCGGGCAGCGCTGAGCGCGCGGCAAGGCGCGTCAGCGCCGCCTGTCGCCCGCGCTGATTGATGCCTCAGGCTGCGCCGGCCGTCGCGGCCTGTTGCCTGAGCTTCCTCCAGGCCTGGAAGCCGCCGGCCACCGACCAGGCACGCGGATAGCCCAGGTCGCGCAGCAGCTGGGCCGCATAGAGGCTGCGCCTGCCGCTGTTGCACACGATCAGCAACAGGTGGTCGCGGTCATGGTGCAGGCGGTTGAGCGTGGTGAACAGGCTCTGCGCATCCACCGGCGTGGGGCGGCCGGCGTCCAGCGTGTCCTGCTCGTCATCGGTGAGTGTCTGGCCGAGCATGAGCTTGACCTCGCACAGCGGGATGTGCACCGTGTCCGGGATGGCGCCCTTCATGTCGATCTCGAAGGACTGGCGGATGTCCACCATGGTGGCGGTGCCCAGCGCGCACAGCTCCAGCGCGGTGGGCAGGCTCATCTCGAGTTTCCCTGGGCTCGGGTGGGCGCCAGGGGCGGCGGCGGGATCTGCGGCGGCTGGGGTGGGCAGGCTCATTTCTGGCGTCCTTGTTGACGCCGTCATTCTGCCTGCGCACCCGCAGCTACCGGCCTGTGCAGGCCGGCTCGCCGGATGTCGGGGCAGGCCTTCAGGCGTGCCGCAGCGCGGGCACCCGTGCGTGGTCAGCCGTGCATGGCGCGCAAGGCCGCAGCCTGTGCCAGCCCTGGCTGCAGCTCGGCGCGCAGGCGCACCACGCTGCCCACGATGACCAGGCTGGGCGTGGGCAGGCCGGCGGCCTGCACCGCGGCAGGCAGGCTGGTGAGGTCGCCCACCACCACCTGCTGGTCGGGCTGGGTGCCGTGGGCCACCACCGCGGCCGGCCAGTCGGCCGGCAGGCCGTGCTCGATCAGGCCCCGGCAGATGGTCGCCAGGCCACCCAGGCCCATGTAGATCACCACGGTCTGCTGACGCCGGGCCAGGGCGGCCCAGTCGAGCTCGGCAGAACCCTCGCGGCCTTCCCGCAGATGGCCGGTGGCGAAGACGCAGCTCTGCGCATGGTCGCGGTGGGTGAGCGGTATGCCGGCGTAGCTGGACACGCCGCAGGCCGCGGTGATGCCGGGCACCACCTCGAAGGCCACGCCATGCGCCGCCAGCTCCTGCAGTTCCTCGCCGCCGCGGCCGAAGACGAAGGGGTCGCCACCCTTGAGCCGCACCACGCGCCGGCCGGCCAGGGCCTGCTGCACCAGCAGGGCGTTGATGTCCTCCTGGCTCATGCTGTGGGTGCCGCAGACCTTGCCCACGTAGACGCGTTCGGCCTGCGGGCCGATGAGTTCGAGCACACCCGGGCTGACCAGGGCGTCGTACACCACCAGTTCGGCCTGCGCCAGCAGGCGGGCGGCACGCAGGGTCAGCAGCTCGGGGTCGCCCGGGCCCGCGCCGACCAGATGGACGAGGCCGCGGCCCGTCCCGGGGCCGGCCGGCGTCGCCACCGCTGCTGCAGGCGGCGCTGCGGCGGTGATGCCGGCGTGAGCAGCCGGCGCCAGCGCGGTGGCGCCGGCTGCCCAGGCCTCGATATAGGCCCGTTCGACGAAGGCATTCATGGGCGCTGCTCCTGGGTGCCGGCGGCGCCGCCGGCTGATTCGACGGGGTCCGTGCCGGGCGGGCGGATGAAGACGAAGCGCGGCTGCCCGTCCTCGTCGGGTTCGACGTCGAGCTCGACATCGGACAGCAGGTCACGTGAAGGCGAGCCAACCAGAACGACCAGTTCGCCGAAGCTGAGCACCTCGTCGGCCTCGCGCTGCTCGTCGAAACCCAGGCCGAAGCGCACATCGCCCTCGGCCGTCAGCTGGGCAGCGACCCGCAGGGCCTGGCCGGCGGCGCCGCTCCGCGTCGCGGTGTCGAGCACGTGCCGGGTGGCGCGCGGGGTGAGGCTCAGCATGTCAGCAGCTCCAGTTCGGCGGGGGTGGTGCGTGGCGGGGTCGACCCGGACGCGGTGGGCGACGTGGCCAGGCCCGCGGCCGCGACCGGGCTCGGCGCAGCGCCCCGGGCCGCCTGCACCCGGGCCAGGAAGTGAGCGACCCAGCCACTGCCAGCGGCATCGCGCAGGTGCGCGTACGAGGCCAGCAGGCGGTGCATCACCAGGCCATCGTGGCGGCCGTCGATGCCGTGGCCACGCCGGACCGTCCAGGCAAAGGCCATCCCGGCGGGCAGGGGGTCTGGCAGGCCTTCGAGGCTGGAGTGGTGAAACTCGTGCGCCCGCACGCGCTGGCCGGGGGCGAGCCCGGCGGCGCCGCAGGCCGGATGATCGGCGGTGGCCTCCAGCACGACGTAGCCGCGCCCCACCGGACGGCGCTGCATCACCGCCACTGCGGGGATGACACCGACCATCTCGGCCTGCCGCTCACCCCAGCGGATGGCGCGGCTCAGGACCATGAGTCCGCCGCACTCCACCTGGGTGGGCAGACCCGCCTCGATGCGGCGCTTGATGGCGCCGCGCAGGGTGGTGTTGGCCGCCAGTTCGTCCATCAGCTGCTCGGGGAAACCGCCGCCGATGAAGAGACCGTCGACGTCCGGCGGCAGGTCGGTGTCGCGCAGGCTGTCGAAGGCCACCAGTTCGGCGCCCTGGGCCGCGAAGGCTTCGAGGTCGTCGGGGTAGTAGAAGGCAAAGGCGCGGTCGCGCGCGATGGCGATGCGCAGCGGGCGTTGTGGCATGGCCGTGGCCGGCGACGTCGACGCCGTGCCGACCGTGGCGGCTGCGACTGCGGCCGGTGAGGGCAAGGCTGCCGCGGCCCAGGTTGCGGGTAGCGGCCGGGCCTGGCCGGCGATGGCGCGTACCGCATCGATGTCGACCTGGCCCGCGACGAGGCGGCCGATGCGGGCGATGTCCTCGGCCGCGGCATCGCGCTCGGCGCAGGGCTGCAGGCCCAGGTGGCGTTCGGGCAGGGCCAGGGCCGGATCCTCGGCCACCGCGCCGATGACGCGCAGGTCGGTGTAGTGCTCGATCACGGCGCGCAGCT
>JBJOKY010000004.1:0-32074 GCA_046045865.1 Pseudomonadota bacterium | reverse complement strand
GTCGTGGGTTCAAATCCCGCCGAGGGCACCAAATCACCGCCAATTCGCCGAGCGCCGCCATACGCCACAAGAATTGCTGGGTAGTCGGCAAAAAGAACGTGCAGGCTTGGTGACTCAAGAGAAACGGCGGGTCGTCGGCAAGCGCAATGGCTTCGGACTTCCTTGCGAAAGCGCTCCCATCTGATCGAGAAATGCGTTTTGCCATTCGCTTGTTGTTCTTGTAACGAAAATAGATCACGCTGCTCTCGCGCTTAAGCGGCCCATCACGCAGGTAGGACATGAAACTGGGCAGCATCCCGGGGACTGCGCGAAAGTCCAGCATGAAGAGATCCCCTTCATCAGCCAGCGCACCTGAATTCACTGCCTGCGGACCGAACTTCAAGACAGGACCACGGAACTCAGGCTTCACCGCCGCCAAATGGGCATACCCGGCGCACTGCCCATAGCGGTCAAAAACCACAACAAGACGGGCGCGGTCGATCGAGTGCTCCACACGCAAGAGGTACTGCCCTAACGGCATTCCAGAGTAGTCTACAGGGCTACCTACCACGAACTCCAAAGCCATGCCGACGGCGCAATGACGCGAAAGATCATGCGCAGTGACATCCCCACACAGGCGCGTCAACTCGTTTAATGTTTGCCACTGCCGGACCGGCAATTGACACGCCGCAATACTACCTCGCACTGACATCACCCATGCGCCTTAGCCATGCATGGCCAGGCACTTCTGGTGACGGCAACCTCCTGCCGAACAAGCTCTGTTCTTTTCATGTTTCTCCGTCCCAAGCGAGAACCCAGAAACTTCGTCTCAACGACAAAATTCAGCGGTGAGTGTTTTTTAGACTACACAAGCTACCGCAGCTGAAAATTTTGAAAATTCCGCAATCGATTGCAAATTCGTAGAAACCCTTGAGCAACGATCCTCGCCACCAGCACCAAGCGCTTGATGCGCCAGACGCCGGTAGCGCCCGTCGGCCGCATGCAACACTGGCTCATTCCGCGACCTTCGGCCGGACCACTGCGGAACGGTCAACATCTAGGGTGTAGGCATCGCCATGCTGAACGACCTGAAACGGGCGGTTCGAGGGCGCTGGCAGTACCTGCGCACTTGGTGCGCACCCAACCCTCGGGTAAGCGGGGAGCCAGCGCGCCGCTGACGCGGTGGATGATGGCCAGCCCAGGTCCACACGCCCACCGCCCATGACGATCAAGAAGACAGCGACGCCCCTCGTCCTTGCCGCGGCGGCTGCCCTCGCCGCCTGTGCCACTGGGCCGGGCGCCACGCCAGGCAGCCAGGCGCGCACCGCCACCATCACCCGCACGGCCCACGGCGTGGCGCACGTCAACGCACCGGACGTCGAGACCCTGGCCTACGCCATGGCCTACGCCCATGCCGAGGACAACGTGTGCTTGACGGCCGACCAGCTGCTCACCGCGCGCGGCGAACGCTCGCGCTGGTTCGGTGGCACGGCCACGGCGCTGCTGGGCCGGCGCATGCTGCCCAACGAGCAGATCGACCTGTTCGTCGCCGCCCACATGGACGACGCCGCCCTGGCCCGCCAGTGGGCCGGCACCAGCGCCGAGATCCGGGCCATGGCGCGCGGCTACATCGCCGGCTACAACCGTTATCTGGCCGACCACGCCGCCAGTCTGCCGGCGCCGTGCAAGGACCAGCCCTGGGTGCGGCCGATGACGGCGAGCGACTACGCCCGCCTGATCGAGATCCCCATCACCCAGGCCGGCATCGCCGCCCTGGCCGACGCCATGCTGGGCGCCCAGCCGCCCAAGCCGGCCGCGGCCAGGCCGGCGGCTGCGGCCGGACAGTCGGGCGTGGACCTGGCTGACGCCGCCCAGGCGATGCGCGAGGTCGGACTGCTCGACCCGACGATAGGCTCCAACGCCTGGGCCTTCGGCCGCGAGACCACGGCCAACGGCAGCGGCCTGCTGCTGGGCAACCCGCACTTCCCGTGGGCCGGCACCAACCGTTTCTGGCAGGTGCACCTCACGGTGCCGGGCCAGTTCGACGTCATGGGCGCGGGCAACGGCTACTTCCCGGCCGTGACCATAGGCTTCAACCAGGACGTGGCCTGGTCGCACACCGTCTCCACCGGCAAGCGCTTCACCCTGCACGAGCTGACGCTGGCCGCCGACGACGCCACCAGCTACCTGGTCGACGGCCAGGCGCACAGGATGGTGCCGCGCACCGTGAGCATCCAGGTGCGCCAGGCCGACGGCAGCCTGGCCAGCAGGAGTCACACCGTGTGGCAGACGCGCTGGGGCCCGGTGGTCGTCATCCCGCGCGCCGGCCTGGGCTGGAACACGAAGACGGCCTATGCCCTGAAGGACGCCAACAGCGGCAACGTGCGCAGCGGCCAGACCTGGCTGGGCTTCGCGCGCGCCCGCAGCGTGGCCGACCTGCAGGCCGCCATGCGCAACCTGGGCCTGCCCTGGGTGAACACCATCGCCGCCGACCGTGCCGGCAACGCCCTGTACGCCGACATGAGCGTGGTGCCCGACGTGGACGCCGCCCAGCTCGCCCGCTGCGCGCCCGGCGCCCCGGCCGCCGGCCTGCTGCGCGCGGCCGGCCTGGTGGTGCTGAACGGCTCGCGCGGCGACTGCGACTGGCGCCTGGACGCCACCTCGCCCGTGCCCGGCCTGACGTCCCCGGCACGCCTGCCCGTGGCCGTGCGCGGCGACTGGGTGCACAACAGCAACGACAGCTTCTACTACAGCCACCCGGCGCAGCGCTTCGAGGGCATCTCGCCCCTGGTGGGCGACGCCACGCTCACCCGCCCGCGCACCCGTGCCGGCCTGCAGGAGATCCCCGAGATGCTGGCGCGCGGCAAGGTCACGCCGGCCGGCGTGCAGCAGCAACTCTTCGGCAACCAGAACTTCATGGCCCAGGTGGTGCTGCCCGACCTGCTGGTCGCCTGCGATGGCGCCACGCCGCCGGCAGCGCCCGCGGCGCGCGAAGGCTGCGCCGCCCTGGCCGGCTGGGACCGCCGCAACAACCTCGAATCACGCGGCGCCCACCTCTTCCGCGAGTTCTGGACCGCGGCCCAGGCCATCCCCGGCGTCTACCGCGTGCCTTTCGACGCCGCCCAGCCGGTCGCCACACCGCGCGGCCTGAAGCTGGCCGATGCGGCCGTGGCCGACAAGGTGTGGGGCGCACTGGCCCAGGCCGTCACCAGGGTGAAGGCCGCCGGCATCGCGCTCGACGCCCCGCTGGGCACGGTGCAGCGCCCGCTCATCACCGCCGAGGCCATCGCCCTGCACGGTGGCACCGAACTCGAAGGCGTGCTCAACAACCTGGGCAACCAGTTCGCCCCCGGCATCACGGCCCAGGGCCTGCGCATCGACTACGGCACGAGCTATGTGCAGACCGTCACCTTCGACGCCCGCGGCCCCGTGGCACAAGGCCTGCTGACCTACGGCCAGAGCACCAACCCGGCCTCGCCGCACGCCAGCGACCAGCTGCGCCTGTACTCGCAGAAGGTCTGGCCGGTGCTGCCCTACCGGGCCGACGAGGTGGCGCGCGCGCGCATCGGCACACCGATGACGATCACCCGGCCCTGAGTCTGCGGCGCCTCTTCACGGCACCACCGCCAGGAACAGGAAGGCCGCGAACAGCACCAGGTGCACGGCGCCCTGCAGCACCGTGGCACGGCCGCCGGCCAGGGTGATGGCGCTGATGAGGAAGCTCAGCAGCAGCAGCACCATCTCCTTGGGCGCCAGGCCCAGGGCGAGCGGATGCGGAAACCACGGGCTCAGCAGCGCCACGGCAGGGATGGTCAGGCCGATGCTGGCCAGCGCCGAGCCCAGCGCCAGGTTCACGCTGGTCTGCAGGCGGTTGTGCACCGCAGCACGCACGGCGGCCATGGTTTCGGGCAGCAGCACGATGAGCGCGACGATGACGCCCACCACGGCCTGCGGTGCACCGGCGCGGCTCACCGCTGCCTCCAGCGTGGGCGCCAGCGTCTTGGCCAGCCCGACCACGGCCACCAGCGAGAGCATCAGCAGCCCCAGCGCGGCCCACGCCACCGGCGTGGACGGCGGTGCCGCGTGGCCATGGGTATCCCCCTCCGCCGCGCCGAGGGGGAGGAAGTAGTCGCGGTGGCGCACCGTCTGCACGAAGACGAAGGCGCCGTACAGCAGCAGCGAGGCCACGCCCGCAAACGCCAGCTGTGCACCGTTGAAGGTCGGCCCCGGTGTGCTGACCGTGTAGCTGGGCAGCACCAGGGTCAGGCCGCTGAGCGCCACCAGCACCGCCAGCGGCGGGCTGCTGCCCTCCACGCGGAAGGCGACCTCGCGGTGACACACGCCGCCCACCAGCAGGCACAGGCCCAGCACCCCGTTGCACACGATCATGATGGCGGCGAACACGGTATCGCGCGCCAGCGCGCTGGCCGCGGCGCCACCGGCCAGCATGAGCGAGACGATCAGCGCCACCTCGATGATCGTGACGGCCACCGCCAGCACCAGGGTGCCGAAGGGTTCGCCGACGCGATGCGCCACCACCTCCGCATGGTGGACGGCCGAGGTCACGGCCGCCACCAGGCAGGCACTTGCAAGCACGATGCCGATGGCACCCAGGCTGCGGCCGTACAGCCCGGCCAGCGCGGCCAGGCCGAGCACGGGCAGCAGGACACTCCATGACGGCAGGGCGGCAGGCAGGCGGGGCAGCTTGGTCATCGGCCGAGCATATCGGCACCGGCCGCCACCGGGGGTGCGCCGGGCTGGAGCTCAGCCGCCGGCCGGCGTCGCCCGGCTCAGGCGCACAACGCCTGCTGCAGATCGGCAAAGGTGCTGGCGATCTCGCCGCCGCTGATGCTGCAGCCCAGCTGGCGCTCGATCTGCGTCTGCGACACCACGCCGCGCACGCGCGGCGGCGCATCGGCGCTGGCCGCCTGCATCACGAGCAGGTGTCGCCTGCCGACGCGCTTGAGCGTGGCCGCCAGCTGGCCCACGGTGGCACGGCCCAGGTCGGCGTAGTCGATGACGTCCAGGTCGTCCAGACCGGTCATCACGTCGCCGACCGTCAGGTCGGCGAAAACCACCCCGCGACGGGCGATCTGCTGCAGCGGCCGGTCACCGTCCAGGTCATTGGAGGTGACCAGACCCAGGATGCACGGCATGTGCTCCACCACGAACAGCAGGCGCACGCCCTGCTGCATCATGGCCTGGCGGGCCTCGCGCAGCGACTGCGTGGGCGCGATGGTGGCGGCCCGCACGCGGCTGAGGTCGGTCATCACCGCCAGCGCCGGTGACTCGCGTGTCACCACGGTGGTCAGCGGTGGCGTGGCCTGGGTGATGCAGCTGCCCAGGGGGAAACGGAAGGTCTGCAAGGCGGTCGACGGGGTCATGGCTATCCTTTGGGTGAGTCAGGGTGGCAGGACGCTGATCGAGGATCCGGCGCTGCGGATCCACCCCTGCAACTTAGCCGTCGGGCTGGTGACAAACCAGCCACCCAAACGTGTCGGTTCGCAAGAGGCAGCCAGCCCGTCCGCCGCTTGTGTCCGCAGCGCCCCAGCTGTGTCGCCCGGTACCAACGAAGTGACCGGACGGACTTGTGGCCTAATCGCACCCTCCCGAATTTCGATCCCCTTCCACGTTCAGCCGCATACGGAGCCACCATGGGCAACAAGATCATCACCGAAGCCGACGCCAAGGCCACCCCGCGTCCCGCCGCCCCCACCGGCGTGGCATTCACCGCCCCGCACGGCCAGAAGGTCAGCCTGGAGCGCGGTTCGCACACCCGCAGCAAGAAGAACCCCGGCAAGCGCGCGAAGAAGGGTGGGTAAATCAGGACCAGAACAGTCCTGAGGACTGTTCCGGCCTGATTTACCGGCCATCCTCTGGATGGCCGTGGGGAGCTGGTTGCAGTACCGCAGCCCGCATGTCCCCAAAAAGTCAAGACGGCCGCCCGGCCGTCTCGTCATTTCTGCCCCTGCCGTTTCAAGCTAGACGCCTGCGCCCACCATGATCCGCATCACCGACCTCGGCCTGCCGCTCACCCACCCGGACGACGCCCTGCGCACCGCCATCGTGAAGCGCCTGGGGCTGGCACAGGACGCGGATCTGGCGACGTTCACCGTCTTCAAGCGCGCCTACGACGCGCGCAAGAAGACGGCCATCCAGCTCATCTACACCCTGGACTGCACGCTGGCTGCAGGGCTGCCAGAGGCCGAACTGCTGGCGCGCTTCAGCGGCGACCCGCACATCAAGCCCGCGCCGGACACGGCGTACAGGTTCATCGGCCACGCCCCGGCGGACCACTACGCGCGCGGCTCGGCGCAACTGCGCCCGCTCGTCATCGGCTTCGGGCCCTGCGGGCTGTTCGCGGCGCTCATCCTGGCGCAGATGGGCCTGAACCCCATCGTGCTGGAGCGCGGCAAGGTCGTGCGCGAGCGCACCAGGGACACCTGGGGCCTGTGGCGCAAGGGCCAGCTCGACGCCACCTCGAACGTGCAGTTCGGCGAAGGCGGCGCCGGCACCTTCAGCGACGGCAAGTTGTGGAGCCAGATCAGCGACCCGCGCCACCTGACCCGCAAGGTGCTGACCGAGTTCGTCAACGCCGGTGCGCCCGAGGAGATCCTCTACGTCAGCAAGCCCCACATCGGCACCTTCCGCCTGGTCAGCATGATCGAGAAGATGCGCGCCGACATCGAGGCCCTGGGCGGCGAGATCCGCTTCCAGCAGCAGGTGGTCGATCTGCTGGTCGAGACGACGGGCGGGCAACGCGCCGTGCGGGGCGTGAGGCTCGCCTCGGGCGAGGAACTGCGCGCCGACCACATCGTGCTGGCCCTGGGCCACAGCGCACGCGACACCTTCGCCATGCTGCACGAGCGCGGCGTGGCGATGGAGGCCAAACCCTTCAGCATCGGCTACCGCATCGAGCACCCGCAAGGCGTGATCGACCGCGCCCGCTTCGGCCCGAGCGCCGGCCACCCCATCCTGGGCGCGGCGGACTACAAGCTGGTGCACCACGCCGGCAACGGCCGCTCGGTCTACAGCTTCTGCATGTGCCCCGGTGGCACGGTGGTGGCGGCCACGTCCGAGGTGGACCGCGTCGTCACCAACGGCATGAGCCAGTACAGCCGCAACGAACGCAATGCCAATGCCGGCATCGTCGTGGGCATCAACCCGAACGACTACCGGCAGGACGGCAAGGCCGACGGCAGCCCGGTCAGCCCGCTGGACGGCATGGCCTTCCAGCGCCTCTGGGAAAGCCGCGCCTACGAGCTCGGCGGCGGCGGCTACATCGCCCCGGGGCAGCTGGTGGGCGACTTCATCGCCAACAAGCGCAAGTCGCGCCGCGGCCAGGATTTCGGCAGCGTGCTGCCGTCCTACAAGCCGGGCGTGCACCTGACCGACCTGAGCGAGCCCGGCCGCGAGAGCCTGCCCGGCTTCGTGCTGGAAGCGATCCGCGAGGCCCTGCCCGCCTTCGAGCGCCAGATCCGCGGCTTCGCCATGCCCGACGCGGTGCTGACCGGCGTGGAGACGCGCACCTCCTCGCCCCTGCGCATCAACCGCGGGCGCGACTACCAGAGCCTCAACACCCGCGGCCTCTACCCGGCCGGTGAAGGCGCGGGTTACGCGGGCGGCATCATGTCAGCCGGCGTGGACGGCATCGAGGTGGCCGAGGCCCTGGCCGCCGACCTGCTGGGCGTGCCGGCGCCGCAGCGGCCAGGCAAGGCCGGCGGGCAGGGCTGAGCCGGCACACCCGGGGCGGGGCACGGCCACAGCCCTCAGAACAGGTGGCTGTAGCCCACCATCACCATGGTCGCCTTCAGGTCGTCGACCAGCGGCACGGTGACCAGATAACCCGGCGCGCCGGCCACGCGGTCGGTCTTCTGCCGGTAGCTCGCCACCCGCACGCCGAGTTCGCGGCCGTTGCCCAGCTCCAGCCCCAGCTTCAGGCCGGTGGTCTGCGCCTTGAAGGCGGCCAGGCGCGGGTCGGCACTGGCGCGCGCCGTGGTGGGCGCGTGCACGCTGCTCAGGTAGTCCACGCCTTCGACCAGCCAGGCGCGGTAGAAGTCGGCCGCGGTCTGGCGGTAACTGCGCAGCTGCGGCTCGACGAACCAGCCGGCGCCCAGGGTGTGGCGGTAACGCGCCTCCAGCGTGGTGGCTCGGATGCCCCA
The DNA here is from genome assembly GCA_046045865.1 of Pseudomonadota bacterium. Classification (GTDB taxonomy): domain Bacteria; phylum Pseudomonadota; class Gammaproteobacteria; order Burkholderiales; family Burkholderiaceae_C; genus Sphaerotilus. The sequence goes on along the minus strand of JBJOKY010000004.1, from coordinate 23,933 downwards.
GTCGTCACGGTAGCCGCGCCAGGCCAGGTCGACCACGCCGGTGTCGACGTGCAGCTTGTGCTGCCAGTAGAGCGACACACGCTTGCGCATGCGCGGGCGCGATTCCGAGACCTTGTTGTCGCCGGTCTCGAGGCCGGTCGTGCCGTCCACGACCGACAGCACCTTGTACGGGTCGTTGAAGTAGCCGCTGCCCGAGCCCAGGCCGAGGTTGAGCTGGGTCAGCCAGCGCCGGTTGACGACCTGGGTCAGGCCGATCAGCACGTCGTTCACCACCCGCGTGCGGCTGGCGCCCAGGCGGTAGTCGGTGGTGTGCGGCTGCAGCGGCGCGGGCGTGCGGCCCACCGGCTTGATGAGGTCGCGCTCCCAGGCCAGACCCAGGCTGAGCGTGGTGTTGCGCTGGTTGAAGTCCTGCGCCAGGGCGACGTTCAGACCGATCGAGGCGAAGTCGGTCTCGCCCGAGGCCTGGCCGCCCAGGCTGATGCGCCGGCCCTCGCCCAGCGGCTGCTCGTGGCTGAGCACGCCGGCATAACGCCGGTCCTTGAAGTGCCTGTCCACCGGCACGGCGCCGGCGCTGGTGGCGTAGGTGCTTGCGCCCGAGGCGCTGGTAAGTGTCTGCACCACCGGCTGCGGCACGGCGCCGGTGGGCGAGGCGCCGGTCAGGCTGTCCAGCGTCAGGCGCAGGCTGGTGATGCGGTCGTCGCCGTCGCTGCGGCGCAGCGCCACCATGGGCTCGGTCGCCTTCACGCGGCCGTTGGATTCGGTGTACTGCAACACGGCGGCGTCGGCCTGCCAGGTCACGCTGGCAGCGCCACCGGACGCGGCCGGATTCGCGGGCGGAGTGCCCGTCGCCGCTGCGGGCGTGAGCTGCGCCAGCGCCGGGCCGGCGGCCAGCAACGCGCCGGTGGCCGCGGCCAGGGCCAGGCGCAACCGGCTGCGCGCAGGGCTGGACAAGGAGCCAGCCGGCTCACACGCCACGGCCGGCGTCAGTGCGCCGTTGAAGGTCAAGGTGTTCAGTTGCATCCGCAGCCCCCGCCACCAAAACCGCGGCCGCCGGTGGCGGCCTCCTTGCTGAAGTAGGTGTGGTCGTCGGCAGCGGCATCCAGTGGCGACGCCACCAGTTGCATCGCCGGCTGGGCGAGCAGCTCGCGCTCCCAGGGCTGCACGCCCAGGGTGGTGCAAGCGCTGGTGGCCAGGCCGGCCAGCAACACGCTGGCCAGTAGGCGTCGACGCCGCGCGTGCGTCGCGCCGGGCGGCAGGGGATGGGTCATGGGACACCTGGAGTGAGGGCGCGGCCCGTCGGACCGCGCGGGGTGGAGGCGGGCCGGACCGGGCCGCGCCGCATCCGTGGCGGCGCGCCCGTCCCGTCCCGGCTGGGACGCGCCCTGCGCGTCAGCTCGGCGGCAGCAGGCTGGCGTCGAGCGCGGCGGTCGCGTCCGGCGGCAGCAGGCTGGCCGGCAGCGTCGTGGTGTCGGCCGCATCGCCGGGCAGCTGGCCGCCCAGCGCGCTCACCGTCGGGTCCGCCGTGGGGGTGGTGGGCGTGGTCGCCGCGGCGCTGCCGCCGCCACCGCAGGCGCCCAGGCTGGCCAGCAGCGCCAGCAGCGCCGCCGCCAGCAGGGGCTTGGGGGCAGGAGTCTGGAGTTTCATGGTCTGACGCTCCGGCTCAGTACTTCACCACGATGGTGTCGGTGGCGCTGATGGCGCCGCCGGCCTTGCTGCCCAGGTTGCTGTAGCTGCTGTCCTTGGCGGCCAGGGCGTCGATCTTGGCGGCGGTGGCGGCATTGGCGCTGTAGCCGGCCTTGCCGACCCAGACGATCTCGGCGTCGCCGAAGTGCGACTTCAGCACCGAGGCCAGCGTGCCGGTGGCCGCGGCGGTGAAGGTGCCGGTCACGCTGGCGTCGAGCTTGAACTGGTTGAAGCCCTTGCGCTTGTCAGGGAAGACGAAGACGGTGGGCGACTGGTTGGGCTGGCCGGTGATCTTGGTCCAGTCCAGCACCACGTCCGAGCCTTCGGTCACTGCGCCGCCGGGCGTGGTGGCGGTGGCCTTGCAGTACTGCACGGCGTCGAACTGGTAGGCCTTGATGGTCGTGGTGGTGGGCGCCTTCAGGCGCAGCGCGACCTTGTAGTAGTGGTCATCGGCGGCACGCGCGGCGGCGCTCTTGACCCAGGTGGCGGTGACCGAGCCGTTGGCATTGGTCACCAGGGTGGCGTTGCCGAAGGCGCCGCTGAAGGTCGGGCGCACGGTGCCGGTGGCGGTGACGATCTCGGCCGGCACGGTGATGGAGACCTTGTAGGTGTCCAGCGCAGGGGTCACGGTCGGCACGGCTTCGGCGTTGCAGCCGTGGCCGACGTTGAACACCAGCTCGCTGGTGACGTTGCCGATCAGGAAGGTGGCCTGGCCGGGCGTGACCGAGGGATTGGTCAGGTTGGACGTGCCGACGTGGGCGCTGGCCAGCTGGCTGGCGAGCAGGGTGGTGGCGGCAAGGGCGATGTGGCGGATCTGGAAGGTCATGGTGCAATCTCTGGAATGGAGGACGACGAGGTCGTGAGGGGTCGCAGCACGTGCCGATGCGGCGCGCGTGCTGAAAAAGCCGGCGGGCAGAAGATGGCGTTGCCCGCCGGTTGAACGAAGAGGCTTCTCAATGCCGGCAGATGCCCGTATCGGGGCCGCGCCGGTGGGCGCGGGCACCTGCCGCAGCCGTCGGCCAAGCACCGGGCGACAAACCCGGGGGGCGTCAGGCAGACGGCTGCCAGGGCGCCAGCGCCAGCGGCGGACCACGCGCCCGCACCAGTCCGGGCGCACGTCGCAGCACCGGTGCCGGCGTGTCACGCAGGGCGCGTGAGCCGGCCAGAAGGGGGGGGTGCAGGCACCCGCGACGCGAGTTCGGGCGGCGGCGGTGTGGCCGGGCCCGAGCACAACGGACAGGACAGCCCGTGGCCGGCCAGCGCATTGCCACCATGTGAGGAGGCGCCGAGCCACTGCACATCGTCCGGCCCCGCCGCAACGCTGCACACGCCGGCCGGCAGTGGAGGAAACACCCACGCGCCCAGCTGCGCCGCCACCTGCATGAACAGGAAGCAGGCCAGCACCAGCAGCGCCTGACGACGCAGCCGTGCAGCCAGCGGGCGCAGCGGGGTGTTCATGCAGGCCACCCCATGCGGCGCAAGGCCGGCAGAGGGCAGTTGCGCAGCTGCGGCCGTGTCACCACGACAGGCTCCACAGCGAATCGTTGCTCAGCGCCAGGCGCAGGCCGACCCAGCGCTGGGCAGCGCCCGCACCGGTCTGCTCGCGGCCGGCCTCGGCCCGCAGTGCCAGGCTGCGGCGCGGCGTCCAGCCCAGCGCCAGGGTCTGGCGCTGCACGGCGTGGTTGGGCGCCAGGCCGGCGTCCTGGCTGACCAGGCCGGCGCCCGGGCCGACCAGGCGGTGCGAGCTCGTCACCCGCTCGGCGCGCAGCACGGTCTGCCAGCGCGGCGCGAGCTTGACGATCACGTCGCCCCAGCCGCCCTGCTGCAGGCCGCGGTAGGCCACGTCGCCATTGGCGCTGTAGAGCTGGCCGCGTTCGAGCTGCGCCAGCCAGCTGCCCTGCAGCTGCAGCGGCTGGCCATGCGGCGCCCAGCTCAGGCTGGCGCCGGCCAGGGTGCTGCGGCCGTCGAAACACACCAGGCCGACGAGGCTGCGCGAGCAGTCCGGCACGTCGTGCGTGTGGCCGGCCGTGACCGAGGCGGCCGGTGTGCCGCGCCCGTGCGGTGACAAGGCAGCGGCGAAGACATGGGCCTGCAGTTCGCCGGCCTCGCCCTGCAGATGCAGCACGGGTGCGGCGCGGCCCTGGCGTGCGCCCGGGAACTTGCGCGCGCGCCACAGGCCGAGGTCGACCGACTGCAGGCTGACCGGCGCGGTGGCGTCGCCCGAGGCCGCCTCACCCGCCGCAGCGCGCCACTGCAGGTTGACGCCGTCGTCGAGCCAGTCGTCGTTGAGCATCAGGCGCTTGGCCAGCGGCACCAGCGCGACGCGGTCGAAGTGCCCGGCGGCGGCCACCGGCGCGCCCAGCGCCACGCGGTCACGGCCGGCCGACAGGCGCAGCTCGCCGGCCAGCGGGCGCGGCAGATCCGTCAGGGCCTGGCGCCATTCCAGGCGCGCAGCCTCCACATGCGACCGGTCGCCGCCGTGCTTGCCCCAGGCCAGCGCTGCGCCCAGCGCGGACGTGAAACGCAGGCCCAGCTCGGCCGTGGCGTGTTCCAGGCCGGCGCCCTGGCGATCCGCCGGGGTCTGGCCGCTGCCCAGCCAGCCGCTGTAGCGCGCGGCGGGCAGGGGTTGCGGGTCGGCCGACAGCGTCGACAGCAGGGCCGACGCGCCCAGGCGCAGGCCGGGGCTGTCAGGCAGCGGATCGGCCGCCGTGTCGTGTGCGTGCGCGGCCGGCGTCAGCAGCAGGCGCTGGCTCAGACCCAGCGCCACGGCGACACCGACGCACGAGCGAGCAGGCCGGCGCAGGCACAGGCGCTCAGCGCGCGGCGAAGGGGTTGGCATAACGCGCATTGGTGAGCACATCGTCGTCGGTGAGGGTGCGCAGGAAGGCGACCAGGTCGGCCTTGTCCTGCGCGCTGAGCTTGATGCGACCGACCAGATCGCTCTTGAAGGGGTTCAGGCGCCCGTCGCCCGCGTGCGGGCCGCTGGTGATGTTGCGGCCGCCGGCGGCGTAGAAGTCGAGCACCTCCTCCAGCGTGACGATGCTGCCGTCGTGCATGTAGGGCGCGGTGACCGCCACGTTGCGCAGGCTGGGCGCGCGGAACCGGCCCATGTGGGCGGGCACCAGATCCAGCTCGAACACGCCGCGGTTGGGGAAGGGGAAGCCGCCCTGGCCGTCGATGTTGTACAGCCCGGTGTTGTGGAAGGGCGTGAGCGCCGTGCGGCTGCCGGCGTGGCTGACCTGGTCGTTGAAGTTGAAGCCGGTGTGGCAGTGGAAACATTCGGCCTTCTCGCTGCTGAACAAGTCCTTGCCGCGCTGCTCGGACTCGGTCAGCAGCACCGTGCCGGCCAGCCAGCGGTCGTACTTGCTGGCGCCGGAGACGATGCCGCGCTGGAAGGCGGCGATGGCCTTGGTGATCTGCGTCCAGCCGATCGGCGCCGCGTCGCCGGGAAAGGCGGCGGCGAACATGGCGGGGTAACGCGTGTCGGCGGCGAGGCGGGCCAGCACGGCGTCCTGATTCGCCTCGGTCACGCCCATCTCGACCGGGTTGGTGCCGAACAGCGGCACGCGCGCCTGCAGTTCCAGCTCGGTCATGAGCGGGTTGGCCCAGGTCAGCGTGGTGTTGTAGACCACGTTGACGATGGACTGGGTGTTGCGCGGGTGCGCCTGGCCGGTGGAGCCCACCGCGGTGGCACGGCCGTCGGTGAAGGCCTTGTCCTGCTGGTGGCAGCTGCCGCAGGCCTGGGTGCCGTTGCCCGACAGGCGCACGTCGTTGAACAGGAAACGACCCAGCTCGAAGCGCGCCAGGCTCATGGCGTTGTCGGCCGGCACGCGCGGCAGCGGGAACTGCGCCGGCAGGCGCCAGACCCAGTCGCCCTGGGCCAGGCCGGTGTCCTGCACCTCGGTGCCACCACCGCCGCATGCCGCCAGCAGCGCGGCGGCTGCGGCCAGCACGGCGGTGCCGGCGCACCAGGTCTTGAAACGCTTGAGGGGCAGCATGATCTTCGGGCCGGGCGCGGCGTTCACTTGGCGATGGCCTTGAAGACCGTCTCGCCGTGCAGGAACTCGTTCAGCGGGTCGATCACGTTGGCGCCGGTGGCGCTGAAGGTGGCGCCCAGCACGGGCCAGACATCGGTGCAGTCCGGGTCGGTGGCGCTGGACATGCAGCCCACCGCCTCGCCCAGGTCCTGCTGCAGATTGCTGCTGGCGAACAGGGCCTGCAGGTCGACCGCGATGCGCTGCGTCGCCAGGTTGAAGTTGTGGAAGTGGATGTCGCGCGTGTTGACGTTGCTGCAGGTGTAGACGTTGGCCGCGGGGTTCGAGCAGGCGGTGTTGCCCAGGTGCAGGGCATAGGTGGTGGCCGCAGCACTGCCGGGGCGGGTGATGCCGTTGACATAGCTGCCGGCCGTGGTGGCGTTCTCGGGGTTGATCTCGACCTGCAGGTGCTTCTTGCCGCCGGTCCAGTCCCAGCCCAGGTCGAGGTTGTCCAGCGGCGCATTGCTAGCGTCGTTGGGGTCGACATGGTTGAGCGCCTCGGGCACGCCCAGGGTGAAGGCCACCGCCGTGTAGCTGCCCGTGGGCACCGTGCCGGTGATGGTGAAGTGGCCGTTGCCGGCGGCACAGTCGCCCTTGGCGGTGGTGTCGCGCAGGTCGACCAGGGCCACGCTGTTGGCGCCGCGGGTCAGCTGGTTGACGTTCGCGGCCAGCGCCACCTTGACCTCGGCGCCGGCAGCGTTGATCAGGTGCAGATTGGAGACGTAGAAGCGCAGATCCTTCAGCCTGGCGTTCACCGGCGTGCTGCCCAGGCCGGCCAGCGGCGCGCCGCAGGGCGATGCCAGGGCGGTTGTGCCCAGCGCGGCAGTGAAGTTCAGCGACACGGGCTGGACGGTGGGGGTGTCGACACCCCCATCACCGCCGCCACCACCGCCACAGGCAGCGAGCAGGGACACGGTGAGGGCGGACGCAAGCAGGACGGGACGAATCATGGGAGCACCTGGGCAGGCCGCACGACCAGGCGCACGCCGGCCAGCCCGCCGCGACAAGGTCACGGCCAAGCTGAACCCGGCCGACTGGACGGCGAGGGATGAGGACGAGGGCGGGAACGGAGCAGGGGGAGCGACGACGCCGCCTTCAGCGCCGCAGCCGCTGTGCGCCGCAGTCAGGCTGCAGGCGCGCGCAGTGCGTGCTCAGCGGCTGGCGAGCGCGGGCGGACCGCGCGCCTGCCACAAGGCGGCAGGCTGGGCGCCGTGCAGCGCCGGGGCCAGGACAGGCCCGTGGAAATCAGCCAGCGCCGGCACGACAGCCGGCAGCACGGCGGGCGGCGCCGCCACGTTGGCGACGACGCAGACGGCGCAATGCTCGTGGCCGGCTTTGTAGGCCGTGCCGGCATCCGCCGCACCAGCGTCCGCCGACGCCAGGCCCATGGCCACCGAACAGAGTTCGTCCATGGGCGCCCCGCCGGTCGACGGGGTGGCCAGCGCGGGCAACATGCCCAGCGCGCCCACGCACACGATCAGCCACGCCAGCAGCAGCCGGGTGAATGCGTGGGAGCGGGTGCGTTGAAGCATGGGCGGATTATGCAGATCGGTACCCCTGCGCCACGCTGACAAGGCGTGCCACACCGCAAAGCGGGCCGGCTTCGTGCGGTCCTGCATGCTGGTCCACCCTGGGCGCCGCCCGGGGTGGACGGACCGCAACGCAGCCACCCGGCATCAGAAGTTCGCGGTCAGCGACAGCCTGAAGGAGCGCGGCTCGATGGGGTGGAAGTGCACGTCGGCCTGTGCGGCGGCCTCGCCCTGCAGGCGCGACTCGTAGTAGTAGTCGATCGCCGAGGCGCGCCGGTTCGTCAGGTTGAAGCCTTCCAGCTCGACCTTGAGCCCGGGGCCGAAGCGGTAGCCGACGTGGCCGTTGATGGTCGCCGTGACGCGCGAGCGCCGGCTGTTGTCCTCCACCAGCGGGCGCGGGCCGAACCACCTGAACTGCAGCGCGCCCGACCACGGCCCCAGCTGGTCGACCGCCAGCGCCAGCGAGGCCACGCCCTCCACCGCGCCGGGCACGCGCTCGCCCTCGGGCGCCGCGTCGCGGAAACGGGCGCGGGCGAAGGCCAGGTCGGCGTCCACGGTGAGCCAGCTGCCCAGGCGGTAGTAGTTGGCCAGCTCGACGCCGGTGCGCCGGCTGGGCCGTCCGGCCTCGGTCGTGCCGGCGTCGCCGACGAAGATCAGCTCGGAATCGAAATCCAGCTGGTACAGGGCCAGCGAGGTCTGCAGCCCCGGCAGCAGCGAGGTGCGCAGGCCCAGCTCGGCGCCGCGCGATCGCGCTAGCGGCGTCACCGGCTCGACCGCGGCCTGCGTCGGGTCGGTGGCCTTGGGGTCGACGCGGGTGACGGTACCGCGTGCGTCGTTGCTGTGGAAGCCCCGGCCCAGGTTGACGTAGAACTCGCTCGCCGTCCACGGCCCGAACACGAGGTTGAGCTTGGGGCTCACACGTGCGGCCTGGCGCTGGCCGGAGTTGGCGGCCAGGTCGCTCGCCACCATGTAGCGATAGCTGTCGGCGCGCAGGCCGGCCACGGTGCGGAAGTGCTCGCCCCAGCGCGCCGTGTTGTCGAACCACAGGGCGGCGCTGGTCTCGACGATGTGGTCGCGCCGCACCACCTCCAGCGTCTGGCGCGCCTGGGTGGCCAGCAGGGCGTTGCGGATGTTGTCGCGCTGCAGCTGCAGGCCGATCTGGTTGTCCACGTCCACGCCGGCCCAGCGGGTCGACCAGGCGTGGCGGGCGTTCAGGCCCGCCGTGACGCGCTGGTCGGGCTGCGCGAACTGGTCGCCGTGCACCGGGTCGTCCAGGAAATAGGTGAAGTTGGAGTACAGGTCCAGCGCCTGGTAGGCCAGCCAGCCGTTCACCAGGGTCTGGCCGGCCTCGTCGCTGCGCCGCCAGGCGCCGGACACGCTGCTGCGCTGCGCACTGCCGCCGTCGGTCGGGTCGATCAGCGCAAAGCGGCCGAGCTGGCCGGCAGCGACGGCACGCCGCGGGATCTGGTCGGTCGCGTTCCAGCTCGCCGAATACGACATCAGGCTGGCCTGCCAGCCGTTGGCGCGGTCGCCTTGCGCATAGCGCAGCACGCCGTTGAGCTTGCTGTAGTCGTCAGGGCGCTCGAAGGGGCCGTCGTTGTGCTGGCTTTCCAGTGCGTAGAGCAGCCGGCCCGCGCCCAGCGTCGGCGAGTCGGCCAGCAGCACGCGGCGGTAGCCGTTCCGGCCCAGGCCGAGGTGGGCGATGCCCGCGGCCAGCGCGTCGGCATAGGTCAGCTCGACCGCGCCGGCCGACGCGAAATCGCCTTCGCTGGCGTCGTACGGCCCCTTCTTGTAGCGCAGGCCGGTGGCCAGCTCGGGGATGATGAAGTTCAGGTCGGTCCAGCCCTGACCATGACTGTGGCTGCGCTGGTTGACCAGCATGCCGTCGACCGTGGTGCGCAGGTCGGTGCCATGGTCGAGGTTGAAGCCGCGCAGGTAGAACTGGTTGGCCTTGCCTTCGCCGCTGTGCTGGCTCACGACCAGGCCGGGCGCGGCCTCCAGCAGCTCGCCGGGGCGGTAGACGACGCGGGCTTCGAGCTGCGCCTGGGTGACGGTGCCGACGCTGGCCGAGTCGGCCACGCCGACCGGGTTGGCGGCGCTGCCGGTGATGACGACGCGCTCGAGCGTCTGCTCGCCACCCGCGTGGGCGACGAGCGGCCAGGCGCACGCGCAGGCCAGCGCGAGCAGGGTGCGCGCGGGTGGCGGCATGCGCCGGGCGGGCGGGGTGGCGGGGCCGGCAAGGCTAGAGAGGGATGTGGACACGCAGGTCTCCGGGCCGGCGACTCGGCACCGGCCATGGCTGAACAGGATCGGGCCGCGGCATGGCCACGCACGCGAGCACGCGCCGGACTGTGGCGGCGGGACTGGTGCAGCAATGGCAGGCTCGCCGTGCACGGGCACACGCCCGGGCGACGACGGATGCAGCGGCTTGGTCGGGGCGCAGGCAGGTGTGCCGGCCCCGCAAGACTCATGCGGCCAGCGTCCGGGGCGGCGGCGGCACGGGCGCGCTGACGTGCGAGCGGTAGGCCTGCGCTGCGGCGGTCGACCACGGCGTGGCTGGCGGGGCCGGTTCCAGCCGCGCCGGCGCCGGCGGCAGGGCCTCGGCATCGTTGAGCGCGCGCTGGGTGCCGGCCGGCGCGGCCTTGCCTGGCGGCAGCAGGCGATCGCCGTCGACGTGGACCACGTCGGCGGCGTCAGGCGCGTGCAGATGGTGGGCCAGCGCGGCGTGGGCATGGTCGTGGCCATGGACATGGGCATGACCGTGGCCATGGTTCGGCGCGGCCGGCCCGCGCGGCGCCACGGACGGCCACTGCAGCAGCGGCGCAGCGGCCGCCTCGTCCTGCCGCTTGTGCTCGAACAGGCTGCGCCGCGGCGGCGCGACCCGGGCGACGGCGACCGGTGCCTCGTCGTGCATCGACGGCAGCGCCCGGCCGGCGTGCGGCACGGCAAACACAGCCGCAGCGCGGTGGAAGTGCGGCAGCCGTTGCACCCACGACGCCGGCAGCGCCCACAACTGCACGAGCAGCGCCGCCAGCAGCGCGCCGGGCAGCCAGCGACGCCAGGCCGCCGGGCCCACGCCCGAGCCGGCCGCGGGTCGGCGCGTGTGACCGCCACGCATCGCGGCTCAGCCGCCTTTCCTGATCGCCAGCGCCAGCATCAGCACGGCACAGGCCATCAGCCACGAAGCCAGCACCCGCACGCCGATGCGCAGCGCGGGCACGGGCCAGGCCCTGAGCAGGGCATCGACACCCAGCGCGGCATAGGCGATGAAGATCATGGCGCCCAGATAGCTGCCCAGCAGCGTGGCGATGCGGGTCGCGCCCTGCAGCGCGACGTCGGCCGAACCCAGGCCCATGGCCAGGCCGATGGCCGCGCCCGGCAGCAGCCGGACCAGGCCGAGCAGCGCCCGGGCCAGCGCCACGGCCAGGCCGGTGGCCAGGGTGGCGAGCCAGAGCCAGCGGTCGGTATCGGGGTCGCCCGCGGCGGCGGCTGCCAGCGCGCCCATGGCCATGCCAGCGCCCAGGCCGATCACCTCCCACGGCCGCGGCCGCAGGCCCTGCTGCCCGGCCAGCAGCGCCAGCGCCAGCAGGGCGAGCAGATGGGCCGGCGCCAGCAGCGGGTGCAGTACGCCGTTGTAGAACTGGTTGATGCCCGGCAGCGTGCCGTGCGCCCAGGCCGGCATGGCCGTGACCAGCGCGCCGGCCAGGCCGGCCAGCCACCGCAGGCCGGGCATCGCGCACGGCGTGTGGCCGCAGGAGGTGGCGGGCGGCCTCACAGCAGACCGGTCAGGAAGCCCAGCCCGCCCAGCGCGATGGCACCGCCGGCCGCCCGCACGGCCAGTCGCCCTGCCGGCCAGCGCACCAGCAGGCCGAAGGTGATGCCGCCCAGGTGCAGCAGGCCGGTGGCAATCACGAAGCCGGCGCTGAAGGCCAGCGCGTTGGCGGCCTGCGGCAGTTCGGTGCCGTGGGCGTGGCCGTGGAAGATGGCGAAGGCACCGACGATGACCGCGGCCACCCACAGCGGCGGGCGCGCCGCCCCGGCGATCATGCCGCCCAGCACCACGGCCGACAGCGCGATGCCGGTCTCCACCCCGGGCAGCGGGACGCCCGCCACGCCGAGCGCGCCACCGAAGGCCATCACGGTCGGGAAGACCACCGGCAGCAGCCAGATCGCCGGTGCGCCGAGGAAGGCACCCCACAGGCCGACCGCGACCATGGCGATGACGTGATCCCAGCCCAGCACCGGGTGGAGGAAACCGCTGGCGAAGCCGCCAGCGAGGGTGTCCGCGCCGGCGTGGGCGCAGGCCGCGCCGGCGCAGCAGCACGACAGGAGGAACGCGGCCAGGCCGCGGTGCATGTACTTCATGGAGTGATCCAGCGCAGTCAGTAGGGGTCAGGGTCGGCGAGTGTAAGGACACGTCACGGCGGCGCCGCAGCCCCCCCGCCGGACGACCGGGCAGGGGCGCCCACCGATGGCGGGCCTGCGGGGTGCGGCCTAGCATGAGCCCGGGCATCTGCCCGACTCGACAGGAGACACCCCATGACGACCCCGACGAATCAGCTCGCCCGCCTGGGCGCTGCGGCCCTGCTGGGGCTGGCCCTGTGGACCGGTCTGGCCACACCGGCCCAGGCACAGAACCAGACTCAGACCCCGACCCGACCGATGCGCACCGAGGTCGGCGGCGCCGGACCGGTGAAAAGCCTGCTGTGGGTTGGCAACAGCTTCTTCTACTACAACAACAGCATGCACGGCCACGTGGGCAACCTGGCGCGTGCGGCCGAGCCCCGGGTGGCACTGCGCGGCGTGTCGGTCACCATCAGCGGCTCGGGACTGGACTGGCACGACGTCGAGTCCTACTTCCGCCCCGACGGCATCGGGCGCTACTCCTTCGTGGGCGACAACGAGATCGTCTTCAACCCGCCCGGGCGGCAGTTCGACGCGGTGATCATGATGGACTGCAGCCAATGCCCGATCCACCCGCAGCTCAAGAGCGTGTTCACCGAGCAGGTGAAGAAGCACAGCACCACGGTGGTGAGACATGGTGCTCGGCCCGTGCTGTTCATGTCCTGGGCCTACAAGGACAAGCCCGAGATGAGCGCCACGCTGGCCGAGGCCTACACCCTGGCCGGCAATGCCAACGACGCACTGGTCATCCCGGCCGGCCTGGCGTTTGCACGCGCGATCGCGGCGCGCCCGGCGCTCGAGCTCTACCAGCCCGACAAGCGCCACCCCAGCCTGGCCGGCACCTACCTGGCCGCGTGCACGGTGCTGGCGGCCGTGACGGGCAGGTCACCCGTGGGCAACAGCTACACCGCCGGGCTGGACGGGGAACTCGCCGCCTTCCTGCAGGCCACGGCCTGGCAGACGGTGCAGGCCTACCACGGCAAGTGAGCGCCCCGGAGCGGTGCGGCGTTGCTTTGCGCTGCGCATGCCGGCGGCGCCCGGCTCAGCCCAGCGCGTCGTTCACCTGGTCGTTGAACTCGGCCAGGCTGACGGCGGTGTTGACCTCGCGCGGCAGCGCGTCGCGCACCGAGAACACACCCAGGATCTTGCCCTGGTGCGACACGATGGGCAGATGGCGGAAACCGCGCTCGATCATGATGAGCACTGCGTCGGCCACCTTGGTCTCGGGCGGCACGCAGCGCGGGTGCGGCGTCATGATCTGGGTGACCGTGGTGTGCAGCGGGTCGACCGCCTTGGCCACCACACGGGTCATCAGGTCGCGCTCGGTGACGATGCCCAGCAGGGTGCTGGCGGTGTCGATGATGAGCACGCTGCCGCAGTTGGCGCGTGTCATCACGCAGGCGGCCTCGTACACGCTGGCGCTCGGCCCCAGGCTGATCACATGGCGCTGGGGGGTGGCCTGGAAGACGGTGCGTTCGGTCATGATGGAGGTCTCCTGGTCAGCTCGGCTGGGCTGGGCTGGACGTGACTCGGTTCAGCGCAGCGAGGCGTTGATGCCCTTGAGTGCCGCTGCACCCGGGCACAGCGCCGCCTCGCCCAGGCCGTTGAGCGGCTCGGCCACGGTGTTGATGGCGGTGTGCAGGTCGGTGGCCAGGGCGTCCATGTAGAGCAGGCCGGTGACCACCTCGCCGCGCGCGGCGTGCTGCTGCATGTAGCTCATGGCCGCCCAGCGATCCGTCGGGTCGTAGCCCTCGTGCAGCTTGCGCAGGCGCAGGGTCTGGCCGTCGGGCTGGGGCACGTCGATCACGCCGCCGGCCGGGTAGTCGGTGGTGATCTCGCTGCCCGGGGTCATGAAGTCGATGCGGCTCACCGCCTCGTTGTGCTGGCGCACATAGTCGTAGCTCTTGGTGCTGCCGCCGTGGTTGTTGAAGGTCACGCAGGGGCTGATGACGTCGATGAAGGCCGCGCCGCCATGCGCCAGCGCGCCCTTGATGAGCGGCACGAGCTGGGCCTTGTCGCCCGAGAAGCTGCGCGCCACGTAGGTGGCGCCGAGCTGCAGGGCGATGCCGACCAGGTCGACCGGGCTGTCGCTGTTGATCACGCCCTTCTTGCTCTTCGATCCGCGGTCGGCCGTGGCCGAGAACTGGCCCTTGGTCAGGCCGTACACGCCGTTGTTCTCGACGATGTAGGCCATGCGCACGCCCCGCCGCATGGCGTTGGCGAACTGGCCCAGGCCGATGGAGGCCGAGTCGCCGTCGCCCGACACGCCGAGGTAGAGCAGGTCGCGATTCGCCAGGTAGGCGCCGGTCAGCACCGAAGGCATGCGTCCGTGCACGGTGTTGAAGCCGTGTGATGCACCGAGAAAGTAGTCCGGCGTCTTGGAGCTGCAGCCGATGCCCGAGAGCTTGGCGACGCGGTGCGGCTCGATGTCCAGCTCCCAGCAGGCCTGGATGATGGCGGCCGAGATGGAATCGTGCCCGCAGCCGGCGCACAGCGTGGAGATGCGGCCCTCGTAGTCGCGCCGGGTGTAGCCGACCTTGTTGGCCTGCAGCGTGGGGTGGTGCAGGCGCGGCTTGGCGATATAGGTCATGCGTGTTCCCCTTGCTTGCTGAGGGCCCCGGGGGCCGCCGTGGCGGGCGCGGCGGCGGCGGCGGCAGCAGCAGCACCCAGCACCTTGTGGATGGCCGCGACGATGAAGCGCGCGGTGATGGGCGTGCCGTCGTAGTGCAGCACATTGGGCAGGCGCGCGGGGTCGAAGCCCAGCTCGTTGACCAGCATCTGCTGCATCTGGCCGTCGCGGTTCTGCTCGACGACGAAGACGCGGTCGTGCGCGGCGATGAAGTCGGTGACGCTCTGCGGGAAGGGGAAGGCGCGCAGGCGCAGCGCGTCGAGGTGCACGCCGTCGGCCTCCAGCACGTCCAGCGCCTCGCGCATGGCCGGCGTGGTCGAGCCGAAGTAGATGACGCCGGTGCGCGTGGCCGCCAGGGCCTTGCGTTCGATGGGCTGGGGCACCAGGTCGGCCGCGGTGCGGAACTTCTTCAGCAGCCGCTCCATGTTGTAGATGTAGTCCGGGCCGCGCTCGGAATACTGCGCGTAGGGGTTGCGCGTGGTGCCGCGGGTGAAGAAGCTGCCCTTGCTCGGGTGGGTGCCCGGCAGGGTGCGCCAGGGGATGCCGTCGCCGTCCACGTCCTTGTAACGGCCGAAGTCCTTGCCGGCCTCCAGCTCCTCGGCCGTCATCACCTTGCCGCGGTCGTAGCCCTGGGCGTCGTCCCAGCTGAAGGGTTTGCACAGGCGCTGGTTCATGCCGATGTCCAGATCGGTCATGAGGAATATGGGCGTCTGCAGCCGATCGGCCAGGTCGAGCGAGGCCGCCGCGAACTCGAAGCACTCGTGCGGATCCTGCGGCAGCAGCAGCACATGCTTGGTGTCGCCGTGCGAGGCATAGGCGCAGATGAGCAGGTCACTCTGCTGCGTGCGCGTGGGCATGCCGGTGGAGGGGCCGCCGCGCTGCACGTCGATGATGGTGACCGGGATCTCGGCGAAATAGGCCAGGCCGATGAACTCCTGCATCAGCGAGATGCCCGGGCCCGAGGTGGCGGTGAAGGCGCGTGCGCCGTTCCAGCCCGCGCCCACCACCATGCCGATGGAGGCCAGCTCGTCCTCGGCCTGCACGATGGCGAAACGGCTCTGGCCGGTGGCGGCGTCGACGCGGAACTTCTCGCAGTACTTCTGGAAGGCCTCGGGCACCGACGACGACGGTGTGATCGGGTACCAGGCCGCCACCGTGGCGCCACCGTAGACACAACCCAGCGCGGCGGCGCTGTTGCCGTCGGTGAAGATCTGGTCGCCCACCTTGTCGCTGCGGCGCACCTGCAGGCCCAGCGGGCCACCCAGGTGTTCGGCGGCGAACTCGCGGCCCAGGTTGAGCGCCTGGATGTTGGCGGCCAGCAGGCGCTCCTTGCCGCGGTACTGCTCGGCGAACAGCTTCTCGAACACGCCGGTCTCCAGGCCGAGCAACTGCGAGAGCGCGCCGACATAGATGATGTTCTTGAACAGCTGGCGGTGCCGCGGGTCGTCGTAGGTGGCGTTGGAGATCTCGGTGAGCGGCATGCCGATCACCAACACGTCGTCACGCAGGCTGCCGGGCGGCAGCGGGCGGGTGTTGTCGTAGAACAGGTAGCCGCCGGGCTCGATCTCGGCCACGTCCGTCGCCCAGGTCTGCGGGTTCATGGCCACCATCATGTCCACACCGCCGCGCCGGCCGTGGTAGCCGGCCTCGCACACCCGCGCCTCGTACCAGGTCGGCATGCCCTGGATGTTGCTGGGAAAGATGTTGCGCGGGCTGACCGGCACGCCCATGCGCATGACGGCCTTGACGAACAGCTCGTTAGCCGAGGCCGAACCCGAGCCGTTGACGTTGGCGAACTTGATGACGAAGTCGTTGACGGCCTCGATGCGCTTGCTGTTCATGCAGCCTCCGTGTGTGCGTGGGCAGCCGCCTGCTGGTGGATGTGGGCATCGCGGCAGTGCGGGCCCGCCTTGGCGGTTTCGAGCAGGAACTTCTGCATGTCCCAGGCCCCCGTGGGGCAACGTTCGGCGCACAGGCCGCAGTGCAGGCAGACGTCCTCGTCCTTGACCATCATGTGGCCGCCCTTGAGCTGGGTGGAGACGTAGAGCGGCTGCGACGCGTTGCCGGCCGGCGCCTTCAGCCGCGTGCGCAGATCCGCCTCCTCGCCCGGGGCGACGAAGCTGATGCAGTCCATCGGGCAGATGTCCACGCAGCTGTCGCACTCGATGCAGGTGTCGCGGTTGAACAGGGTCTGCACATCGCAGTTCAGGCAGCGCTGGGCCTCCTTGAAGGCGGTGGCGGCGTCGAAGCCCAGCTCCACCTCGACGCGGATGCTGGCCAGCGCCTTCTCGGCCGCGGCCCAGGGCACCTTGAAACGCGTGTCGTTCGAAACGTCGTTGCTGTAGCTCCACTCGTGGATGCCCATCTTCTGCGACAGCATCTTCGTGATCGGCTCGGGCCGGCGCGCCGGGTCTTCGGCGTGCAGCAGGCGGTCGATCGACACGGCCGCGTCATGGCCGTGCGCCACGGCGGTGATGATGTTCTTGGGCCCGTAGGCCGCGTCGCCGCCGAAGAAGACTCGGGCGTGCGTCGACTGGAAGCTGCCTTCCTTGAGCACCGGCAGGCCCCAGCGGTCGAAGTCGATGCCGCAGTCACGCTCGATCCAGGGGAAGGCGTTCTCCTGCCCCACCGCCACCAGCACCTCGTCGCAGGGCAGCAGCACATCGGGCACGCCGGTGGGCACCAGGCTGCGCCGGCCCTTGGCGTCGTATTCGGCGCGCACGATCTCGAACAGCATGCCGGTGAGCTTGCCGTTGCCGTCGTGCTCGAAGCTTTTCGGCACGTGGAAGTCGAGGATGGGGATGCCTTCGTGCAGCGCGTCCTCCTTCTCCCAGGGCGAGGCCTTCATCTCGTCGAAGCCGCTGCGCACCAGCACCGTCACGCTGCTGGCACCCAGGCGACGCGCCGAGCGGCAGCAGTCCATGGCGGTGTTGCCGCCGCCCAGCACCAGCACGCGCGGCGCCACCTTCTCGACGTGGCCAAAGGAGACCGAGGCCAGCCAGTCGATGCCCAGGTGGATGTGGGCGGCGGCCTCGCGCCGGCCGGGGATCTCCAGATCGCGCCCGCGCGGCGCGCCGCAGCCGACGAAGACGGCGTCATAACCCTGGCCCAGCAGCGCCTGCATCGACTCGATGCGCTGGCCGCTTTTGAACGTGACGCCCAGGTCGAGGATGTAGCCGGTCTCCTCGTCGATCACCTCCTCGGGCAGACGGAAACGCGGGATCTGGCTGCGGATGAAGCCGCCCGCCTTGGCCTCGCCGTCGAACACCGTCACCTCGTAGCCCAGCGGCGCCAGGTCGCGCGCCACGGTGAGCGAGGCCGGCCCGGCGCCCACACAGGCGATGCGTTTGCCGTTGCCCGGCGCCGGCCTGGGCATGCGCGACTTGACCTCGCCCTTGTGGTCGGCGGCGTGGCGCTTCAAGCGGCAGATGGCCACCGCCTCGGGTTTGTAGGTGCTGCCCGGCGGCGACTTGGCTGGATCGGGCCCGTTGTTCTGCTCCACCCGGCCGCGTCGGCAGGCGGGCTCGCAAGGCCGGTCGCAGGTGCGGCCGAGCACGCCCGGAAACACGTTGGACACCCAGTTGACCATGTAGGCGTCGCTGTGGCGCCCCTGGCCGATCAGGCGGATGTATTCGGGCACGGGGGTGTGGGCCGGGCAGGCCCACTGGCAATCCACAACCTGGTGGAAATAACCCGCGCCGGCGGTATGGGTAAGCTGCACATCGGCCTCCTTGGCCTGCGGACAGACGCTGGATCGCGTCACCCGGAACTTTCAGTCTAGGCAGATGCCCGTGCATTTGTGCCTAGGGTTGGCCCCCTGAAACCCGCTCAATACGCCGATTCTTGACCTGCATCCAGTTGGCGCAACACGCGGACCACCCGGCGCCCGTTGCGGGTACAGGTATTGCTGCGCGGATGGCCCGCGCTGGCTTGCCGCCATGCGCAAGCAGAATCACCCATCTCCCATCTCCCATCACCCGGCAGCAGCATGACCGAGTTGCAATGGCAGCCGCAGGCCAACTCCGCCCCGGCAACCCTGGCCGACGGATCACGGCACGACAGGCCACCACCGTGCGGCAGCACCTCGCAGGCGGCCGCATGTAACGTGCACAGTTCGTGCCGGAGATACACGAACGGATAGCGGCCGGGGATTGGGCGCACCCAAGAACAAACCCCAGGCAGCGCTTGCGCACTGCCCGGGGTCTGGAAAGGGAAGGATGACGATGAACTGACCGGGCGGCAACCCGGCGACATCATTCCGGCAGAAGCCGCGGCCACAGGCCAGCGGTAGCACCCCATATCTACCGGGGCAACTACCGAATCACCGGATCAACCACCAGGCCATTCGCCCGACGGGCATCACCCGGATGGTATTCAGCGCAGCACATCCTGCAGGCGCAAGGCCGCAGGGCCGCAGGGCATTCGCACCGGGATACACCGCCGGGAATCCCGGCCGGGAAATCAGATGGCGAAATCGGTCAACTGCTGGCCGGCAGCAATCGCATCGGCCAGCCAGCGCGGCTTCAGGCCACGACCCGACCAGGTCTTGCCAGATGCCGGATCACGGTACTTGGCCGCCACCTTGCTGGGGGCGGCGCCTTCGGTGCTCTTGGCGGCACGACCGGGTTTGGACGAACCCAGGTCGGCCACGCCCAGACCGAATTCAGCCATGATGGACTTGATCTGCGCTATCGCGCCAGCGCGCTGCTCGTTCAGCTGATCAGCAATCTGCTTCTCGAGAGCAGCCTGCTGGGCGGCCAGAGCTTCTTTTTGTGCAAGGAGTTCGGAATAAGTTGCCATACGATTTTCTTGGTTTGTGGTTGCGGAAGCAGAACTGGCGCAAGTGTAGCGGCGAATCTGCGTCGTGGGGGATTTGCATGCCCACTTCGACAAAATTCTTGGGGATATGCCCGACATACTCAGCGGCCCCGGGCACACCCACCGGCGAGTTGTCGACCGGCACCGCAGCGCATCCAGCCGCGAGCCAGGCACTTCCGGCCGGACGGCATGCATGCGCCGGCGGCGATCTATATGCAGGGTTTTCGCGCTGCAGCCATGCAGCGGTCATGCGGGATATCCATGATGGGCTTGCCTGCAACACCGACGCGCGCCGCCATACACCCCCGTGACACACCGCGTGCATGCCGACACCTGCCGGCACGACCGGCCAGCCATATGTGCAGCGCAGAAACGCGAGGCCTGACCGGCTTATTCGCGTGGTGCCGGCAAGCCCCTGCGTGGGTGGTTCGGCGACAGTTTCATGAAACCGCACCCGATACCGTGGCCATGCGGCACGCGCCGCGCCGCGCTGCCGGGCGGCAGAACACCTCTGACGCGTCGCCCGATGGCTCGGCCAGCGCCCAGGGCAGCGAGGCCGGGAATTCGCGCAGCGCGACCAGCGACTCGCGCACCGCGGCACACACCAGCACACCGTCGCCGGCCTGGGGCGGGCGGTGGCCAGCCGCGTCCGCGCTCATGGCCAGGCGCCTTCCTCGCGGCAGTTCTCGACGTGCAGCACGCCGTTCCTGGCGTCGTTGGCCATGTAGACCTGCACGTCGGCGGTCCTGGGGTAGAGCGTGCCGTCGCCGCAGCCCACGCTTTGCGTCGTGCCCAGCACGACCTCGGCGCCGGGCTTGAGCTGGCAGGCGAGCAGGCGGTCGAGCGCGCTCCACTCCCTGCAGATGGCATTGCGGGCGCGGTAGTCGTCGCGCGCACCGGTCGGCCGGGTCAGCGACCACCAGCCGCCGTGCTGCGTGCGCGGGTTGGCGCTGTCGTAGACGCGGTAGACCGTCACCGGGGTGTGCACCGGCACGGGCACGGCGAACACGCGCGCGGCACACACGCCACCCTGGCCGCTGGCCAGCTGGGCCCGGGCCTGCAGCGCGGGGTTGGTGGCCGGCACCAGGCCGGGCACGGCGGCCGGCGGCGCACCGACACACACGGCACCATCGACGCCGGTCTCGGCCCCCGGGGGGTCACCGGCGCCAGGCAGGCCGGCACAGCCCGCCAGCCAGACGCTGACGACCAGGGCGGTGGAGGAAACACGCGCAGTGATGATCATGGACAAGCTCCCGCAAGAGCCGGCATTCAGCCACAGCCCCTGCGTGGCTGGCACGCCCGGATACCGAATCTTTCAGTTGCGCCCGGCCGCGACAGACACGACCACGCCCCAGGCCTCGATGCGCCCGGCCGGCATGTCGGCGCTGCACAGCTCGCGCCGCCATGCCGGCCCGGGGTCGCAGGCGTGTGAGCGGTCGGAATAGTTCAGCACCGTCAGCGTGCGCGCGGTGGTAAGGGTGATCAGCCCGGTCGGGGCGTCGCCCTGCACCTGCAGCTGCGCGCGGTCGCGCGGCCCCAGCGCGCCGCTGCGCTTGAGCGCGATCAGCGCCCGGCAAAAGGCCAGCGTGGCGCGGCCCGTGCTGCTCTCGGCCAGCGCCCAGTCGAGCTTGGAGGCCTCGAAGCTGGCGCGCGCATGCGGGTCGGGCGGCTCGGTGTTGCCGAAGGCGAAGTCGGCGCGCCGGCCGCGCCGCACGGCCTCGACCAGCGCCGCATCGCCGAAGTCCTCGAAGAACAGGAAGGGCGCGGTCTCGCCGTACTCCTCGCCCATGAACAGCATGGGCACGTAGGGGCTGGCCAGCACCGTCGCCAGCCCGAGCAGCGCCTTGGCGCGGCCGTGGGTGGTGATCATGCGGTCGCCCAGCGCGCGGTTGCCGACCTGGTCGTGGTTCTGGATGTGCACCACGTGCTCCTCGGGCCGGGTCAGCCGCCCGTCGCTGCCGAGGTAGTACTGATAGAGCTTGTCGTAGCGGCTGCCGTCGAGCACGAAGCCGTGCGTCAGCGCCTTGACCACGTCGTCGAAGGTGCCGAAGTTGGCGTAGTGGCGCGTGGTCTCGCCGGTCAGGTGGGCGTAGACGGCGTGGTTGAGGTCGTCGTTCCACTGCGCGTGGTAGCCGTAGCCCTGCTCGCTCGTCACGTGGCGGTTGTTGCGCAGGTGTTCGGCGATGACCAGCACCTCGCGCCCCTGCGCACGGCCGATGGCGCGCGCCAGGTCGGTGAACTCGCGCAGGATGTGCAACGGCATCTGGTCGAAGATGAGCGAGACGGCGTCCATGCGCACGCCGTCCAGCCCGACGTCTTCCAGCCAGTGGCGCAGGTTGCCCAGGAAGAACTCGCGCACGCCGTGGTTCCAGGCGTCGTCGAAGTTGATCGCCGCGCCCCAGGGCGTGGCCGCGGCCTTGGTGTAGGGCGCGAAGGCGCCGCTGTAGTTGCCCTCGGGCCCGAAGTGGTTGTAGACCACGTCCAGGATGACGGCGATGCCGCGCGCATGCGCCGCCTCGACGTAGGCCTTCAGGTCGGCGTAGCTGCCGCAGGCCGCGTGCAGCGCGTACAGGCAGGTGCCGTCGTAGCCCCAGTTGCGTTCGCCGGGAAAGGCGGCCAGCGGCATCAGCTCGACGACGTTGATGCCCAGCTCGGCCAGGTGATCCAGCCGCCCCTGCGCCGCGGCCAGCGTGCCGGCGGGCGTGAAGGTGCCGACGTGCAGCTCGTAGATCACGGCATCGGCCATGGCCACGCCGGTCCAGCCCGGGCTGGCGACGGGTTCGATGTCCACCACCATCGACGGCCCGTGCACGCCCTGCGGCTGGCAGCGCGAGGCCGGGTCGGGCAGGTGCCGGCCGTCCAGCACCAGCCAGTACAGGCTGCCGTGCGGCAGGCGCTCGCAGTCGAGCGTCCAGTAGCCGGCCAGGTCGGCGTCACCCGCCGGGTGCAGTGGCAGCAGCCGGCCGTGGTGCGAGCCTCCGGGCAGGCCGTCCAGCCCGCCGGGCTCCAGCAGCTGCACGGCCAGCGTGCGCGCCTGCGGTGCGTAGACCCGGAAGACCGAGCGCCCGTCGGCGCGTACCTGATGTCCCACGGCGGCCATGCGCCCTCCCCTGCTTGCTCGAGTGGTGGCGCCAGGCCGCGACGGGGCGCGCCCGGCAAGGTCAGGCCGGATCAGCTGCGGCCGTACAACACGCCGTAGCGGCGCAGGCGCACGGCCACGTCGGCCGGCACGTCGGCCCAGCGGAAACGCCAGACCCAGTTGCCTTCGCTCGTGCCGGGGAAGTTCATGCGCGCCTCGGCGCCCAGGCCCAGCACGTCCTGCATGGGATGCACGGCCGTGTCGGCCACGCTGGCGCAGGCGGTGCGGATCAGGTCCCAGTGCGGCGTGTTGCCGTCGCTGGCCAGGTATTCACGCAGGTGGTGGCGCACCGGCTCGGGCGCGCTGGCCCACCAGCCCAGCGTGGTGTCGTTGTCGTGGCTGCCGGCGTAGACCACCGTGTCGGGCGTGTGGTGGTGGGGCAGGAAGCGGCTCTCGGCCGCCGCGGCGTCGTCCTCGGCCTCGCCCCATGCGAACTGCAGGATGCACATGCCGGGCAGGCCGAACTGCTTGCGCAGCGCGTCGACGTCGGGCGTGATCACACCCAGGTCCTCGGCAATGATGGGCAGCGGCCCCAGCGCCTGGGCGATGGCCGAGAACAGCGCCGCGCCCGGCCCGGGCACCCAGCGCCCGTTGATGGCGGTGGGTTCTCTGGCCGGGATCTCCCAGTAGCCGGCAAAGCCGCGGAAGTGGTCGATGCGCACGATGTCGACCAGCTCGAAGCTGCGGCGCACGCGCTCGATCCACCAGGCGTACTTCTCCTTCGCATGCGCCTTCCAGCGGTACAGCGGGTTGCCCCAGCGCTGGCCGGTGGCGGCAAAGGCGTCGGGCGGCACGCCGGCCACGACGGTGGGGCGGCCGTCGGCGCCCAGCTCGAACAGCTCGGGCCGGGCCCAGCATTCGGCGCTGTTGTAGGCGATGAAGATGGGCGCGTCGCCCACGATCAACACGCCGCGCTCGTTGGCATAGGCGCGCAGGCGCTGCCACTGGCGGAAGAAGCTCCACTGGCAGAAGGTCCAGAAGGCGATGCGTTCGGCGTGCGTCTTGCGCGCGGCGCGCAGCGCGGCGGCCTTGCGGCCGGCCAGGGGCGCGTCCCACTCGCACCAGTCGCGCCAGCCGTGGTGTTCGGCCAGGGTCATGAACAGGGCGTAGTCGTCCAGCCAGCTGGCCTGGGCAGCGGCGAAGGCGGCCAGTTCGGCGCGGTCGGCCGCGCTGGCGCTGGCGGCAAAACGCGCCGCGGCGCGCGCCAGCCGGTCCATGCGGTAGGGATGGACGACCGAGAAGTCGAGCTTCGTCTCGTCCATGCCGGGCACGGGGGCCAGGTCGGCCTCGTCGAGCCAGCCGCGCTGCTGCAGTTCGCCCAGGTCGATCAGCAGCAGGTTGCCGGCGAAGGCCGAGCTGCTCATGTAGGGCGAGTTGCCCGGGCCGATGCCGCCCAGCGGCAGGATCTGCCACAGCTTCTGGCCGCCGGACACCAGCCAGTCGACGAAGTGGTAGGCCGCAGGGCCGAAGTCGCCCGAGCCGTGCGGGCCAGGCAGCGAGGTGGGGTGCAGCAGGATGCCGCTGCGGCGGGGGAAACGCATGTGACCTGTCCTTGATCTGGCTAGCCGTGGGCCCGGCGGCAGGCGGGGTGGGTCGGCCGGGCGCGGTACTGTAGCCGTGCAGGGGTTACATGCGGGGACAGGTTCAGCGCCGTTTCACTTGCTGCCCATGCCCAGGCGCTCGATCGTGGCCTTCTC
>JBJOKY010000253.1:0-6803 GCA_046045865.1 Pseudomonadota bacterium | reverse complement strand
CACCTTCCACCACGTCGAAGGGGTGGCGGTTGGTCTCGGCCAGGCCGGAGATGAAGTACACGAAGAAGATGGGCAGCAGGGGCAGCCAGTTCCAGGACAACACGCCCAGGCCCATGTCGGCGAACATGCCCTTGCCCTGACCGGCGACGATGGCCGACAGGTTCAGGCTGCCGCTCACCATCAGCACCACCACGAAGGCGAATCCCATGGCGATTTCATAACTCACCATCTGGGCCGAGGCACGCAGCGCGCCCAGGAAGGCGTACTTCGAGTTGGAGGCCCAGCCGGCGATGATGACGCCGTAGACCTCCATCGAGGTGATGGCCATCAGGAACAGCAGGCCGGCGTTGACGTTGGCCACAGCCACGTCCGGGCCGAAGGGAATCACCGCCCAGGCCACCAGCGACGGCGCGATGGTCATGATGGGGCCGAGGAAGAACAGGCCCTTGGCGGCCACCGTCGGGCGGATGATCTCCTTGAACATCAGCTTGACAGCGTCGGCGATCGGCGTGAGCAGACCGTAGGGGCCGACGCGGTTGGGGCCTGGACGGATCTGCGTCCAGCCGATGGCCTTGCGCTCCCACAGCGTGAGGTAGGCCACCGCGCCCATCAGGGGCGCCACGAGCACGATGATCTTGATGAGGTTCCAGACCACCGGCCAGAAAGGGCCGAGGTTGGCGTTGCCGAAGGCTTGCAGGGTGTCGATCATGGCGTTTCCTGGCTCAGGCGCGGTCGACCTGCAACGGGCCGAAGGCAGCGCCGAGGGCCGCGGTGGAAGGCAGGCCGGCGGCCACGCGCACGGTGTTGTCGGCCAGGCTGGTGTCGCAGTCGGCGGTCAGCACGGCGCTGGCGCTGCCCTGGCTGATGCGCACCTGCGCGGTCGGCAGACCACCCAGACCGAGGTCGTTCCACAGGCCGGCCGGCAGGCTGACGGGCAGGGCGCGAGCGTCGGCGGTGAGCTGCAGCGAAGGCGCGCGACGCACCAGCAGATCGGTGGCATAGATCGGCACGTTGCTGATGCGCTCGATGCCGCCGGCCGAAGCGCCGACGCCGTGGTGCGCCACGGTCGACGCATTGGACAGGCGCTGGGCCAGCTGATCCAGGTCACCGAAGGCCTCGGCACGCACTTCCTCGACCGTCTCCTGCGCAAAGCCGGGCAGGCCGAGCAGGTTGCCGAGCACGCGCAGCACCTTCCAGCCCGGACGCGATTCACCCAGGGGCTTGACCACGCCGTGGAAGGTCTGGACGTTGCTTTCCGCGTTGACGAAGCTGCCGCCGGTCTCGCTGAAGGGCGTGATCGGCAGGATGACGTCGGCGTGTTCGACATTGCTGCCGAAGGGGCTGAAGCTCACCACCATCTCGGCGGCGGCCAGGGCCGCAGCCGCCTGGGCCGGGTTGGCGGCGTCGAGCAGCAGGTCGGTGTTGTAGAGCAGGTAGGCCTTGCGCGGTGCGGCCAGCATGGCACCGGCGTCCAGGCCGGTCTTGCTGCGCGGCTGCGCATCGACCAGCTGGGCACCGACCGAGTTGGCGGCCTCGCCCAGGAAGCCGACGCTGGCGCCACACTGTTCGGCGATCCAGCCGGCCAGGGCCAGCAGTTCGGAGGCCTGCGGATGCTGGGCCACGGCATTGCCCAGCAGCACGGCCTTGCGCTCGCCGCTCAGCAGCGAGGCTGCCATGGCGTGGGCGGCTTCGCCCGGCTCGACCGCCAGCGAGGCGCTCACACCCTTGGCGATGGCAATGGCGGCCGACAGCTCGACCAGGGCCGCGGCCCAGGCCGACGGCGCACGCAGCAGCTGCTGGCTGATGGGCAGCTTCCAGTCCTCGGCCAGCGCGTGGATGCGGTGCACCTGCGCACCGTGGCGGGCCGCCTGGCGCAGGCGCTGGGCGAACAGCGGGTGGTCCTTGCGCAGGAAGGAGCCGACCACCAGGGCGCGGTCCAGCTTGCTCAGGTCGGCGATGGCGCAACCGAGCCAGCGCACGCCGGCGCTCTTGCCGTCGTCGGCATCGCTGCGGAAATCGCTGTGGCGCAGACGATGGTCGATGTTCTCGCAGCCCAGCGAACGCACCAGCTTGCCCAGCAGATGCAGTTCTTCCGAGGTGCTGTTGGGGCTGATCAGCGCGCCGATCGCACCGGCGCCGTGGTCGGCCTTGATGCTCTTGAGACCGTTGGCGACGTATTCCAGCGCCACGTTCCATTCGACCTGCTGCCACTGGCCACCCTGCTTGAGCATGGGCTTGGTGACGCGCTCGTCGCTGTTCAGGGCCTCGTAGCTGAAGCGGTCGCGGTCGGCGATCCAGCACTCGTTGACGGCCTCGTTTTCCAGCGGCACGACACGCAGCACCTTGCCGTTCTTGACCTGAACGATCAGGTTGGCACCGGTGCTGTCATGCGGGCTCACGCTCTTGCGGCGCGACAGTTCCCAGGTGCGGGCGCTGTAACGGAAGGGCTTGCTGGTGAGCGCACCCACCGGGCAGATATCGATCATGTTGCCCGACAGCTCGGAATCGATGCTCTGGCCAAGGAAGGTGGTGATCTCGGAATGCTCGCCGCGGTGGAGCATGCCCAGCTCCATCTGGCCGGCGATCTCCTGGCCGAAGCGCACGCAGCGGGTGCACTGGATGCAGCGGCTCATCTCCTCCATCGAGACGAGGGGGCCGACGTCCTTGGGCAGCACGACGCGCTTTTCTTCCTCGTAGCGCGAGGCCGACTTGCCGTAGCCCACGGCCAGATCCTGCAGCTGGCATTCGCCGCCCTGGTCGCAGATGGGGCAGTCCAGCGGGTGGTTGATGAGCAGGAACTCCATCACCGACTGCTGGGCCTTGATGGCCTTGTCGCTCTTGGTGCGAACGATCATGCCCTGGTTGACCGGCGTGGCGCAGGCCGGCATGGGCTTGGGCGCCTTCTCCACGTCGACCAGGCACATGCGGCAGTTGGCCGCGATGCTGAGCTTCTTGTGATAGCAGAAGTGCGGGATGTAGGTGCCTGCGGCCTCGGCCGCATGCATGACCATGCTGCCTTCGGTGACCGAGACCTTCTTGCCGTCGAGTTCGATTTCAATCATTTAGCAGCACCTTCACGGTGTTCAATGGCACCACGGCCTTGCGCCGGGCCGCCCCAAGCAAGGCCCGCCTCCACGGGGGGCAGCGAACGCAGTGCGCGTGGGGGCTCAAACATACGCCGGGACCATGCAGGTCTTGTGTTCGACGTGGTAGGCAAACTCGTCGCGGAAGTGCTTGAGCATGCCGCGCACCGGCATGGCGGCCGCGTCGCCCAGGGCGCAGATGGTGCGGCCCATGATGTTCTCGGCCACGTTGTCGAGCAGGGCCAGATCGTCGGCACGGCCCTGGCCGTGCTCGATGCGGTTGACCATGCGCCACAGCCAGCCCGTGCCTTCGCGGCAGGGCGTGCACTGGCCGCAGCTCTCGTGCTGGTAGAAATAGGACAGGCGCAGCAGGCTCTTGACCATGCAGCGGCTGTCGTCCATCACGATGACCGCACCCGAGCCCAGCATGGAGCCGGCCTTGCTGATGCTGTCGTAGTCCATGGTGCAGTCCATCATCACGCTGGCGGGCAGCACGGGCGCGGACGAACCACCGGGGATGACGGCCTTGAGCTTCCTGCCACCCTTGACGCCACCGGCGAGTTCGAGCAGCTGGGCGAACGAGGTGCCCATGGGGATCTCGTAGTTGCCAGGGCGCTCGACGTCACCCACCATCGAGAAGATCTTGGTGCCGCCGTTGTTGGGCTTGCCACATTCGAGGTAGGCCGGACCGCCGTTGCGGATGATCCAGGGCACCGCCGCGAAGGTCTCGGTGTTGTTGATGGTGGTCGGCTTACCGTACAGGCCGTAGCTGGCCGGGAACGGCGGCTTGAAGCGCGGCTGGCCCTTCTTGCCTTCGAGCGATTCCAGCAGCGCCGTCTCTTCGCCGCAGATGTAGGCGCCGAAGCCGTGGAAGGCGTGCAGCTGGAAGCTGTAGTTGCTGCCCAGGATGTTGTTGCCCAGGAAGCCGGCGGCGCGGGCTTCTTCCAGCGCTTCCTCGAAGCGCTCGTAGACCTCGAAGATCTCGCCGTGGATGTAGTTGTAGCCGGTGTTGATGCCCATCGCGTAGGCGGCGATGGCCATGCCCTCGATGACGATGTGCGGGTTGTAGGCCAGGATGTCGCGGTCCTTGCACGTGCCCGGTTCACCTTCGTCCGAGTTGCAGACCAGGTACTTCTGCACCGGCAGGGCGCGCGGCATGAAGCTCCACTTCAGGCCGGTCGGGAAACCCGCGCCGCCGCGGCCGCGCAGGCCCGAGGCCTTGACCTCGGCCACCACCTGGTCGGGCGTCATGGGCGTGCCGCCATCGAGGCCAAGCACCTTGCGCAGGGCCTGGTAGCCACCACGGGCGAGGTAGTCCTGCAGGCGCCAGTTGTTGCCGTTCAGCCCGGCATAGATCTGCGGGTTGATGTGGCGGTCATGGAAGCAGGTCTGGTTGCCGGTGGACTGGAAGCCCGCGAGCAGGGAGGACAGATCGTTCATGGTCGTCATGGTCAGGCCCGGTCTCAGGCTGCGCTGGTGCGAGCGTGCGACTTGAGCAGCTCGACCAGGGCGTCGAGCTTCTCGTTGCTCATGTAGCTGATCATCTGGCGGTCGTTCACCAGCATCACCGGCGCGTCGGCGCAGGCACCCAGGCATTCGCACTTCTGCACCGTGAACAGGCCGTCCGGCGTGGTGCCCCCGTCTTCCACGCCCAGCTTGCTGCACAGGTGTTCGAGGGCCTGCTGGCCATCACGCAGCTGGCAGGGCAGGTTGGTGCAGACGTTGAGCTTGTACTTGCCCACCGGCCGCTGGTTGTACATGTTGTAGAAGGTCGTCACCTCGCGCACTGCAACCGGCGCCATGCCCAGATAGGCGGCGATGGCCTGCTCGGCCTCGGCCGACACATGGCCGTTTTCCTGCTGGGCAATGGACAGGCAGGCCATGACGGCCGACTGCTTCTGGTCGCTGGGGTACTTGGCGACTTCGCGCGCAAATCGCGCGAGCGTGGCTTCAGAGAACATGAGGATCCTGACGCTAGGGAGCGGTTTCTGCCGGAGTCTTCTGGCGGTATCCGGGAACGGTGCGCTGGCTCAGCGGTCGACTTCGCCGAACACGATGTCCAGCGTGCCGATGATGGCCACGGCGTCGGCGATCATGTGGCCGCGCGAGAGTTCATCCAGGGCCGACAGGTGCACGAAGCCGGGCGGACGGATCTTGAGGCGATAGGGCTTGTTGGCGCCGTCGCTGACCAGGTAGATGCCGAACTCACCCTTGGGGTGCTCGACGGCCTGGTAGACCTCGCCCGGGGGCACGTGGAAACCTTCGGTGAAGAGCTTGAAGTGGTGGATCAGCTCTTCCATCGAGGTCTTCATCTGCACGCGCGAAGGCGGAGCGACCTTGTGGTTGTCGGTGATGACCGAGCCGGGGTTCTTCTTGAGCCAGTCCACGCACTGCTTGATGATGCGGTTGGACTGGCGCAGTTCCTCCACACGCACCAGGTAGCGATCGTAGGTGTCGCCGTTGACGCCGACCGGCACGTCGAAGTCCATGCGGTCATAGACATCGTAGGGCTGGGTCTTGCGCAGATCCCAGGCGATGCCTGAGCCGCGGATCATCGGGCCGGTCAGACCCAGGTTGAGCGCACGCTCGGGCGTGACCACGCCGATGCCGACGGTGCGCTGCTTCCAGATGCGGTTGTCGGTCAGCAAGGTCTCGTATTCGTCGACCAGGGTCGGGAAACGCTGGGTGAAGTCGTCGATGAAATCGAGCAGCGTACCCGAGCGCGCCTCGTTCATCTTGGCCAGCGCCTTGGCGTTGCGGATCTTGCTGACCTTGTACTGCGCCATGCTGTCCGGCAGGTCGCGGTACACGCCGCCCGGACGGAAGTAGGCTGCGTGCATGCGCGAACCCGACACCGCCTCGTAGCAGTCAATCAGGTCCTCGCGCTCGCGGAAGCAGTAGATGAGGATATTCATCGCACCGCAGTCCAGCCCGTGCGCGCCCAGCCACAGCAGGTGGTTCAGGATGCGGGTGATCTCGCTGAACATCACGCGGATGTACTGCGCACGTTCGGGCACCTGGATGCCCATGAGGCGCTCGATGGCCATGCAGTACGCATGCTCGTTGCACATCATGGACATGTAGTCCAGGCGGTCCATGTAGGGCAGCGCCTGGATGAAGGTCTTGCTCTCGGCCAGCTTCTCGGTGGCGCGGTGCAGCAGGCCGATGTGCGGATCGGCGCGCTGGATGACTTCGCCGTCGAGTTCGAGCACCAGACGCAGCACGCCGTGGGCGGCAGGGTGCTGGGGACCGAAATTGAGCGTGTAGTTCTTGATGTCAGCCATAGTTCTCTCGGCAGGCAGTCAGAGCACCGCGCAGCACGACTAGGTGACTAGGCGCGCGCCGGGCATCGACCTGTCAGTGCAGGCCCCCGTAGTTGTCTTCACGGACGATGCGCGGCGTGATCTCGCGCGCCTCGATCGAGACCGGCTGATAGACCACCCGCTTGCTCACCGGGTCGTAGGTCATCTCGACGTGACCCGAGGTCGGGAAGTCCTTGCGGAAGGGATGACCGATGAAGCCGTAGTCGGTCAGGATGCGGCGCAGATCCTCGTGACCGTCGAAGACGATGCCGTACAGGTCGAAGGCCTCGCGCTCGAACCAGTTGGCGCCGCTCCAGATCGGGTTGACCGACGCCACCAGCGGCAGGTCGTCGTCAGGCGCGAAGACCTTCACGCGCAGACGCCAGTTGTGCTTGTACGACAGCAGGTGCAGCACGAC
>JBJOKY010000252.1:0-6848 GCA_046045865.1 Pseudomonadota bacterium | reverse complement strand
CGACTACGACCGCGAGAAGCTGCAGGAACGCGTGGCCAAGCTGGCCGGCGGCGTGGCCGTCATCAAGGTCGGTGCCGCCACCGAAGTCGAGATGAAGGAAAAGAAGGCCCGTGTCGAAGACGCGCTGCACGCCACCCGTGCCGCCGTCGAGGAAGGCATCGTGGCCGGTGGCGGCGTCGCGCTGCTGCGCGCCCGTCAGGCCGCTGGCACCATCAAGGGTGACAACGCCGACCAGGACGCCGGCATCAAGCTGGTGCTCAAGGCCATCGAGTCGCCCCTGCGCGAGATCGTCTCCAACGCCGGCGGCGAGCCGAGCGTGGTGGTGAACGCCATCCTGGCCGGTGCCGGCAACTACGGCTTCAACGCCGCCAACGACACCTACGGCGACATGATCGAGATGGGCATCCTGGATCCGACCAAGGTGACCCGTACCGCGCTGCAGAACGCCGCCTCGGTCGCCAGCCTGATGCTGACCACCGAGTGCATGGTCGCCGAGGCCCCCAAGGAAGACGCTCCCGCGATGGGCGGCGGCGGCATGGGTGGCATGGGCGGCATGGGCGGCATGGACATGTGATGTCCGGCGCCTGAGCGCCAGCTCAAGCGACAAGGGGCCGCGCAAGCGGCCCCTTTTTCATGTCCGGACCAGAAGCTACAGTGCGCGCATGAGTGAACAACAGGCATTGAACATCGTCTGGCTGGCAGACGCACTGCAGGTCGGTGAACACGGTACCCTGGATTCACCGGTGGCTTCCACGCGCCTGCGGGTCTTGCAGCCTGCGCTTGCACTGCGTGACATGGGTCATCGTGTCGATGTAACACGTTTCGAGAACTGGAGCGGGGCGGCCAAGGGTACGGATGTCGTGGTGGTCGGCAAGCTCCTGCCATCCACCCATCCTGACCGTTTTACCAGCCTGGCCCCCAAGACCTTGCTGCGCCTGCACCAGATCCGGGCGGCAGGTGTGTGCGTGGTAGCTGACTTTTCCGACCTTCACTTTGATCATCCGATTGTGGGCGGCTACTGGCGCGAACTCGCAGCCATAGCCGACGCCTGTGTAGCCGCGTCGCAAGCGCTCGCCGACGCGGTTCGAACACAGGCCGGCATGTCGGTGCATGTCGTGCCTGATCCGCTCTCCAGTCCTCGCGGCGATGTCAGGCCGGCGCTGATCGCCCAGCCACAGAAAGCGTGGCTGACCAAGCTCCTGCCGGGCCAGAGATCAACTGGCCAGCGCAACCGACTGAAACTCGTCTGGTATGGACACCCGAACAACTTTGCCCACCTGTTGCCATGGCTGGATGCACTGGGTGCGTCCGGCCCTCATACGCCCTGGTTGCTCTGGGTTGTGACCGAGCCGGACGCCGGGATTCGCGCTGCGATCGAACGCGCACAGCAGCAACTGGCGCCGCACGGACTGATCGATCTGGTCGAATGGAGTGACGCTGCCCAATGGTCGACCGTGGCCGATGCCGAAGTTGTCCTGCTCCCGAGCGACCCACGCGCTGCCCGGACCACGGTCAAGTCAGCCAACCGACTGACAGACGCGTTGCATGCCGGACGTCCGGTCATCGCCACACGACTGCCGTCGTATGAAGCTTATGCCGACCATGTGCAGTTGACCGACGACCCGGTCGCTGCCCTGGCCGACCTGCTGGCACGTCCGGACTTCTGGCGAGAAAGAACGACGGCAGGTCAGGCAGCCGTCATCGACACCTTGAGCCCGTCAGCCACGGCCCGGACATGGGAAAAGGTGCTCAGGCTATGCCTGAAAGCCCCGGCCAGGCCCCAGCGATCGGGCCTCTCGGGCGATGCAGCCAACCCGAGTCGGCATGACCGCATGTCAGCGCCAACCGTGCCGCCAGAATCGAACGTGCGCCTGAACCTGGGGTGCGGCGACAAGATCTTGCCCGGATATGTCAATGTGGACGTGGTCACCAGCAGGGCCGGGCGCGAGCCGGACGTCATCTGCGATCTGCACGACCTGACGGTCTTTGCTGACGACAGTGCCGACGAGATCATGGCGGTCCACGTCGTCGAACACTTCTGGCGCTGGGAAGTGGAGGCCATCCTGACGGAGTGGCTGCGCGTGCTCAAGCCCGGAGGGCGCATGGTGCTGGAGTGCCCCAATCTGCTGTCGGCCTGCCGCGAACTGCTGGAACACCCCGAAACAGCGGCTGGCCATGACCGCTCCGCACAACGCACCTTGTGGGTGCTCTACGGCGATCCGGCCTGGCGGGATCCGCTCATGACCCACCGTTGGGGCTACACACCCGCCAGCCTGGCCGCGCTGATGCAATCGGTCGGCTTGCACGAAGTCCGGCAGGAGCCGGCGCAGTACAAGCTGCGCGAGCCACGTGACATGCGCATCGTGGGCGTCAAGAAATAAAAATGCCGACCGGATCGCGGTCGGCATGTGAGGACGAGGCGGGTCAGAACAGCCCACCGCGACACATCAGTCCTGGCGGCAGGACGAAGGTTCGAGATTGGTCGGATTGACCGAGCAGCTCCAAACAGCGGTATTGGCGGTGGCATTCCAGCTCGGCGTCAGGATGACTACGACCTGGGTGCTCGCGAACTCACTGTTCTTGCCACCCACCGTAATGATGCCGCTTGCTGTCGTCACGACCGCTGCCGAGACCTTGCCCGCGGCACCAGGCGACAGAATGCCCGTGGCGCCAAGTGCACCGTTCGTCTGCGAATTTTCGGTGACAGCGGTACGAGCTGCGCTGGCAGACAGCAGTAGCTCGGCCACCTTCGCGCGCAGCGTGTAGTCCTGGTATGCCGGCAGGGCGACGGCTGCCAGGATGCCGATGATCGCCACAACGATCATCAGTTCGATCAGGGTGAAACCCTTTTGCAAAGTCTTCATGAAACATCCTCCATAGAGCAAAGTGCGGCGGAATGCCGCCTAGCTGATCACACATAAGCAGCGTCCATGCCATGCGTGCGGCGAGGCAGGGCCACTACAAACACCCAGCTCGCCCCCGCAAGTGAAGGGGAAATGACTGCTCGGCCTCGCTCAGGCGACGGAATTTGTCAGTGTCGCCAGATCGGCTGCGACAGAGTGACAAAGTTCGTCCCAACTGTCGTAGCGCGTCTTGCGCATGACCCTGACCTGCGGATACCACGGCATCGCAGTGTTGTAAGCGCCGTAACGCCAGCTCGGCGCGTACGGGGCCAGCACCCATACCGGCTTGCCCAGACCACCCGCAAGATGGATGACCGCCGTGCAGACCGAAATGACCAGATCCAGCGCCCCGACCAGCGCGGCCGTGTCGTCGTAGTCAGCGTGCACGGCCGGATAGTCGACCATCGAACGCCCGGTCGTCGCAGACAGTTCGGCCAGGTCCGCGTCGACCGGGCCGTACTGCAGCGACACGAATTGCACGCCTGGCACGCCGAGGATGGGTGCCCACTGTGACAACGGAAGGCTGCGTGCACGGGTCCGCGTCCGTTCCGTCCCGCCGCGCCAGGAAATTCCCACCTTCAGCCCCGGTCCGAGGTCTGCCTCCAGACGGTCACGCCAGCCACGGCTGCGGCGTGGGTCAGGCACCAGGAAGGCCTGTGCAGGTTCGAATGACGCGGCATCAGGCCGTAGTAGGCGCGGCAGATCGCCACTCGAGATCTGCCAATCCGGTGCCGGCAGTCCGTTCAGCCACCTGATGTCGGCGCTGCGATCGGTGCCAACCACCAGCGCCTCGGGGAAGGAGCGGCGGAACAGGGCTTCCAGTCTGGGCTCACACTCGAGAATGCAGCGTCCAACCCGTGCCATGGCGTCGCGCAGGCAGGAGGCATACATGATCTCGTCGCCTAGTCCTTCGTCGGCGAGCACAAGCAGCGTGTCGTCGCGCGCGATACGTCCGTCCCACGGCCGGAAAGGCATGGGGCGATACTTCAGGGCGCCAGCCTTGTAGCGCAGCGAAAACAAGGACCAGCCGATCTGCCAGTGCTGCAAGGCAAGCTCCGCCTGGCATAGGTACCAGCGTGCCACATCGTTGCCGGGCTCCAGACGCATGATCTGCTCATACTGTGCGCGGGCAACGTCCCAGCGCCCGAGGTTCTGGCACACCACCCCGTGATGCAGCAGCACGGCTGCGCTTGGCCGTTCGGACATGCCGATGGCGCGCTCGTAGGCTGCTTCGGCCGCGATGTCGTTGTCGAGCAGCAGTTCGGCGTTGCCCAGCGCGATCCAGGCTTCCATGACGCCCGGGCTGTGCAGCACGCTGGAGCGGAGCACGTCCGCAGCCTGCGCGAACAGCCCCAGGCGGATCAGGGCATGACTGAGCCTGAGCTCGCAGCGCAGCAGGTCGGTCACGCATGCCTGCCCGTCACCGGTGGCGCTGGCGATAGCCGCAGCTTCGCTGGTGTCAGGGGTCTGATCGGTGGCTGGGGCGAGCAGCAAGGCTCTGGCCGTCTGCAAGGACTCGCGGGCTTCGTCGACCCGGTCCAGACGCAGCAGCACACTGCCCAGTTCCAGCCAGTAGTCGCCGGCTCGCGGACACCAGCTCACCGCCAGTTGCAGGCAGTCCACTGCAGCGGCCAGGTCCATCAGCGTCGCGTGCGCCCGGGCAAGCTCGAACTGGAGTGGCCCGGGCTTGTCGGTGAGCCCGATGCCGGCCTCGAAATCGTTGCGGGCCTCGTTCGCCCGGCCCATGGTGAGCAGCAGCCGCCCGCGCAGCAGACGTGCGTTGGCTGCAGCATCTGCCCGTTCCTCGGCCACCTGCGATGACAACCAGGCAAGTGCCGCCTCGCGGCCATGCGCCGTGGTCATTTGCGCCACGTGCCCCTCCAAGTCCGCAAGAATCGACACTGACGGTGCAACGACCGGCTGCCCAGGTGCCTGCGCAGGATCGCGTCTGCCCTTGCGCCACCACCTCCACGGCATCAGTGCCTCACCTGCGTGCGTTCGAGTGCAAGGGTGCGTCGGTCGACTCGGACAGGACGCGTCATGCGGGCCGCTCGGTTGAATGTTCCGCCGGCGTTGATGGCTGGATATGCCCTGCAACCCACGGTGCGCAAACCTGCAGGGCGCCCGACCAGTCGCCCATGCGGTGTTGACGTGCCAGCGTCAGCGAGCCGTACCAGGGCAGGCTGTCGCCCTGGCAGCCATAGCGCCAGTTGGGGTTGGCCGGCACCAGCACCAGGCCGGGCACGCCCAGTGCGCCGGTCAGGTGGGCCTGCGTGGAGCACACCGTCAGCACCACGTCACAGGCGCAGGTCGCAGCCGCCAACTCATCGAAGTCAGCCCGGTAGGCCGGGCTCGGGGTGATGCGAACACCGTGCCTGTGTGCTGCCGCGGTGATCTCGTCGGTCACCTCGCCGTGCTGGAGACTGAGCAGCCTGGGCGCGCGCGCGCCTGACGCATCACCGTGCGCCGGGAACAGCGCACCGAGTGCCCGCAACAAGTCATCCAGCTCGATGGATCGCTGCACGCCACCCGTGTGCACCAGGCCTCCGCGCCAGGCGATGCCTATCACGAAGGCCGTCTCGTCACCGCCTGCGGCCTGCGCCCGCCAGTGCGCTACGCGCCCGGCGTCGGCTTTCAGATAGGCGGCACCGTCGCCGAAGCTGGCCGCGTCCGGCCGCAGGTACAGCGGCATGCTGCCGGCGGCCAGTTCGCGCTCGAACGCAGGCGGCTCGCCCAGCCAGGCCAGGCCGGGGTCGCCGAAGTCGTGGCTGATGACATGAACGCCCGGGAACGAGCGCGCGAACAGGCTGGCCAGGCGTGGCGGCACCTCGACGCTCAGCTCGGCGCGGGTGCGGCGCTGCAGGTCGCCCAGGCAGGAGGCGAACAGGATGATGTCGCCCATGCCCTGCTCGGCATGCACCAGCAGGCGCTGGCCGGCGATGTCCTCACCCTGCCAGGCGCGGATGGGCAGCTCGCGCACCGCCCGGTAGCTGGCGCCGCGGCGGGCCTCGTACAGCGGCCAGCCTTCCTGCCAGCGCGCCTGCAGCAGCAGCAACTGGCCCAGCCCGCCGGTCGCCTCGGGGTCGCCTGGCGCGATCTGCAATGCCTGCCGGTAGGCGGCCTCGGCGTCCTCGTGGCGCGCCAATGCGGTGTAGAGCTTGCCCAGCACGATGTGGGCGCCCAGGTGGCGTGGATCCAGGCCCAGGCCGCGTTGGGCATGGCCGAGCGCAGCGTCGAAGTCGCCGGCGTCGGCCTCCACGTCGGCCAGCACGGCCCAGACGCGGGCATTGCTGCCGCCCTTGAGCTCTGCCGCGCGGCGAGCCGCATCCTGCGCGCCGGGCAGGTCCTCGACCAGGCGCAGTGCCAGCGCCAGGTTGCTCCAGCCCAGGCCGTGGTCAGGCTTGAGCTCCAGGCACTTGCGCAGGTGGCCGACGCACGCCGCGCGATCGCCCAGGCGCATGGCCGCCAGGCCCAGGTTGTGCCAGGCGTGGGGGTTGCGCGGGTCGCGTTCGATGGCCTTCTGGAAGCGCTCCGCCGCTGCCGGCAGGTGGCCGCGCTCCAGGTCGACCAGGCCCCAGTGCGTCAGCACCTCGGCATTCATGGGGTCGTGGCGGTGCGCCACCTCGAAGTGCAGCCAGGCCTCGTCCAGCCGTTGCAGGTGCAGCAGGGTCAGGCCCAGCCCCTCCTGCGCGCGCGCATCCACGGGATTGCAGCGCAGGGCGTGGCGGTAGGCCGCCTCGGCGCCGGTGTAGTCGCCGTCCTGCCAGCGCCAGTCGCCCAGCAGGCGCCAGGCGTCCAGCAGCGCGACCGGGTGAGCCTGGCCGCCAGCAGCGCGTGCGTCCAGCCTCAGATGCACCTGCTGCGCCAGTTCGCCAGTGAGCCGCGCGCGGCTCGCGGCATCGGTCAGCAGCCTGCGCCTGGCTTGCCAGGCGGGGACGTCGATGT
>JBJOKY010000251.1:0-6859 GCA_046045865.1 Pseudomonadota bacterium | reverse complement strand
CCAGATCCCAGTACAGGCCGGCCATGAGCTGCAGCCCCTGGCGCGCCAGGGGCGCGAGCAGATGCTCGTCAGGCGCATGCTGGTTGCAGGCGGGGTAGGAATGCGGCACCCACAGCGTGGGCAGGCCGAGCCGGCCGGCAAACACCTCGTTGGGCAGCGTGCCCGCCAGGTTGGGCAGGAAGACCGGCGCATCGCCCGCAGCCGCGGGTCCGCCCCCGCTGCTGCGTGCCAGCGAGGCGCAGCACCACCGCACCCAGGGGTCGTCGGGCTCCAGCCGGGTGGCTGGTGCTCCGCTGTGCACGGCCACCTCGACCTCGCCGTAGCCATGGGCAACCAGGTGAGCGCGCACACACTTCTCCAGATCCTGCCAGACCGTGCCGACGACGAAGCGCAGCTGGCAGAACGCCTGCGCCACCGGCGGGATGGCATTGACCGGCCGCTGCGGGTTGCCCGCGCCCAGCGCCAGCACCTCCAGCGTGTTCCAGCCGAACAGCTGCTCGGCCGCGTTCAGGCCGGGCTCGCCCCAGCGTTCGGCCAGGGCCGGGTCGTCCACGTCGCCGCCCACGGGCAGATCGGTCAGCACCGCGCGCAGCGCTGGGCTCAACGGCGGCGGCAGCAGGCCGGGCACGAGCAGGCGGCCGTGGCGGTCGACCAGGCTGGCCAGGGCGTGCGCCAGCACCACGCCGGGATTGACCAGCACGCCGCCCCAGTTGCCCGAGTGGTAGGCCTTGTCGCGGCTGCACAGCGTGAGCGTGAAATTGACCGCGCCGCGCGAACCCGTGAACAGCGTGGGCCGCGCCGCCGCCAGGCGCGGCCCGTCGCTGGCGAGGAAGAGGTCTGCGGCCAGTTCGTCGGCATGACGGGCGCAAGCCTCGTCCAGGCCGGGCGAGCCCAGCTCCTCGCCCATCTCGACCAGCAGCTTGACGTTGTAGCCCAGCCGCCCGCCGCGTGCCGCGATGGCCGCACCCAGGCCGCCCAGGTTGATGCTGTGCTGGCCCTTGTTGTCGGCCGTGCCACGGCCGTACCAGTGCTCGCCGTCGACCGTGAGCGTCCACGGTTCCAGCCCCGGTGCCCAGCGCCCGACCTGGCCGTCGATCACATCGCCGTGGCCGTAGCTCAGGACCGTGGGCAGGGCCGGGTCCTCGATGCGACGGGCGATCAGCATCGGCGGGCCGCCGGCCACGGGGTTGTCGACGATGCGGCAGTCAAAGCCCAGGTGCTGCAGCGCCGGCACCATGTGCTCGTGCAGGTACACGCCCAGCTGCGCGGGCGTGGCGCCGGCGTCGCTGGCGGTGGGGCAGGCGACGCGGCGCGTCAGGTCAGCCAGCAGGCCGCCGTGATCGAAATAGGCGGCCGCCAGGGCCAGGGCGTGGTCTCGGTTCATGGGGTCCGGGCTGTGGGGGTCGGCGCGGCGGGCGCGGCTGCGTTCGGGCAGGACATGCCGCCACTGTGCCCGCCTGCGCGCCAGCCCGCCAGGGGGTCCGCCCTGCACAGGGGCGAAACTCGGGTGCCGCCCTGTCCGGCCCCGCACGACGCACCACCGCACCACCGCACCACCGCACCACTGCCGGTACGGCCGCCCCACCCGCCCGATCACCCATGTCACCCACCCGCCTGCCCTTGCTCGACGTGTCCGACGCGCCCGCTGCGCCCAGCCGTCCACCCGTGCGTGCCGTCATCTTCGACTGCGACGGCACCCTGGTCGACAGCGAAGGCCCGGCCCTGGCCACGCTGCACGCCCTGGCCTGCGAGGAAGGTGCGGCCATCAGCCTGGCCGACGCCGACCGGCTGTTCCGCGGCGTACGCATGCTCGACTGCGCGCGCTGGGTCGCGGCGCAACGCCCCGACCGGCCCGAGGGCTTCGAGACCGGGTTCATCCGCCGCGTGCGCCTGGCCTCGGAGGCCCGCTTCCGTCAGGGCATGGCGCCCATCGCCGGCGCGCCCGAACTGCTGGCGCTGCTCGCGCGCCTGGCCCTGCCGGTGGCCGTGGCGACCAACGGCCCGCGCGACAAGGTCGAGCTGACGCTGGCACTCACCGGCCTGCGCGCGGCCTTTGGCGAGCACGTGTACTGCGCCTACGAGGTGGGCATGTTCAAGCCCGAGCCCGGGTTGTTCCTGCACGCGGCACAGGCGCTGGGCGTCGAGCCGGCGTATTGCATGGTGATCGAGGACAGCCTGCCCGGCGTGCGCGCCGGCCTGGCCGCCGGCATGCAGGTGCTGGCCCTGATGGCGGCCGACGACCTGCCGGCTGGACTGGCCACACAGGTGCGCCGCCTCGACCATCTGGCCGAGGCCGGCGCCTGGCTGCAGGCCGGGCCGGCCGCGTCAGGCTAGCGCCGGGCCGGTGCCAGGCTGGCGCCGGCCGCGTCAGTCCAGCGTCGGCAACGGCACGACCGTGCAGCTCGTCGACGTCATGCGCGTCAGCGCGGCCGGTCGAAGGCCGGCCGCAGCTGCTGGCGTGCGGCTGCCAGGACGTTGGCACCGTCGAACTCGCTCGGGATGAGCACCTTGCTCAGCGCGCCGATGCCGGTTGCAGATACGCCGAAGTACCTTGCCTGCGGCAGCAGGCCCTTGATCTCCAGCGTGGTGAGGTCATGGAGCTTGGTGGAGGTCAAGGCGGATCAGGCTGTCGGTGCGGGTCTGGACGGGTGGCGGGTGCGGCTCACGCCCGATGGGCAAGGGTGCCATGGCCATCGTCCTCGCGCAGGAAATGCGAGGCAGGCATCACCTTCAGGTCCGCCGCGATGCGGGGCGCGAAGTCCATCTGGTCCAGCACGTCGCGCTGCAGGGCTATGCCGGGCGCGATCTCGAACAGCTCCACGCCCACGCCGTCCACCGCCTCGACCAGGCGGAAATTCGCGCGTTCGGTCAGGTACAGCGCCGTCTGCCCGCGTTTCATGGCCTGCGGGCCGCTGAAGGTGATCTGCTCGACCGCCCGGACGAGCTTTCTCACCAGGCCCTGCTGCAGCACGCGCATCTGTCCGTCGCCGGTCGCCAGCTTCACGCACTTGGCGGCGAAGGTGCCGCAGAACACCACCTTGCGCGCGTTCTGGGCGATGTCGATGAAGCCGCCCGGGCCCACGGCCAGGCCGCCCAGCTTGCTGACGTTGACATTGCCCAGCGCGTCGAACTCGCCAAAGCCGAGAAAGGCCAGTTCCAGCCCGCCGCCAGCGTAGAAGTCGAACTGCGTGGGCGCGTCCAGCATGGCGCTGGCGTTGCGGGCGTAGCCGAACAGCACGCCGTCCAGCAGGCTGCCGCCGTAGGTGCCGTGCTCGATGGTCTGGTAGATGCGACCGAGCTCGCCCCGGCGCACCAGCAGCTTGGCCACCGCGTCCGGAATGCCCACGCCGTAGTTCACCACCGCGCCTTCGTAGAGCTCGCAGGCGGCCCGGCGCGCCACGGCCTGGCGCTCGCTGAACTGCTCCTCGGCCGCCACGTTGGCCGCATCGGCGGCGATGGCCCGGGCCCGTGCATCACCCGTCAACTCGCCCGACAGCGTGGCGTCGAAGGGGATGTCGTAGCTGGTGCGCTGCCCGGCATCCACCACGATGGCGTCGACCCAGGCCGAGGGGATGCGCACCTCGCGCGCC
Organism: Pseudomonadota bacterium; assembly: GCA_046045865.1. Lineage (GTDB taxonomy): Bacteria > Pseudomonadota > Gammaproteobacteria > Burkholderiales > Burkholderiaceae_C > Sphaerotilus. The sequence goes on along the minus strand of JBJOKY010000251.1, from coordinate 3,269 downwards.
TTGAGCGCACCACGCGGCAGTCGCTCCTTGACCTGCACGATGACCTTGCCGCCACTGGCCCGCGCGGCCAGGGCGATGGACTGCGCGTCCAGATTGGCCGCCTCGTGCTCGAAGCTGATGTGACCGTCCTCGTCCGCTGCGCTGGCGCGCACGATGGCCACGTCCACCTTGTAGGGCAGATAGCGCAGGTATTCGCGCCCGCCGATCTCGATCACCTCGGCCAGGTCGTCCCGGGCCGCCTCGTTCATGCGCCCGCCGCCGAAGCGCGGGTCACACACCGTGCCCAGGCCCACGTGGGTGATGAGGCCGGGCTGGCCGCCGCCGATGGCCCGAAAGAGTTGCGAGGACACGCCACCCGGCAGGATGTAGGCCTCGATCCTGTTGTCGCGCGCCAGCTGCTGCATGGTCGGCGACCACACCCAGTGGCCGCCGATGACGCGTTTCACCAGCCCTTCATGCGCAAAGCAGTTCATGCCCCGCGTGGCCTTGTCGCCGATGCCCAGGGCATGCACCGCCGTGAGACCACGCGGCTTTCGAGTGGCCAGGAAACGCCGCTCGATGGCCTGGAAGATGCAGGTCGCCTCCATCAGCCCGCCGCCGCCGCCCATCAGGGCCACGGTCGCGCCGTCGGGGATCAGGGCCGCCGCGTCGTCGGCACTCAGGAACTTGGATTTCATCGGGGTGGTCCTGGGCTCAGCGGTGGACGTCGTACAGGGCCGCGCCCTTCTTCATCACGCTGCGCGCGATGACGCTGCGGTGGATCTCGCTCGTGCCGTCGAAGATGCGGTAGATGCGTGCATCGCGGTAGTAGCGCTCGATGGGCAGTTCCTTGCAGAAACCCATGCCGCCGAAGACCTGCACCGCGCGGTCGACCACCCGGCCCAGGGTCTCTGCCGCATGCACCTTGACCATGGCGATGTGGTCGCGGGCATCAAGGCCGGCGTCGATCATCCAGGCCGCCTGCAGCACCATCAGGCGGGCGGCGTTGATCTCGATGACGCTGTCGGCCAGCATCTGGCCGACCATCTGGAAGTCGCCGATGCGCTGGCCGAACTGCTTGCGCTCGCTGGCGTAGTCACTCATCTTCTCCAGCACATGGCTGGCCTTGCCGACCGCACGTGCGCCCACCTGGGCCAGGCGCACCACGTTCAGGGCACCCATGGCGAGCTTGAAGCCCTGGCCCTCGGCGCCCAGCAGAGCCAGGGGCTCCAGCTTCACGTTGTCGAAGAACAGTTCCAGATGCGGCGTGCCGCGCAGGCCCATCATCTTCTGGTCCTTGCCGACGTCGAAGCCCGGCAGGCCCTTGTCGACCATGAACATCGAGATCTCCTTGTCCCCCGTCTTGGCGGACACGAGGAAGAAGTCGCTCCACTCGCCGTCGCTGATGAAGTGCTTGCTGCCGCTCAGCAGCCAGCTGCCGTCGGCCTGCTTGACGGCGCGTGTCCTGATGCCCTGGGCGTCCGAGCCCGCGCCGGGTTCGGTGATGGCGATGGCGCAGGTGCGCTCGCCCGCCACCGCCGGCTTCAACCAGCGCTCGACCTGCTCGCCGCGGCACTCCAGCAGCGGCTCGTAGACATTGCCGAAGGCGCGGCGGATGAGGATGTCGGTGGTGTGGCCGAACTGCTCCTCGCACAGGATGCGGTCGACCGTCGACAGGCCCCCGCCACCCAGTTCGGCCGGCATGTTCAGGCCGTACAGTCCCAGCTCCCTGGCCTTGGCGTGCACGGCAAGCGCGGCGTCACGGTCGAGTGCGCCGCTGGCCTCGACGGCGTCTTCCAGCGGCTGCAGTTCGGTATGGATGAAACGGCGCACCGTCTCGATCATCATCTTCTGTTCGTCGTTGAGGGCGAAGTCCATGGGGTATGCGGTCGCAAGGATGGATGTAAGGGTGGCCGCTCAGGCCGAGGCCGGCGCGCTGTAGAAATCGACGATGCAATCGCGCACCGCGGCGAACATGCCGTTGCCGGTCATGGTGCGGCAGCCGCGTCCGCGCGCAGCGGCGATCAGTGCCGGCACGGCCGGCTCCGTGACGACATCGCTGACGAAGGTACTGACCGCCAGGCACGACACGTCGACCGGCAGCGGGTCATCGGCCTGCATGCCCATGGGTGTGGCGTTGACGACCAGGTCGTAGCCCGTGGGGTCGGCGCTGCCCATGCTGATCGGCACCTGGCCATAGGCCTGCAGCCTGGCGGCCAGGGCGGCGCGGCGCGCCTCGTCGGCCTCGTGCAGGGCCAGGCTGGCCACGCCGGCATCAACCAGGGCATGGGCGATGGCCGAGCCCGCACCACCCGCACCCACCAGCAGCGCGCGCAGGCCGCGCGGCTCGCAGCCGGCGGCGCGCAGGCCGGCCACATGGCCATCGCCGTCGCACATGTCGCCCAGCCAGCCGCCGGCGTGTTCGCCGCCGGTGATGCGCCGCATCACGTTGACCGCACCGATGGAACGCGCCCGCGGGGTGAGCGCGCTGCACAGCGGCACGACGGCGAACTTGTGCGGCACGGTGACGATGATGCCGTCCAGGTTGCGCTGCAGCCGCATCGCGGCGGCCCAGGCAGGCAGGTCGGCCGGGCTGACGTGGGCCGGCACGACCACGGCGTCGGCGCCACGTTCGCGCAGGGCGCGGGTCACGCCCGAGGGCGATTTCACCTGGGCGATGGGGTCGCCCACGATGGCCAGGACACGGGTGGCGCCGCTGTAGCTGTCGAGCATGGTGGTCTGGCCGGCGTGCGGCCGATGGAGGGGCCGGGTGCGGCCGGGGGGTGTGTTGCCGTCAGTATAAATGGGCTTGCATTCATTTGTTGAACTGTGTTCCACTTTTATGCAAGCAGCTTCCGGATCAACCGCCACCATGTCCGCCACCTCCTCCACACGCGCCCCGCTGCCCCTGCTCCTGATCGGCGCCGGCGCGGTCGGGCGCATGCACCTGGCACGCTGCCTGCGCCACCCGGGCATCCGGGTGCTGGGCGTGGTCGACCCGACCGAGGCCGGCCGTGCCGTCGCGCTCGACGCCGGCCTGCCCTGCTGGGCCGGCCATGAGGAGGCCCTGGCCGCCACCCATCCGGCGGCGGCCATCGTCGCCACGCCCAACACCACCCATGTCGACATCGCCATGGCCTGCCTGGACCGCGGCGTGGCGGTGCTGGTGGAAAAGCCCGTGGCCGACACCCTCGCCCAGGCCGAACGCCTGGTCGCCCACGCCGCGCGCACCGACGTGCCAGTGCTTGTGGGCCACCAGCGTCGCCACAACCCCATCCTGAAGCGGGCGC
>JBJOKY010000250.1:0-6867 GCA_046045865.1 Pseudomonadota bacterium | reverse complement strand
TATCTGCAGGCGCTCGAGGCCCTGCCCCAGCAGCTGCTGTGGGGCCCGCTCAGGCTCGACGCCGAACACCACCCGGCGCTGCAGCTGCGGCTGGAGCTCTACACCCTGAGCCCGCAGGCCGGCTGGGTGGAGCTGTGACCATGGCCCGACCACCGGCCACCCCGCAGGCACGGCTGGCGCGGCAACACGCGCGGCGCTGGCAGCGCGGCCTGGCTGTGCGCATCCTCACCAGCCTGCTGGGCGCCGCCTGCGCCGGCGCCGGCCTGGTCGCCCTGGCCACCTGGTGGGCGGCCGGCCTGGCGCTGCTGTTCGCCAGCCCGGCGCAGGCGCAGGTGCAGTCACAGGTGCAGTCACAGGTGCAGTCACAGGTGCAGGCAGCGGCGCCCCGCCCGCCCCAGGCCACCACCAGCATGACACTGCACACGCCGGGCGACCGGCCGGTGCGGCCGGCCGGCCCCCGCCCCGAGCTGGCGGACCCGACCCGCCCGCCGGGCTTGGGCGGCGCGGGCCGCACCACGCCAGACCCGGGCGGCAGCCCGGGCCCGGCCACGCGACCGGGCCTGGCCACCCCCGCGGTCCGCCCGCCCAGCCCGCCACCGCCATTGCTGCAGGCCCTGCACCTGCCGCGTTCCGGCCCGCCCAGCGCGCTGATCGACGGCCAGGTGCTGCAGGTCGGCGACCGGCAGGCGGGCTGGACGGTGCAGGCCATCCGCGCCGACGGCGTGCTGCTGGCGCGCCCGGCACCGTGCCCCTCGACGCCCCGCGGTGCGGCCAGCACCAGGCCCGCTGCCACCGCCACGGCCTGTGCAGCCACTTCCCCATCCGCCCCCCCGCCCCCCACGCTGTGGCTGAGCCTGCTGCCGCCCCTGGCCGGCGGCAGCCCGGCCGCAACCAGGCCCTGATCGTGTACCCCTCGCCACGCCGACCGCCTGTGCCCGCCCTGCTCCTGGCCGCCCTGCTCGCCGCCGCGCCGGCCGACCCCGCGCGGGCCCAGGACCAGCCGGGCGCACCATCGCCCGCGGCATCGTCCGCCGCCGCACGCACCTTGGCCGTCACCGCGCCGGCCGCCGTAGCGGCCGAGCCACGCTTCGACCTGGCGGTCAACAACGCGCCGGCCGCCCAGGTCTTCATGCAGCTGGCGATGGGCTCGGGCTGGCAGCTGCTGACCGGGCCCGAGGTCACCGGCCAGATCACCCTGAGGCTGCAGGACACCACCGTGCCCGAGGCGCTGGATGCCCTGCGCGAGCTCTACGGCTACGACTACCGCATCAGCGGACGGCGCATCGTCGTGCTGCCGAGCGGCGTGCAGACCCGGCTGTTCCAGGTCGGCTACCTGCCCGGGCGGCGTCAGGGCACGAGCGACCTGCACGTCAGCTCGGCCTCCATCAGCGCAGCCGGTGGCGGCAACGGCGGCAACACCGGCGGCCATGGCGGCAACACCGGCACCTACGGCAGCGGCAGCCCGGCCGGCAGCAGTGGTGGCAACCCGGCGGCCGGCAACGCCCGCAACGACGACAGCGCCTACGTGCGCACCAGCTCCGACGCCGACTTCTGGCGCGACGTCAAGGCCTCGCTGCAGGCCCTGCTCGGCCTGGGCGACGAGGCCGGCGCAGGCGCGGCCACCAGCGCCGCCGGCACCGCCGCCGCCGGGCCGCGCCGCAGCCTGGTGATCAACGCCGCGGCCGGCGTGATCGTCGTGCGCGCCACGCCGGCCGAGCTGCGCCAGGTCGAGGCCTATCTGCAGGCCGTGCAGGTCAACATCGAGCGCCAGGTGATGCTGGAGGCCAAGATCCTCGACGTCGAACTGGGCAGCGAGTCGCAGTCGGGCATCAACTGGGCTGCCTTCGGCCGCCTGCTGGGCAGTGCCGTCAGCCTGGGCCTGGCGCAGCCGGGCAGCAGCATCGGCGCCAGCGGCGCGCTGGTGCAGGGCAGCACCAGCATCACGGCCGGCGCCAACCTGGCCGCAGCCAGCGGCGGAGCACCGTTCTACGGCCTGGCCTTCCAGTCAGGCAACTTCGCCGCGCTGCTGAGCTTCCTGGAAACCCAGGGCAAGGTGCAGGTGCTGTCCAGCCCGCGCATCGCCACGCTGAACAACCAGAAGGCCGTGCTCAAGGTCGGCAGCGACGAGCTCTACGTCACCGGCGTGTCGTCCACCACCACCAGCACGGGCAGCAGTTCGAGCTCCACGCCCTCGGTCATCCTGCAGCCCTTCTTCTCGGGCATCGCGCTGGACGTGACGCCGCAGATCGGCGCCGACGGCCAGGTCATGCTGCACGTGCACCCCTCGATCAGCACAGTGAGCGAGAAACAGAAGAACATCAACCTGGGCTCGCTGGGCAGCTACCAGCTGCCGCTGGCCAGCAGCACGATCAACGAGACCGACTCCATCGTGCGCGTGAAGGACGGCGAGATCGTCGCCATCGGCGGCCTGATGAGCCAGCAGCAGCGCGAGGAGCGCAGCGGCGTGACCGGACTGGCCGGCCTGCCGGTGCTGGGCCCGCTGTTCCGCCAGAGCGCCAGCGTGCTGCACAAGCGCGAGCTGGTGATCCTGATCAAGCCCAGCGTCATCCGCAGCGGCGAGCCCTGGCCCGAGGCCGACGCGCGCATGCCCGCCAGCCGTCTGCAGCCCTGGCGCGCGGGCGCGTTCGAGCCGCTGCAGCCATCCACCGCCCCCCCCGCCGGCATGCCGCCCGATGCCGACGCCTCGCCGCGCCGGCTGCTGCAGATCGACGGCGAGGCCGCCCGGCCGGCCCCCGCCCCCGCCCCCGCCCCTGCCTACCAGTGACCCCCCGCCATGGCCCGCCCCGAACGCATCCGCCTGGGTGACCTGCTGGTCGCCCAGGGCCTCATCAGCGCCGAGCAGCTGGCCCAGGCGCTGGCCGCGCAGCGCAGCTCGGGGCGCAAGCTCGGCCGCGTGTTCATCGACCTGGGCCTGGTCGACGAGGTGCAGATCGCGCGCGCCCTGGCCGGCCAGCTGCGCGTGCCCTTCGTCGACCTGGGCCAGCGCGCCGTGCGCCACGAGGTGGCGCGCCTGCTGCCCGAGGTGCAGGCGCGCCGCCTGCGCGCCCTGGCGCTGGACGAGACCCCGGCCGGCGTGCGCGTGGGCATGGCCGACCCGACCGACATCGCCGCCTACGACGAGATCAGCCGGCTGGTGCGGCGCGAGATCGAGCTGGTGGTGGTGGCCGAGAGCCAGCTGCTGGCCGCCATCGACCGCAGCTACCGGCGCACCGAGGAGATCGCCGGCCTGGCCAAGGAGCTGACCAGCGAGCTCGACAGCGTGCAGCTCGGGCTGGGCGGCCCGGGTGGCCTGGGCCAGCTCGGCAACCTGGGCGAGCTGCTGGGCGCCGGCCAGGCCGGCGCCGAGGACGCACCGGTGGTGCGCCTGCTGGCCTCGGTGTTCGAGGAGGCGCTACGTGTGCGCGCCTCGGACATCCACATCGAGCCGCAGGGCGACAGCCTGCGCATCCGCTTCCGCATCGACGGCGTGCTGCACGTGCAGACCGAGGCCGACGCCAAGATCGCCGCCGCCGTGGCGCTGCGCCTGAAGCTGATGTCCCAGCTCGACATCTCGGAAAAGCGCCTGCCGCAGGACGGCCGCTTCGCCGTGGCGCTGAAGAAGGGCAGCGTGGACGTGCGCATCTCGACCATGCCCACGCAGTACGGCGAATCGGTCGTGATGCGCCTGCTCAACCAGGGCACCGGCCTGCTGGCGATCGACGCCCTGGCCCTGCCCGCACGCGTGAACGCCGCGCTGCGCCGCGCCATCGCCAGGCCGTCGGGCATGGTGCTGGTCACCGGCCCGACCGGCAGCGGCAAGACCACCACGCTGTACGCGGCGCTCAACACGCTCAACAGCAGCGAACGCAAGATCATCACCGTGGAGGACCCGGTCGAGTACCGCCTGGCCGGCCTGAACCAGGTGCAGGTGCACGACAAGATCGACCTGAGCTTCGGGCGCGTGCTGCGCAGCGCGCTGCGCCAGGACCCGGACGTGATCCTGGTGGGCGAGATGCGCGACCAGGAGACCGCCGAGATCGGCCTGCGCGCCGCGCTCACCGGCCACCTGGTGCTGTCGACCCTGCACACCAACGATGCGCTGTCCACGCCCATCCGGCTGCTCGACATGGGCGTGCCGCGCTACATGGTGGCGCTGTCGCTGCAGATGGTGCTGGCCCAGCGCCTGGTGCGGGTGGTCTGCCCGCACTGCGCCGAGCCGCACCAGCCCGACGCGCACGAGCAGGCCTGGCTGGCCGGCCAGGCCGGCGCGGGCCTGGCGCCGGCGCTGGATCCGGACCTGGGCCGGCTGCGCCACGGCCGCGGCTGCGGCGTGTGCAACCACACCGGCTACAGCGGGCGCACCGGCATCTACGAGTTCATCGAGATGACGCCCGAGCTGGTCGACGCCATCAACCACGGCGACCCGGCCACCTTCGTCGCCGCCGGGCGGCGCCAGATGGCCGGCCACACCCTGGCGCGCGACGCCGCCGCCCTGGTGCTGGCCGGGCGCAGCACGGTGCAGGAAGCCATGCGCGTGAGCCACCAGCTGGCCGACTGAGGCGCCCCACCATGCCGCGCTACGCCTGGACCGGACACGCTGCCACTGCCGGCACCAGCCGCGGCGAGCTCGACGCGCCCAGCGCCGGCGCGGTGGCCGACGTGCTGCAGGGCCGTGGCATCACGCCGCTGACCATCCAGCCGCTGGGCGGCACGGCCAGCGCGGGCCAGGCGGCAGCAGCGGCCGCCGCGGGTGGCGCCCGGACAGCCGGTCAGGTGCTGCGCCGGCTGGCGGCGCCGCTGCGTGCGCGCCTGCTGGCCGGCCCGCCCGTCGGCGGCCAGGACCTGATGCTGTTCAGCCGCCAGCTCAACACCCTGCTGCGCGCGGGCGTGCCCATCCTGCGCGCGCTGGCCGGACTGCAGGAGTCGACCGCCAGCGCCGCGCTCCAGGCCACGCTGGGCGAGGTCAGGCGCAGCCTGGCGTCGGGCCTGCCGCTGTCGACCGCGCTGGCACGCCAGGGTGCGGTGTTCGACGCCTTCTACATCGCCCTGGTGCGCGTGGGCGAGATGACCGGACGGCTGGACGAGATCTTCCTGCGCCTGTTCCGCCACCTGGAGTTCGAGCAGGCCATGCGCCAGCAGGTCCGGGCTGCGCTGCGCTACCCCAGCTTCGTCATCGCCGCCATGGTGGTGGCGCTGGGCGTGATCAACCTGATGGTCATCCCGGCCTTCGCCACGGTGTTCGCGCAGTCGGGCGCGGCGCTGCCGCTGCCCACCCGCATCCTGATGTGGAGCTCGCGCCTCACCATCGACTGGGGCTGGCTCATGGTCGCCGCGGCCGTGGCCGGCTGGCTGGGCTACAGGCGCTGGGCCGCCACGCCGGCCGGCCGGCTGCGCCGCGACGCCCTGCTGCTGCGCCTGCCGGTGGCCGGCGCCATCGTGCGCAAGGCGGTGCTGGCGCGTTTCGCGCGCAGCTTCGCGCTGTCGCTGCGCAGCGGCGTGCCCATCGCCGAGGCCCTGACCGTGGTGGCACAGACGGTGGACAACGCCCACATCGCCACCAAGGTCGAGGCCATGCGCCACGCGGTCGAGCGCGGCGAATCCATCCTGCGCTCGGCCGCAGCCAGCGGCGTGTTCACGCCCGTGGTGCTGCAGATGATCGCCGTGGGCGAGGAGACCGGCGCGCTCGACGAGCTGATGGACGAGGTCGCCGAGCTCTACGGCCACGAGGTCGAGTACGAGCTCAAGACCCTGGGCCAGCAGATCGAGCCGCTCCTCATCGTGCTGCTGGGCGCGCTGGTGCTGCTGCTGGCGCTGGGCGTGTTCCTGCCGATCTGGAACCTGGGGCGCACGGTGATGGCGCATTGAGCGCCGCCGCCGCCCACCCGACCAGACCCGACCCGACCAGACGCGTCATGTGCCCAGTCTGCACGCCCACCGCACCACCGGCCGTCAAGTCGGCCGGGCGGCTGCCGATATTGAACAAGTCGCCGGCACCTGCGGCGCGGCCTGAGGCCCATGCCCAGGCACCCCCGGGCCGTTCGACCTGCGCCCTGCGGGCCGGCCCAGCCGCCCACGTCGTCCCCGTGCTTTCCACCTGTCAGGAGTCCTCCATGCAATCGCGTCAACAACAGCAAGGCTTCACGATGATCGAGCTCATCGTGGTCATCGTCATCCTCGGCGTGCTGGCCGCCACCGCCCTGCCCAAGTTCATCGACATGCGCGGCGACGCCGAGCAGGCTGCCGTGGACGGTGTGGCCGGCGCCGCGGCCGCGGCCATGAACCTCAACTACAGCGGCTGCGCGCTCACCGGCAACGTCGTCACGGCGGGCAAGTGCGCCAAGGTCGACTCCTGCGCCGACACCGCCAGCCTCCTGCAGGGCGGCGCGCTGCCGGCCGGCATGGCTGCCTCGGCCGCGGGCGCCGACATCGGCACCACCAACGGCGCCACCGCCAGCTGCACGGTGACCAAGACCGTCAGCCCGACGCAGAGCTACAGCCAGACCTACACCGGCATTGCCGCCGGCAACTGAGGCCAGCGCCGTCGCCGCCATGGGCCGCCCCGCCAGCGCGCTGCTTGCGCTGCTGCTGTTGCTGCTGTCGCCGCTGGCGCAGGCGGCCACCTACACCTACCGCAGCGACAGCTACAGCTGGGAGAGCGCGGCTACCACCGTCGTGTGGGACAAGCTGTGCACCAGCTACCCCGGCGACGACGACCAGGCCACGCTCACCTTCACTGGCGGCTTCACCTTCACGTTTGCCGGCACGGCCTACAGCTCGGTGCGGGTGCTGGCCAACGGCGGCCTGCAGTTCGGCGCCGACACCGGCTTCCTGCGCAGCTACACCAACAGCAACCTGCCGGCCGGCGCC
>JBJOKY010000575.1:0-3809 GCA_046045865.1 Pseudomonadota bacterium | reverse complement strand
TTCCTCGAACTGGTGCACCGCCTGGACAAGGAGACCTCGGGCATCCTGCTGGTGGCCAAGAAGCGCAGCGCCCTCACCGCCCTGCAGGAGCAGTTCCGCCAGCGCCGCACCGACAAGCAGTACAGCACCCTGGTGATCGGCGACTGGCCGGCCGGCCTGGGTCGCATCGAGGTCGCCCTGGTCAAGACCCTGGACGCCCAGGGCGAGCGGCGCGTGCGGGTGGCCGGCAGCGTGGCGACTACCGCAGCGGCTGCCCCCGGGCGCCGCAACACCCGGCGTGGCGACGACGACGAGGAGGACGACAGCGGCATGCCCTCCCTCACCCTGGTGCGGCCGCGCGAGCGCCTGCCCGGCGCCACCCTGCTGGACGTGACGATCCGGACCGGCCGCACCCACCAGATCCGCGTGCACCTGCAGCATGCCGGCTACCCCATCGTGGGTGACGACAAATATGGCGACTTCGAGCTGAACCACGCCTGGTCGCGCCAGGGCGTGGCCCGGGCGGGGGATGCGGCGGCGCCGCGGCTGCGCTTCGAGCGCATGTTCCTGCACGCCCGCCGCCTCGCCTTCGACCATCCGGCCAGCGGCGCCCGCATCAGCCTGCAGGCCGCCCTGCCGGCCGACTGCCTGGCCCTGCTCCGGCACCTGGGCGCCAGCGCGGCGACACTGGAGGCCCTGGCGCATTCCAACGCCGACGTGGCAGCCGCAGCGTCCACCGCCGCCTCGTCCGCACCTCCAGCGCCAGCACCCGCTCCTGCCAGCCGGCCCCGTCCCGCCCCGACCCGATCCCGTCCATGACCGCCCTGCCGCGCCAATTCGACCACATCGTCTTCGACTGGGACGGCACGCTGTTCGACTCCACCGCCCTCATCACCCGCTGCATCCAGGCCGCCTGCCGCGACCTGGGCCACGCCGTGCCCAGCGATGCCCAGGCCTCCTACGTCATCGGCCTGGGCCTCAACGATGCGCTGGCCCATGCGGCGCCCGGCCTGGCGCCCGAGCGCTACCCCGAGCTGGCGCGGCGCTACCGCCATCACTACTTCGCCGACCAGCACGCCATCACCCTCTTTCCAGGCGTGGTGGAGTTGCTGGAGACCCTCAAGGCCCGCCACCACTGGCTGGGCGTGGCCACCGGCAAGAGCCGCCTGGGCCTCAACTCGGCGCTGGAGAGCAGCGGCCTGGGTGCCTACTTCGACGCCACCCGCACCGCCGACGAAACCGCCAGCAAGCCCGATCCGCGCATGCTGCAGGAGCTGATGCGCGAGTTCGGCGTCGACCCCGAGCGCACCCTCATGATCGGCGACACCACCCACGACCTGCAGCTCGCCGCCAATGCCGGCGCCGCCGCCGTGGGCGTGGCCTACGGCGCCCACAGCGTCGACGCCCTGCAGGCCCTGGCGCCGCTGCACGTGGCCGCCGACGTGACCGAACTCGGCGCCTGGCTGGCGCGACACACCTGATCCGCAACGACGACCATGCACGACACCCGCCCATCCCCCGACGAACAGCCGCAGCACGCTGCCGTGCTGCTGTGCGCCGCGGCCGACCTGGCCGAAACCGGCCGTGCCCATGTGTTCGATCTGCTCGACCACGGCCGGCCGGTGCGCGGCTTCGTTCTGCGCTTCGGCGGCCGCGTCGTCGCCTACCTGAACCGCTGCGCCCACGTGCCGGCCGAGCTCGACTGGCAACCCGGCGAGTTCCTGGACGACACCCGCCAGTACATCATCTGCAGCATGCACGGCGCGGTCTACACGCCGCTGGATGGCCAGTGCATCGCCGGCCCCTGCCGGCTGACCGCCTTGACCGTGCAGGAACGCGACGGACAGGTGTATTGGTATCCTTCTTCCCGCTTCGCACCGGCATTTGCCGACTGAATGACTGAAGCAGGCAGCCGCCCCCCGGCTGTCCAACCGCCGCGGCACAGAACATGAGCAACGAGACGCCTGATCCCTATTCCACCCTGCCGCCCGTGCCGCCCGGCGGCGAGCCTGCCCTGCCCGCCCCGGCCCCTGGGCCGTCAGCCAGCAGCGCCGCGCCGGCCAGCAGCCGGCCCGCGCTCGAGACCCTGATCGAGCAGTTCGCGCGCGAATACATGCGCGACCGTGCGCGTTCGCAGCGCACACGCTTCTTCTTCCGCCTGGCCTGGCTGGCGGTGTTCGCCATCATCGCCTGGGCCCTGGTGCACCAGGCCGAACGCGGTGCCGCGCCCACCGGCCCGCACACTGCCCTGGTCGAACTGCGCGGCGAGATCGCGCCCGACACCGAAGCCAGCGCCGAGAACATGATCGTCGGCCTGAAGAGCGCCTTCGAGGACGTGGGCGCGCAGGCCGTCGTCATCCGCATCAACTCGCCCGGCGGCAGCCCGGTGCAGAGCGGCATCATCAACGACGAGATCCGCCGCCTGAAGGCCAAGCACGACAAGAAGGTCTACGTGGTGGTCGAGGAAAGCTGCGCCTCGGGCGCCTACTACGTGGCCGTGGCGGCCGACGCGATCTATGTCGACAAGGCGTCCATCGTCGGCTCCATCGGCGTGCTGATGGACGGCTTCGGCTTCACCAACCTGATGGGCAAGCTCGGCGTGGAGCGCCGCCTGCTCACCGCCGGCGAGAACAAGGGCATGCTCGACCCTTACTCGCCTGTCAGCCCGCGCCAGCAGGCCTTTGCCCAGGCCATGCTCGACCAGATCCACCAGCAGTTCATCAAGGTGGTGCGCGAAGGCCGCGGCGACCGGCTGAAGGAGACCCGCGACACCTTCTCGGGGCTGTTCTGGAACGGCGAGGAAGCCGTCAGGATGGGCCTGGCCGACGGCTTCGGCAACCTCGACTATGTGGCGCGCGAGGTGGTCAAGGCCGAGGACGTGATCGACTACACACCCAAGGAAAACGTCGCCGAACGCCTGGCCAAGCGCTTCGGCGCGGCGATGGGCGCGGGCGCAGTGCGTGCGCTGCGCAGCATGCCGGCGCTGCAATAGGCTGCCGGCGAGGGCTGCAGCCCTTGGCCGGCCGGTTGTTCACTTCACCTGCTGTCCTGTCGCACCGGGAATCGCCATGCCGCACATCGTCCTGCTCGGTGATTCCATCTTCGACAACCGCGTGTACGTGAACGGCCGCCCGGACGTGCGCCAGCACCTGGCCGCCCTGCTGCCAGCGGGCTGGCAGGCCACGCTGCTGGCCAGCGACGGCGCCACGACGGCCGGCATCTCCCGCCAGCTCCAGGCCTTGCCGCAGGACGCGGATTGCCTGGTGCTGAGCGTGGGCGGCAACGACGCGCTGCTCAATGAATACCAGCTCCACGGCCGGGTCGGCACGGTGGCCGAGGGTTTGCTGGTCATGGACACCCTGCTGCTGGGCTTCGAGCGCGATTACCGTGGCGTGATCGCGGACTGCCTGGCCACCGGCCTGCCGCTCGTCGTCTGCGCCGTCTACAACGCCAACATCGCCGAGCCCTCCCAAGCGGCGGTGTTCCGCCGCGCGATTGCGCTCTTCGACGACGTCATCCTGCGCGTGGCCGCCGAGCACGGGCTGGCCAGCATCGACCTGCGCCGCGTCTGCGACCAGCCGGCGCATTACGCCAATGACATCGAGCCGTCCGACGCCGGTGGCCTGGCCATTGCCAGCGCCGTGCTGCAGGCCGTGCAGCGCTTGCTCGGCCGCGCGCCGCAGCAGGCCGTGGGCTGAGCCTGCCGGCCCGGGCGTCCGCCCGCCGCTACAACCACCCCAGCTTCCTGAAGCGCCACCACAGGATGCCGCAGGTGCTGACGATGATGCCCAGGGCGAAGGGGTAGCCCCAGCGCCACTTCAGCTCGGGCA
>JBJOKY010000574.1:0-3487 GCA_046045865.1 Pseudomonadota bacterium | reverse complement strand
TCGATCAACTGCAGCAGCACGCTTTCCGGATACAGCGCGCCGGTCGGGTTGTTCGGGTTGATGATGACCAGCGCCTTGGTGCGCGGGGTTACCTTGGCCTTGAGGTCGTCGATGTCGGGCAGCCAGCCACTCGACTCGTCGCAGCGGTAGTGCACCGGCGTGCCACTCGAGAGCGCCACCACGGCGGTGTAGAGCGGGTAGTCGGGCGCCGGGATGAGCACCTCGTCGCCGTCGTTGAGCAGGGCGTTCATGCTCAGCGCGATCAGCTCGGAAGCGCCGTTGCCGAGGTAGACATCGTCGACGCTCACGCCCCGGATGTTCTTTTCCTGCGTGTAGTGCACCACCGCCTTGCGCGGCGCGAACAGGCCCTTGCTGTCGGTGTAGCCCGCCGCCACCTGCGAGGGCAGGTTGCGGATCATGTCCTGCACGATCTCGTCGGGCGGCAGCAGGCCGAAGGCCGCCACGTTGCCGATGTTGAGCTTGATGATCTTCTGGCCCTCTTCCTCCATCTGGCGGGCCTTGTCCAGCACGGGACCACGGATGTCGTAGCAGACATTGGCGAGCTTGCTGGACTTGGCGATGGGCTTGAGCACGGGGTATCCTGAACGGTGGACGACAGTCGGGTGGGTCGACGAAGATCAACCCGGAATTTAACCATAGGGTCGTGGCTGCCCCGCCGCACACGGCGACCTGCCGGCAGCCCGGCGCCCTGCCCTTACCGCTCCATGAAGCTGCAACCCGACCAACTCATCGGCGTCAACGCCATCCAGTCCTTCCAGCCCGGCTGCATCACGGTCAACGGCGTGGAGCGGCGCCACAGCCTGGTGCTGCCCTGGCAGGGCGAGGTGCGGCCGTGGCAGGTGGGTGCAGGGCCCGTGGTTGGTGGCACCGAAGCCCTGGCCGAGCTCAGCATGGAGCACTTCGCGTTGCTGGCGGCGCACGAGCCCGAACTGGTGATCTTCGGCAGCGGCTCCAGGCTGCGATTTGCGCCGCCGGCCCTGCTGGCGCCGCTCATGAGCCGGCGCATCGGCATCGAGACCATGGACACCGCGGCGGCCTGCCGCACCTACAACATCCTGGCCAGCGAAGGCCGCAAGGTGCTGGCCGCCCTGCTGCTCTGAAACGCGAAATCATTCAGCACGCGCGCCACCCCTGACGGGTGCCGGTGCAGCCCTTTATAATCGCAGGCTTGCGCCCGTTCGGGCGGCCATTTACAAGACCTGCATGACGCCCGCTCTCAACAAAGCTCTCCCGGATATTGAAGCGAATGCAACCGGCGGCGTGAAGTTCACTCCGCAGGCCTTCCTCGGCAAGACCGTCGTCCTGTATTTCTACCCCAAGGACAATACCCCGGGCTGCACCACCGAGGCCATGCAGTTCCGCGACAAGCACAGTGAATTCATCAAGGCCGGAGCAGTCGTGCTGGGTGTGTCGCGCGACAACATGCTGTCGCACGAGAAGTTCAACTGATCGCCGACACCGAGGAAAAGCTCTGCCACATGTTCGGCGTGGTCAAGAACAAGATCATGTACGGCAAGAAGGTCAAGGGCATCGAGCGCAGCACCTTCCTGATCGACCCGCAAGGCGTGCTGCGCGCCGAGTGGCGCGGCATCAAGGTGGCCGGCCATGTCGACGAAGTGCTCGAAGCTGCCGAGAGCCTGCGCAAGCCACAAAGCGCTTGAGCCGGGGGTGAGCGGCAGGCCTCGCCGGCCGGCCGCGTGCGCAGCGGGCTGCATAATCAGCCCATGCACCTCGCGTGTTCCTCCGACTCCCTCCCCATGAAGGCCGTACAGCTCGCTGTGCGGCCTTTTTGTTTGGTCGCCCAGCACTTCCAGCCGACATGCCTCTGCCCAAGCCCCCTGCCCGCAAAGCCGCACAACTCGACGCATCGGAACTCGGCACGCCGAGCCTGACCCGCAGCAGCGGCAACAAGGCCTCGGCCTCCAGCGCCTCGGTCTCATCCGGAGCTGGCGCGTCTTCCGGCGCCGCCGCCCCGGCAGCGCCTGCCGCCAGCTCGCCCCGCGCCGCTGCCGGCAGCTCGCGCACCCGGGGTGCGAAGAACACGGCCGGCCCTGCAACCGCCACGCCCGAACTGCAGGCTGCTGCGGCCGCAGCGGGCGCCGACACGGTCGCCGCCGCCAACCTTCCCTCCAGCGCCTCGGCCAGCGCGGAGACCAGCGCGGCACAGGAGTACCCGGCACAGCGCGGCCATCACGTCACCCGGCCCAAGAGCGCCAGGTCGCGCAAGACCAAGGGCGGCCCGGCCAAGCTCTTCGTGCTCGACACCAACGTGCTCATGCACGACCCGATGTCGCTGTTCCGCTTCGAGGAACACGATGTCTACCTGCCCATGATCACGCTGGAGGAGCTGGACGGCCACAAGAAGGGCATGAGCGAGGTGGCGCGCAACGCCCGCCAGGTCAGTCGCGAACTCGACGCACTGGCCACCGACGGTTCGCTCGACCCCAAGGCCGGCATCCCGCTGGCCAAGACCGGGCGGCGCGAGGCCGGCGGCAAGCTCTACTTCCAGACCACCTTCGTCGAATACAAGCTGCCCGCCGGTCTGCCCCAGGGCAAGGCCGACAACCAGATCCTGGGCGTGGTGCAGACCCTCATCGAGCAGCAGCCCGGCCGCGAGGTGGTGCTGGTGTCCAAGGACATCAACATGCGCGTCAAGGCACGTGCGCTGGGCCTGGCCGCCGAGGACTACTTCAACGACAAGGCGCTGGAAGACGGCGACCTGCTCTACACCGGCGTCATGGCCCTGCCGGCCGACTTCTGGGAGCGCCACGGCAAGACCATGGAGAGCTGGCAGCAGGGCGGCGTGACCTACTACCGCATCAGCGGCCCGCTCGTGCCG
Source organism: Pseudomonadota bacterium (assembly GCA_046045865.1). Lineage (GTDB taxonomy): Bacteria > Pseudomonadota > Gammaproteobacteria > Burkholderiales > Burkholderiaceae_C > Sphaerotilus. The sequence goes on along the minus strand of JBJOKY010000574.1, from coordinate 627 downwards.
GCGCTGATGATCAACCAGTTCGTGTATCTCGAAACCCCGGGCAACGCGCCGCTGTACGCCAAGGTGGCCGAGATCACCGGCAAGACTGCAGTGCTGCGCACGCAGAAGGACTACAGCCACGCCAAGAACGCGGTGTGGGGCGTGGCGGCACGCAACCGCGAGCAGAACTTTGCTTTGAACCTGCTGATGGACCCGGAGTGCGACTTCATCACCCTGACCGGCACGGCCGGCACCGGCAAGACCCTGCTGACCCTGGCCGCCGCGCTGGCCCAGGTGCTCGATGAACGGCGCTACAGCGAGGTCATCGTCACCCGCGTCACGGTGCCGGTGGGCGAGGACATCGGCTTCCTGCCCGGCACCGAGGAGGAGAAGATGAACCCCTGGATGGGCGCTCTCGACGACAACCTCGAAGTGCTGGCCCGCACCGACACCACGGCCGGCGAATGGGGCCGCGCCGCCACCCAGGAGCTGGTGCGCAGCAAGATCAAGATCAAGAGCATGAACTTCATGCGCGGGCGCACCTTCCTGAACAAGTTCGTCATCATCGACGAGGCGCAGAACCTCACGCCCAAGCAGATGAAGACGCTCATCACCCGCGCCGGCCCGGGCACCAAGATCATCTGCCTG